>DASWVP010000156.1:0-8097 GCA_036401175.1 Azospirillum sp. | reverse complement strand
TGGCGGCAACGCCGCTCAGCGCGTCCGCGCCGTCGGGCAGCGCCGGGCCCCAGTAGAGCAGCCGCGCCGTGGTGCCGACGCCGAACGCGACGCTGACCCCGCCGCCCGTCAGATGGACGATCCGCTCCGCCGCCATGCCGCACCCCTTCCGCCCGCGTTGCCGGGCGGAGTGTGCCCCAGGCGCGGCGCGGTGCGAAGCGCTACGACACCGGCACGTGGCGCTGGACGGCGGGATGGGTCTGCGGCTGCTCGTCGTGGTCGACATACTCCTGCTGCCCGCCGTGGCCGACGGCGTGGTCGCCGTCCATCATCGACTTGACCGGGCAGTGGCCGCTCATGCCCCGGGCGACCAGCGCCGCGCCGGCAAGGCCCATGACGGCACCGGACAGGCCGGCCCGGTTGACGCCGGCGGCGGCCAGGATCAGCCCGAAGCCGGACGAGGCCACACGCTCCGTCATCGACATGTTCTGTTCGCCGCCGAACACCTGGTCGTAGGTGTCGCGGATCATCGTCTCGACGCTCATCGCGGGTTCCCTCCATCGGTTGCGCCTTTGGCAAACCGCGGGCGCGGCCGGAGGTTCCGGCGGGCCGGTCCTATCCCGGACGGATAGGGAAACGCTTAGGCAACTAATCATTAACCATGTTTTGCGAACGTCCGAATGTTCGGACCTGGCGGCGCACGGTGCCCGCGAACCCGACGCAGTGCGGCACGGACGACGCCCCCGATGACCCTGCTCTCCCGGCTCATTCTCCTCGTCGGCATCACGCTTCTGCCCGCCATCGCCATCCAGGCGTACAACGAGCTGGACCTGCGCCGCACGCGCGTGGACGAGGTGGCGGCGACGACGAGCCGGCATGTCGAGCTGATGGCGGACGAGCTGGCGCGCATCATCGACGGTGGGCGGCAGCTGGTGGTGGCGCTGTCGCAGGTCCCGGCGATGCGCCGCCTGGACCCGTCGCGCTGCCACGATCTGGTCGCCCGGCTGAAGATCCAGTTCCCCCAGTACGCCCTGATCGACGCCATGGACGCCACCGGCCAGGGCATGTGCGCCGGTGAGCCGGGCAAGCGCAACAACGTCGCCGATCGGGCATGGTTCCAGCGGGCGGTGCGCACCAACGGCTTCGCCGTGGGCGATTACGCGTTCGGCAAGCAGAGCCGCCGCCACAGCCTGCACATGGCGCACCCGCTGCACGACGACGCGGGCCGGCTGGTGGGGGTGATCGGCGCCGCGCTCGACCTCGACTGGCTGAGCGGCTACATGGCGGCGAAGCCGCTGCCGCCGGGCATGGCGCTGCTGATCGCCGACCGCAACGGCACCGTCCTGGCTGGCCAGCCCGAGGGCGCGGCCACCGTCGGCACGCCGATGCCGTCGGTGTTCCTGCCGCTGCTGGCGTCCGGCGCAGCCGGCACCATCGCGACCGACGCGATGGACGGCGTGCGCCGCATCGTCAGCCACATGGCGCTGAAGGGAGGGCCGCAGGGGCTGTTCGTCGCGGTGGGGCTCGACCGCGAGCTGGCCTTCGCCGACGCGACCAAGGCGACGTGGCGCGGCGTGCTGCTGATCGCCGCCGGGCTGGTACTGGCCCTGGCGGCGGCGTGGCTGGGCGCGCGATTGCTGCTGCGTCCCGTGCGGACGCTGGGCGCGGTGGTGGCGCGCTGGAAGGAGGGCGACCTGTCCGCCCGCGCGCGGCTGCCCGCCGGGCGCGACGAGCTGTCGGCGCTGGGCCGCGCCTTCGACGAGATGGCCGACGCGGTGCAGGATCAGGCGGCGCTACGCGAACAGGCGCACGCCGCCGCGCGCAAGCGGGCCGAGGTGCTGGACTGCACCAACGACAGCGTGCTGGAGGTTGGCCGCGACTGGCGCATCGCCTTCATGAACGAACGCGCCCGATTGGTGCTGGGCCGCGGGCGCGACTTCACCGGCATGGACCTGTGGGAGGCGTTCCCCGGCGCGGTGGGCACCGCCTTCCAGGAAAACGCCGTGCGCGTCATGACGGGCGGCGGCGCGGTGGAGTTCGAGGCGTTTTCGACGATGCACGGCCGCTGGTACGCGGTGCGCGTCTTCCCCTCGCGCGAGGGCTTCGCCGCCTACCTGCAGGACGTCACCGAGCGTCGCGACGCCGCCGAGGCGTTGCGCGCCGCCAAGGAGGCGGCGGAGCGCGCCAACCTCGCCAAGACCACGTTCCTCGCCGCCGCCAGCCACGACCTGCGCCAGCCGATCCAGTCGCTGTTCTTCTTCTCGGCGGCCCTGGCCCGTCACGTGCGCGACCCGGAGGGGCGCGAGGTGCTGACCATGCTCGACCGCGGCATCGACACGCTGAAGGGATTGCTGGACGGCCTGCTCGACGTTTCCCGCCTGGACGCCGGGGTGATCGCGCCGTCCGTCGCGGACGTGGATCTCGGGCCGCTGCTGGCGCACATCGGCGAATCCTGCACGCCGGTGGCGCGGAGCAAGGGGCTGTCCTTCACGGTCGCCCTGTCGGGGGATGTCGCGGTGCGCAGCGACGCCACGCTGCTGGGCCGGATGATCCGCAACCTTGTCGAGAACGCCGTCCGCTACACCGATCGGGGCGGCGTGCGGCTGGAGTGCCGCGTGGACGACGGGCAGGCGCGGATCCGCGTGAGCGACAGCGGCATCGGCATCCCGGCCGAACATCTGGAAGCCATCTTCCAGGAGTTCCATCAGGTCGCCACCCCCGAGCGCGACCGCAGCCAGGGACTGGGGCTGGGGCTGGCCATCGTGCAGCGGCTGTCGCGGCTGCTGGACCATGCGGTCGAGGTGCGCTCGGCGCCCGGCCGGGGCTCGACCTTCACCATCGTGGTGCCGCTTGCCGCACCGGCGGCGGAGCCGGCGAGACCGGCGGCGGCCGAGGCGTCGGCGCCCACCACGGCGGGCCGGTTCGTGGTGCTCATCGACGACGACGCCATCGTGCTGCTTGGGTTGCAGGCGATGTTCCGGGAATGGGGGTGCGAGGTGCTGATCGCCGGTTCGGCCGAACAGGCGCTGGAGCGGCTGAACGGCACGGAGCGCACACCGGACCTGATCGTCGCCGACTACCGCCTGCGCGCCGGCCGGGTGGGGACCGAAGCCATCCTGGCGATCCGCGAGCGGGTGGGGGCGGCGGTGCCGGCGGTGCTGCTGACCGGCGAGACCGGCCCGGAGTGCCAGCGCGACGCGGCGGCGCACGGCCTTGGCGTCGCCCACAAGCCGGTCACCCCGCGCCAGCTCCAGGGCGAACTGGAGCGCCGGCTGGGCAAGGCGGCGTAGCCGTTGGAGCAGCTGATTCGCGGGTGTGAAGCGCGCCCGACGTTGGGCCGCGCTGACGCTTGGCGCCAACCTACGGCAGAGCGCATGTTCCCGTAGGTTGGTGCCAAGCGCAGCGCGGCCCAACGTCAGGAATTACGCCTCCAGGACGGTTTCCACGTCGGGCATGTCGGGGAGGCGGTTGGCGAGCGCTTCGGTGCAGCGGATCTCGATGATGCCGAACGCACCGTGCGGAACGATGCGGTCCAGTTCCCCGGCCATGCCGTTGTCGGCGACGAAGCGCTTCAAGCGGTCGACCATCACGTCGCGTTCCGACCGGCCGCGCAGGCCGGAGGTGATTCGCGCGAAGTGGACCTTGTAGGTCTTGAACAGGGTCCGCGCCATGCTCACTCCGGCGCTTGGTCGGAGTCGGCTTTGTCGGCGCTGGCTTCGGCGGCCCTGGTTTCGGCGTCGATGAGGTCGAGGATGCGCTTCAGGGCCGGGCCGCTCAGCGGCGATTCGAGCGTCAGCTCGCGCGCCCATTTGTGCAGGCGGCCGATGTGCCGGCGCTTGGCGACGTGATCGTTGTCGCCCGCGTGGAAGTGGTCGACCCACGGGCCCTTGTAGAAGCCGCCCTTGTAGTGGAACTGCCGCTTGCCGTCGGCGCGCCACTGGCTGTCGTCGGACAGCTCCATGCCCTTGCCGTTGGCAAGGAAGCGCCGGACCGTGGCGATGCTCTGCGGCCCGCCCTGGCTGGTGTGGATCGTGACCTTGTCGCCGATCTTGAAGTCGCTCATGGCTTTGGAGAATTCGCAGGTTGGGTTCGGCCGCAGGCGAAAACCCAACATCGTCGCCGTGCCGGGGCTGGTGGGTTTCCGCTGTCGCGGAACCCAACCTACAGCATCGCGCGTGCAGGCGGAACGATGGGATTATTGTATCAGGGGAGGGGAATGGTGCTGCCAGAGAGGATTGAACTCTCGACCTCTCCCTTACCAAGGGAGTGCTCTACCACTGAGCTACGGCAGCCCGCCCGCTGGGGTGGCGCGGTTTATACGATAAGGTTTCCGACCACGCAAGCCCTTTACGCCAGGAACGTGTTCCTAAAGATCATCCCTGCGCGTCGGCCCGCGCGTCGCCCGCATCCTGGCCGGCATCTTCGCCTTCCGCGGTGCGGTAGCCGGGCACGATGGCGGCCAGGGTGGACAGGACGCGCGGCTCGTCGCCGGCCCGCGCGGCCGTCTCCAGCTCGGCCACGGCGCGGTCGATCAGCGCGTAGTCGATGATGCCGGGCGAGGCGAGGAAGACGCCGTCGGCTTCCGTGCGCGTCGGCGCCTCGGCGGCCGACAGGATCTCCTCGAACAGCTTCTCGCCGGGGCGCAGGCCGGTGAACTCGATACGGACGTCGACCTCCGGCCGGAAGCCGGCGAGGCGGATCATCTGGCGGGCGAGGTCGACGATCTTCACCGGCTCGCCCATGTCCAGCACCAGCACCTTGCCGCGCTCCTCGGCGCGGTCCACGCCGTGCGCGCTGGCCTGGAGCACCAGCTCCACCGCCTCGCGCACGGTCATGAAATAGCGGCGCATCTCCGGGTGGGTGACGGTCAGCGGGCCGCCGGCGGCGAGCTGGCGCTGGAACAGCGGCACCACGGACCCCGAGGAGCCCAGCACGTTGCCGAAGCGCACGGTCATGAAGCGCGTCGGCGAATCGCCGGGCTCGCGCGGCGGCAGCACGTCCAGCGCCTGGCAATAGCACTCGGCGAAACGCTTGGTGGCGCCCATGGCGCTGGTCGGGCGGATCGCCTTGTCGGTGGAGATCAGCACCATGGCAAGGCTGCCGCTCGCCCGCGCCGCGTCGGCCACGTTGCGGGTGCCGACGACGTTGGTCAGCGCCCCTTCCGGCGGGTTCATCTCGACCAGCGGCACGTGCTTGAGCGCGGCGGCGTGGAAGACCAGGGCGGGGCGGTGCTGCGTGAACAGGCGCTGCACGCGGTCGCGGTCGCGCACGTCGGCCAGCACGGTGTGCAGCGACAGCGACGGGTGGCGGGCGCGGATCTCCAGGTCGATGGTGTAGAGGTTGAACTCCCCGGCATCGACCAGCACCAGCGATTCGGGCGCCAGCGCGGCAATCTGGCGGACCAGTTCGCTGCCGATGGTGCCGCCGGCCCCGGTGACCAGCACGCGCCGGCCGGTGACAAGGCCGGTGATGGCGCCGCGGTCAAGCACCGCCTGCGGGCGGCCCAACAGGTCCTCGATGGCGATCGGGCGCACCTCGATCTTGCCTTCGTCCAGCGCCGACTTGAACTCGGTCAGGCTGGGCAGGCGCGACAGCGTGAGGCCCAGCTGCTCGGCCCGGTCGAGGAGGTCGCGCACGGGGGCGCCGGCCACCTCCGTCTGCTCCTTGGTGAGGATCAGGCGTTGCGGGCGCTCGCCGCGCCGTTCCAGGCGGCGCACCACCTCGGCCATGTCCTCGGGGCCGCCCAGCACGGGGATGCCGCGCACCGACTGGCCGATGCGGCGGTTCTTGTCGTCCAGCAGGCCGACGACGCGGTACATGGAGTGGGTGTTGGCCTGAGAACGGATGAACAGCTCCGCCGCGTCGCCGACGCCCAGCAGCAGCACGGGGATCTGCGGCGCCACCGACGCGTCCTCCAGCCCCAGCCGGCGGTCCTTCAGCAGGCGGTAGGCGAAGCGCGGGCCGCCGAGCAGCACCAGCTGCACGAACCACATGATGAGCGGCACGGAGCGCGGCAGCGCGTCCAGCCGGGTCAGCAGGAACATCGCCATCACGAAGATCAGCACGGCCACGGTGACCGCGCGGATGAGCTGAGCCAGATCGGGGATGGAGGCATAGCGCCAGATGCCCCGGTACAGGCCAAGCTGGCGGAACACCACCGCGGCGATCGCCATCATGATCGGCGCGCCCAGCGCCAGCGCCAGGGCGTATTCGTCGAACGCCTGCATGCCGACGCGCAGATACAGCGCCACCACGAAGGCGACGCCGGTCATCACCAGATCGTGCACGTAGACGAGGAAGGCCCGCGGGGACGGGATGCGCATCAGAAAACCTTGCGAATTACTGGCCGCCGCCAGCTTTGAACCATTCGGCGGTGGCGCGCAAGCCGGACGCGGCCGGGTGCGGCGGCGACCAGCCCAGCGTTTCCCGGATGCCACGGTCGTCCAGCTCCAGCGAACCGGCGACCCGGTCGTACGCCGCCATGCGCCCGGTCAGCGCGGCGCCCAGCTTCAGAAGGGCCGGCGGCAGGGGGAACAGGCGCGGTGCCACGCCCAGGCCGGCGCTGAAGGCGCGGATCAGGTCGGCGGTGGACAGCGGCGCGCCGTCGTGCAGCACGAAGCGGTGTCCGGGCGCCGCCGGGTGGGTCAGGCAGGTGGCGATGGCGTCGGCGAGGTTGCCGACGAAGATCAGGCTGCGGCGGTTGCGTACGGCGGCCAGCGGCAGCGGCACGCGCCGGGCGCACAGCTTCAGGAGCGTGCGCAGGTTGCCGGCGACGCCGGGGCCATAGACCAGCGGCGGGCGCAGGACGACGGGTTCGAGGCCGGCAATCCCGGCCAGCGCCTGTTCGGCCTCCCGCTTGGAGACGCCGTAGGGGGAGTGCGGGTCGGGCGGCGTGGCGTCGTCGATCGACTCGGGCCGGCTCTCGTCGGTGACGGCCTTGATGGAGCTGAGATAGACGAAGCGCTTCACGCCCTGCGCCGCGGCGGCCTCGGCGAGGCGGCGGGTGCCGGCGGTGTTGACGGCGCGGAATTCGGCCAGCGGGTCGGCCACCGTGTCCTTCATCACGTGCACGCGCGCCGCGAGGTGCACTACCGCGTCGACGCCGTCCAGCGCGGCGGTCCAGTCGGTGTCCGGGCCGATGGCGCCGACGGCGACGGTCTGCGCGCCGGGGACCACCGCATCGGGGCGGCGGACGGCGGCGCGCACGCTGTGACCGCGTGAGACCAGCAGCGGGACCAGGGTGCGGCCGACGAAGCCGGTGGCGCCGGTGACGAGGACGCGCATTCTAGGCCGCCACCCGCTTGACCCGCGCCAGATTGGCCAGCAGCAGCAGCACGACCGCCGCGCCCACGGGCACCGTCGCCCAGCCCAGGCGCGGCGACAGCGCGGCCAGCGCCACCAGCGCGGCGTTGGCGGCCAGCACGGCGCGCACGACCTGGGCGTGGGTGCGGCCGCGCTGCGTGGCCTTCTGGTAGAAGTGCTCGCGGTGGGCCTGCCAGACCTTCTTGCCCTCGGCGGCCCGGCGCAGCAGGGTGATGGTGGCATCGGCCAGGAAGTACAGCGGCACCAGCAGCGCCGCCGCCCAGTAGCCGTGCGCCGCCACGCTCAACAGCAGCCAGCCCAGCAGGTAGCCGAGCGGCACGCTGCCGACGTCGCCCATGAAGACCTTGGCCGGGTGCCAGTTCCACGCCAGGAAGCCTAGCGCCGCCCCGGCCACCGCCAGCCCGTACAGGCCGAGCGCCGGGTCGAACCCGGCCAGCGCCGCGACCAGCGCCAGCCCGGCGCCGATGGTGGCGGCCTCGCTGCCGGCCAGCCCGTCGATGCCGTCCATGAAGTTGAACAGGTTGACGAACCACAGCCAGGCGAAGCCGGCCAGCGCGCGGTCCAGCCACCAGGGCAGCCAGCCTTGCAGCACGTGCGCGTCGGCGGGCAGGGCGGCCAGCCCGACGGCGACGGCGGCGACCTGCGTCAGGAAGCGCGGGCCGGCCCCCAGGCCGCGGCGGTCGTCGATCCAGGAGATGGCCATCAGCGCCGCCGCGGCGGCCAGCACCGGCACCACCTGCACCGGGTTGCCGGTCCAGACGCCGACCAGCGCCCAGGCCGGCAGCACGGTCAGCA
>DASWVP010000155.1:0-5671 GCA_036401175.1 Azospirillum sp. | reverse complement strand
GCAGATCCAGAAGTACGAGGGCGGTGCCAACGGCATCGGCGCCGCGCGGCTGTGGCAGCTGGCCGGCATCCTCGGCGTGCCGGTCGGCTTCTTCTTCGACGACCTGCCGCCGCCGGGCGGCGTCGCGGCCGAGACGCTGGGCCCCGAGATCCCCATGCCGCCGCTGGGACGGCGCGAGACGCTGGAACTGCTGCGCTGCTACTACCGCATCGAGGACCCGCACCTGCGCCGGCGCGTGTTCGACCTCGTCAAGGCGACCGTCGGCGCCCTGGAGGAGGCCGTCAGATGACGTCGGCGTCCGTGCCTTTTGCCTTCTTGAAGCGCACGCCTTCCCCGCCGCCGTTCTCGGCGATCAGTTCGACGCCCACCGCCTCCAGCGCGGCGCGGATGGCGCGCAGCGTCCGGATGTTGAGCTGGCGCTCAATCTCCCGCTCGAAATCCGCGATGGTCTTGGTCGACACCTCGGCCGCCTTGGCCAGTTTCTGCTGATTCATGCGGACGAGCGCGCGCGCCGCGCGGCACTGGGCCGGCGTAATTACATTATTCTTGTCATCGGTCATTTTTTGTGGTGTTATTATTCATGTCATTCTGCATCGTACCAGTTGCGGCCTAGGCCGCAAAGGAGGTAGCCGTGCCTTCGCGGACGCGCGTGCCGAAGACGACCAAGGCGTCGCGCCGGGCGGCGGTGGCGGCGGCCGGCCGCTTCCTGAAAGGCGCGGTGGCCGAGGGCGACGCGGCCGACCCGCTGCTCGGCCTCTGGCGCGCGTGGCGGGCGGCCTTCGCCGCCACGCGGCGACACTGCCGCACGGCGCAGCGGCTGGAACGGGAACTGGCCGAACGCATCGGCTTCCCGCGCGTCGCGATCGCGACCGCCGATCCCGACCGCCCCACGGTCTGGGTCACGGAACCGGAGCAGATCGACTGGGTGCTCGGGCAGGAGGCGGCCACCGCCGCGCAGCGCCAGCGCCTGACGCGGGAACTGGCCGACGTGCGGGCGCGCTGGGACGCCGAGGCCGCAGCCTGCGGCCACACCGAAGCGCAGGAGCGTGAGGCCGCCGCCGGTCGCCGGGCCGAGGAGCTGCTGCGCACCGCCGCCGCGACGCCGGCCCGCTCGCTGGCCGGGGTGATCGCCAAGCTCGCCGTCGCGGCGGAGTGGTCGCTGTCGGAACCGGAGGCCGACGGCCATCCCTGGACCTTCCTCGCCACGGCGCTCGCCGACCTCATCGCCATCGCCGCCGTGGACACGGACCGGGGGACCGATCAAAGCGCGTGACGGCGCCTCCGCCGCGGATGCGGCGGACCGGACTCCAGGGCTGCGCCGCCGCGCCGCGCTGGCGCGTCTCGGCCCTATTCCCGGCTCTGCTGCTTGCGCGTGAGACTTCCTGGTGCATGCGCATTCCGGTGAAGGCGCGCGGCGATTCCAGCGCGACGGCGTCGACGATCCGGCGGCGAACGTCGCTTCCGCGCGGGGGCAGCCATGGTCGGCGGCTGGATGACGTGAAGGTTGCAGACGTGCCCCGGCCGGTGATGGTGTGTCGCCTGCAACCGGCGCCGTTGCTCGATGTGTGCCGGCCGGCGCAGGAGGTGTGGGAGGGCTTGCGGAGCGTCGAGCCATCATTCCTCCCCACGCCATGCCGCGTCGGCGTCCTCGGATCGTCCGTCGCGTTCGTAATAGTCGGCGAGATCCCGCAGCACTCCGGCAAGGCGCCAGTGCGTGGAGGCTAGCGCATCGGCCCAACCGCGATACCGGGCCGCCAACACCCGTTCCTGCCCGCCGCCCTCGTCGGGCATCCGGCTGGTCATCCCCCGCTTGTTGAACAGCCCGGTGTGCAGCCCACGGCGCATGACGTCGTGATCCGGATCATCGAGCACATCCCGCACGGCAACACAGGGCCACAGGCCTTCGGAATCGGCGGGAGCGTGCGCCAGCGCCTGTCCGATGACGCTCTGCGCCACACGTCCACGCCCCTGCTGTGTACTGACCTCCAACGCCTGCCGGACCCAATCGGTGAAGGCCGATGGATCGACGGTGCCGTCTTCCGCAGTCCCAGGCACCCTCCGCCACTTGTGAAGGATGCCGGAGGCACGCTGGGCCAGATTCGGGTCGCCGGGTTCCGCCTGCCTATCCGCGTTTTCCGACCGGTAGGCGAGGGTCAGCAGTTCGACGAAGAAACCGGGATCACGCGCCAGTTTGCGGTGAATGCGACGATCTCCGCCATTGTCTGGTCGGAACAAGGGTGAAAACCCGAACTCCAGACGAATGATGATCTCGTCATCCACCGAGCTGTCAGCGGCCAGCCGTTCAAGGGCGTCACGGATGACATACTGGTCGAGTCCCTGCACGACCTCCAGAGGTTCGGTCGTGCACAGGATGTCCGACAAAATGCGGATCAGCAGGGGGGCGGGGGCGTTCTTTGCGCGGAACTTCAGGACTCCGAGGGCAGCGCAGGGTCGACCGACCGCCAACAGGCGTTCCGCTGCCGTCTCCGACTGGTCGTGGCACCAGCCTTCCGAGGTGGTTTCCCAGTACCGGCGGGCTATCGTCTCTCCCAGATCGTCAGCGCGTAGCCAAGTTTCGCGATCGAACGGCAGAGCCTGCAACAGGGCAATCACCACATTGTCCGCATCGTCGCGGTGGCGGGACAGGGACAGCAGGCGATCGGCGACGGAACGTCGGCGGTCGTCACCCAAAGTACGCAGCAAATCGGCCATCACCAGCCACATCCGTCGATCACCAGGGCAGAGCGGCAAACACCCGTTCGCCCAAGCGACGATCTCATCATCCGGCAGATCAAGGGCGGCCACGGTGGCGCCGACGATACCCGGCTCTCCACAGGACTGGACGAGGCGTGCGACGTCTGCCCAGCCACCGATCGCCAGAACCTCCGACAGAGCGTCGCGCCGGAGTTCGGAAAGTCGCATGGACGACCAATCCTTGGAGTCCGGTTCGGGAAGTTCCAACCAGCGTGATGCGAAGAGCCAACGGTGGCGGATCACCACATCGCGTGGTTGAAGGCTCCGATAAAGGTCCTGAGCTCTGGCAAGAAACGGCTCGACCTCATCGGCAGGAAGTTCGTCGTAATTCAGATGCCGGTGAAGAAGATGCCGGAGCATTTCGCAGAGCAGGTCCCGCTCCTCGTCCGAGTGATGATCAGCGGCAAATCCCACGGTCAGGACCCAGACGCGTTCTTCGTCATCCGGGTGCAGTTCTCTAATTTGTCCCATGAGCTTGCCGACCCGTGACGCATTCCCCGGCGCCGACTCGATCATCCGTGCGTAGACATGCCGTAGGGTCGTGATCAGTTCTCCCTGGCTGATTTGCCCGATCGCTCCGGTGTCGTCATCCCGCCACACCGGGGTGGCGTTTGCGCTGGCGCAATCTTGCCAAGGTTGGCTCAGAGCGACCAAAAGCTCCCATCCCACGTCGGGATGGTCACGCACCACCCGATCCAGCTCGGCGAGGCGGGTATCCAGGGGCACGGTCACCTGCGGCCACCACGAACGGAACAGCGATTTCAACGAGCGGAGCGGCGTGTTGCTCCAGTTCCCCGGCTTTGGCGCGCGTGCCAGCCGGGCCAGGATGTCAGCGACCCGGGCCAAGCGTTGCGGTGCCCATGCGAGGCGTTCGAGCGCCCACAGCAGGTCGGCGTGCCAGCAGCGGCCGGTGATGCCCGAGCCAGTCGCAGCGGTTTCGGCGACGATCGCGCTGATCGGGTTGTCGTTGCGCCGCAATCCGTTCCCGACCGCGCGCAGGAAGGCATCGGGGGCGGCTTCAGCCAGTTCGGACAGAAAGCTGGAGACCGACAGCCAGCGAATGCGATCGGCATCGTTGAGCACGCCCTCCACCTGCCGGGACACGCGCGCGTCCAGGCAGAGCGGCTTCAGTGCGTCGACCTCCACACCGCGCACCGCCAGCTTGACCAGGGAATCCAGCATGGACTGGATCAATGCGCCGGATTCCCCGCGGGCCTTGCCATACACCGCAGCGGCCCAGCGTTTGTCGTCCTCCAAATCCAGCGCCGGATCCGGGGTCTCCAGGACACGGCGCAAGCAAGCGAGAAAGCGGTCGATCGAGTCCGTCGTCAGACGCCCGCCCCACAAGTGAAGCAGTTCCAACGGCGCCTTTGCCTTCCAGGCGTGGCCGATGCGCAGCACCGGCGGATCATCCACTTGGGCCAGTGCCAGCAGATCCGCCTCGACGGCGGCATAGTCGCGACCGGATATCTCGGCGACGATGGCCCGGTCGGTCTCGTTGGCGGTGTTCCAGGCGCCCACCAGGATGATGGTGGACAGCACGCCGGCCTCCCGCCGGTCAAGCCAGTGCGGGTGACGGATGGCGGGATTCATCGCGTTGAGCCGCCGCCACACCGCCCAGGAACGGCCGCAGTGCCGCGCCCACCGGTCGGCGTCCGCGGGGTCGAGACCGAGGCCGGCCAGCGCGTCTTGCATCACGCGCCGTTCCGGGCGCGGCAGGCGTTCCGTTTCCTGGCGCTCGGGTGCCGTCAGAATCCCGCCGGCCGCCCGCGGGACCACCAACATGCGGCCGGACTTGGGAACCGCGGTCCGCGCGGCCTCCTCCGTGGCGGCGATCGCGATCGTGATGTCCGGGTTGGCCTCCACGAAGCGCCATCCGTTCGGGCCGGTCACCACCACCGTCGGGGTGCGCAACGCTTCGTCGCCGCGCACGACGGCGGCGACGAAGGCGACCACCTCTTCCCGGCTGTCGCCGGCGAGCGTGACCGTCCCCTTGCCGGACCGCAGACGCTCTGCAACATTTTCGGCGAACTCCTCGCGGCCGGCCAGGAAGGCGGCTTCGGTGATCGCCGGCGTGGTCTGCTCCGTCCAGCGGCGCCACGCGGCGTCAGGCGCCTCGACACCGGGACCGGCAATGCCCCGACGATCGGCGAACCAGAGCGCGACGGCGGGTGTTTCCTCCAGCCAATGCTCCAGGTCGCGGGCATCATAGACGCGCACGGCACGCCACGCGCCCTGCGCCTCGGCCCTTTGGCGCCATTCCTCCTTATTGTTCCAGCGGCGTGGCGTGACGAAGACGAAACTCGCCACCCGCCGCACCTCGGCCGGGGTCTCCAGGGTGCGCTTGGCGTAGTCGTCGTTCGCCTTTCCGGACGGATCGGCGTTGCGCCCCATTTCCCAGCAGGACCGCCCCTCCGGAACCCAGGCGTTGCCTTGGTCCGCCATCACGTCGCCATCCCATCCGGGGCTGCTGACGGCGTCTCCCCCCGGCATGGTGATGGCCGTCACCGTGGCGACGCGACCGATCAGCCGCCGCACCAGCAGAGGCAGTTCCCCTTCGGCATCCCGCTCGCCCGCCCAAACACGGATCATGCGCTCGGTGATCAACACCGCATCCACTCCGAGACGATGGTTTCGCAACTCCCATAGGGTAATGTGCCCATCGGAATGGCGCCAGCATACGCCGTGCGGCTCTCCATTTATCGCCTTAAGATGGCAGCCCATCTCCTTGCGCTCGCCAGGGCGGCAAGCCACGGGATATCCATCTCATTCAGCTTCGAGGTGAACAGTCGGCCTCCGCCGCGGGCGCGGCGGACCGGGCTCTACGGCTGCGCCGCCGAGCCGCGCTCGCGCGTCTCGTCCGGGTCCGGTGACGATCCCTGGCGCGGTTCCGTGGATCGGCGCCTCCGGCGCCGCC
>DASWVP010000154.1:0-6498 GCA_036401175.1 Azospirillum sp. | reverse complement strand
TGTCGACGGTGACGTTCTGCCGGTGAGCGCGGCCGCCGGGTTCCTTCGTGGGGAGCCCGGCGGCGTTCGCGTGCCGTGCTGGCGTCAGCAGCCCCCCCACACGGGCGGGCGCTTGGCGAGGAAGGCGTCGAAGCCCTCCGCCGCGTCGGCGGTCAGCATGTTGGCGATCATCGCCTCGCCCGCGCAGGCGTAGGCGTCGTCCAGACCCAGGTCGACCTGCCGGTGGAACGTCGCCTTGCCGAGCTTGAGCGCAGACGGCGGCTTCGACGCGATGAGCGCCGCCATCGCCGCCACCTCGGCGTCCAGCCGTTCGGGCACGACGGCGCGGTTGATCAGCCCGCGTGCCGCGGCCGTGGCGGCGTCGATGGGCTCGCCGGACAGCAGCATCTCCAGCGCCGCCTTGCGGCCGACGCTGCGCGCCAGGGCCACGCCGGGCGTCGAGCAGAACAGGCCAAGGTTGATCCCCGGCGTCGCGAAGCGGGCCGACGTGGCGGCGTAGGCGAGGTCGCAGCTTGCCACCAGCTGGCAACCGGCCGCGGCGGCCGCGCCGTGGACCTTGGCGATCACCGGCTGCGGCAGCCGCACGAGGCCGGTCATCACCCGCGAGCACTGGTCGAACAGCGCCTCCAACGCCGCACGCCCATCGAGAGCGCGCATCTCCTTCGCGTCGTGCCCGGCGCAGAAGGACCGGCCACGGGCCGCCAGAACCACGACGCGCACCGCCGGATCGTCGGCAACGGTCGCCAGCGCGCGCTCCAGCTCGGTCAACAGGGCGATGGACAGGGTGTTGTGGGCGTCCGGCCGGTTGAGCGTCAGCGTGGCGACGCCGGCCTCGCTATGGGTGAGCAGGGTGGGATCGGTCATGGAACGGCCTCCGTGTCGGCAAGGGACGGACCAACGCAAGCGGCGCCCGCACGCGAGGTGCGGACGCCACAGGACGTTCCGTCCAGATGGGTGTGGGCAATCGGATCAGCCGCAGCAGGCGGCGGGCGCCGCCGTCGGCGCGCAGGCGGCCTCCGGCTTCGGGCCGGCTGCGGTGCCGAGGCGCTTTTCGGCGTGCTCGACGGCCTTGGCGCGGATCATGGTGGCGAGCGCCACGACCTCGTCGACGTGCGCTTGCGGCACGCCCACGGCCTTGGCGGCGGCGAGGTGCTTGTCGAGGTTGGCGGTGCAGTTGGCGGCCAGCGAGGCGCCGATGGCGACCAGTTCGGCCAGCGGATCGGTGGTGCCGCAGCCGCAGCCGTCCTGCGCCGGCTCGAGGCCCAGCGCGTGGCGGCGCATGCCCTCGGTGGCGCTGGTGCGCACGCACACGGCGCCCGCCACCGCCTTCTCGATGTCGGCGTCGGTGGCGCCGGCGCGGCGCACCTCCTTCAGGTGATAGGTGGTGCAGGGCCGGCACCCCGCCGCCACCGAAGCCGCCACCGCCACCAGTTCCTTTTCCAGCATCGTCAGGGGCATCGTCGTTTCCTTCCCAATGGCCGGCGCGGCCGATCCGCGCCCGATGTCCGTTGGACGGAGGGACGTGCGGGAACGTTACGGGAAAAGACGTTCAGCGTGCCGTCAGGCCGGTGATGGTGGCTGCTCCGGCCAGTACCCGCTCGCCGGTCAGCCCGGCCTCCCGACCAATTTCCGTCAGGAGCGATCTGAGCTTGACGCGCTGAGGCGGCCTGGCGACGGCTTCCAGAATGTCGCGGACGTCTTTCAAAGTGTCGCCGCACAGCTCGATCCACCGACGCGCAAGCGGCTGCGGCGACGAGCCGCGACCGAAAGCCCGTGGGAGTTGCGCCGCCTTTTGCTCTGCCTGTACGGCCTGGGCACCAACGCCGGGCTGAAACGGCTGAGCGGCGGACATCATGGCGTCTCCTACAAGGAACTCCTGCACACCCGGCGGCGCTACATCGACCAGGACTGCCTGCGCGGCCGACAGCAAGAAGTTCGGCGCCTGGGATCAGAACCTGATGACCGAGTGGCACATCCGGTACGGCGGCCACGGCGTCATGATCTGCTGGCACGTGGAGCGGAAATCCGCCTGCATCTACTCCCAGTTGAAGCGGTGGTCCTCGTACGAAGTCGCCGCGATGATCGAGGGCGTGCTCCAGCCCGGCGGTTGGATCGATCAACTTTGGCCATCTTGCACAGCTATGTGGTCACTGGGCCGATCTTGTGACAACGGCTCTCGTTCGCCTTGTACGGCATCCGGCTCTCGGTTCCAGCGAGGCCGCCTTCCTACCCGGCAATCCACCGCCTGCCAACCTCCGAACGATTTTCGCACCAATGTCACGCACCTCCACCGTGCCGAACAACCACACCAGCCGGCGCGGGCGGTGGTCCTTGAGCGGCCGCAACGCTTTGCAATGGCCGCACGGGCGACGGCGGCGACAGTGCGCGTCGACCTGCGCCGTGACCAGGACGCGCTGCAGACTGGCCAGGGTTGCCTTGCTCTCGTCCAAGCTCAGCCCGAGCGTCGCCGCCTGACCGGCCCCGGTGCGCTCACCCTCCGAGATCACGTGCTGCGTCACCGCGCTGCCCTCGCCCGTCACCTCCACCTTGTCTCGCCACTTCATCGTACACCCGAGCGCTGCCATACGAGCGCGCCCTACCATCCTCCCCCAGGTTTGCGACGGTCTCCCATGGGAGGCGTTGCACGGGGCAAGGCCAGTTCAGTGCGCTCGAACCGCTTTCGATCGGCCGCTTGACCTTGCAGCCTGACCCGTTACTCTGCCCGCCGGAGACGCTGCCTGCGCCATTTTCCACCACATTCCCGCCGCGGCCGGGATTGGCCTGTTGCCTGACCGTGGAATGAAGGAAAGCGAGCCGTGAAAAAAGCCCTCATCATCGGCGTTTCCGGCCAGGATGGCGCATACCTCGCTCGGCTTCTGCTTGAGAAGGAGTACAGCGTCATCGGGCTGGTTCGGCGCGGTGGGGCGTCCCAAGCAGCCTTTCCGAAGTTGGAGTGGCTGGGCATTGCCGACGATGTCCGGTTCGCCGAGGGGGATCTGACCGACCTTTCCAGTCTCCTGCGCGTGCTCACCGACCACAAGCCGGACGAGGTTTACAATCTGGCGGCCCAATCGGTGGTGCAGTCATCCTGGCGGCAGCCGATCCAGACCACGGCGGTCACCGCCGCGGGAGCCCTGAACGTCTTGGAGGCACTCCGGCTGGCCCTTCCCTCGGCCCGGTTCTTTCAAGCCTCCTCTTCGGAAATGTTCGGGCACACCGAACGGCCGAGCCAGGACGAGACCACCCCGTTCCATCCGCGATCGCCTTATGCCGTCGCCAAGCTTTTCGCCCACTGGTCCACGGTGAACTACCGGGACAGCGCCGGCCTTCACGCCAGCAGCGGGATCATGTTCAATCATGAATCCCCGTTGCGGGATATCGCGTTCGTGACCCGGAAGATCACGGATGGAGTGGCGCGAATAAAGGCCGGCCAAGTCCGGGAACTTCGTCTGGGGAATCTCGACAGCCGGCGCGACTGGGGGCACGCACGCGACTATGTCGCGGCGATGCACCTCATGCTGCAACAGGAAAAGCCCGATGACTATGTCGTCGCGACCGGCCGGACGGTGGCCGTGCGCGACATCTGCCGGATCGCCTTCGACCATGTGGGACTGGTGGCCGAAGACCATGTCGTCGTCGATCCCGACTTCGTGCGTCCGACGGAGGTCCGCTGTGTCCGGGGAGACTGGTCGAAGGCCAAGGCCCGGCTCGGCTGGTCCCCCGCGACAAGCCTTGAAGACATGATCGTCGAAATGGTCGAGGCCGACCTTCGGCGTGTCGCCCGACATCCGGCCTGACGCGGCCGCGCCGTGCCCCACGGAAGTCGGGGCGGGATGGAGGCGACCGGCGGGATTTTTGCCCTGGACACCGCAAGGGGTGTTCAGGGCCGCGATCGCGCGAAGGCGGCGAGGGCGGTGCGGACACGGGCCAGGGTGCCGGTCCAGTCGCCGCGCCGGTCCTGGCGGAACAGCCGCATGGTCGGGTACCAGGGGGTGCACAGGCCGCGGTCCAGCCAGCGCCAGTCCGGCGCGAAGGGCAGGACGGTCCACACCGGGCGGCCCAGCGCGCCGGCGAGATGGGCGGGGGCGGTGCAGGAGCTGATCACCAGATCCAGGTTTTCCATGATGGCGGCGGTGTCGGCGAAATCGGCGATGCCGTCGCCGAGGTCGGTGAAGCCGGCCGGCAACGGGCCGCACCGCTCCAGGTCCGCCCGGCCCGGCCCCTTCTGTAGCCCATAGGTCGCGACCCCCGGCACGTCCAGCAGCGTCCGGAAGGCGGCAAGCCCCGGCGAGCGCAGGCGGTCGCCCTTGAACGCCGGGTTGCCGGCCCACACCAGCCCCACCTTGAGCCCGCGCGGGCGTCCCAGCCGCTCCGCCCATGTCGCGACCAGCGCCGGTTCGGCGCGCAGGTAGGGAATGTCGGCGGGAATGGTGTAGAGCATGGTGCCCAGCCGATGGGGCAGGCTTGCCAGCGCGACATGGACATCGTGTGGCGGCAGCGGATCGAACCGGGGGATCACGCCGTCGATCCCCGGCATGGCAGACAGAAGGCGGACGAGCTGGCCGTTGCATTCGACGAACACCCGGATGCCCCGCGCCCGCAGCAGCGGTGCGTAGCGGGCCAGCATGATCGTATCGCCGACGCCCTGTTCGTCGTGGATCAGCAGGGTGCGGCCGGCGATGTCGGTGCCGTCCCAGGCGGGTGAGGGAAAGCGGCGTTCGGGCGATGGGAAGTCGGCCATGCGCGAGCGCCATTCGTATTCCGCGAACCCTTCTTCCAGGTCGCCGCGCATCAGCAGCCCATAGCCCAGCGCGGTGTGAGCTTCGGCCAGGGTGGGATCGATGCGGATCGCGGTTCGCGCCCGGACGATGGATTCATCGACCCGCATCTCGTCGCGGGCCACCAGACCGAGGTTGAGGTGGGTGTGGGCGGCGTCGGGCTTGGCGGCGATGGAGCGGCGGAAGCAGGTGGCCGCCTCGTCGTAGCGCCCGAGATCCTGCAAGACGATGCCGAGGTTGTTGAGGGTGCCGGCATCGCCGGGGGCGAAGCCCAGCGCGCTACGGTAAGCGGCGATGGCTTCGTCCACCCGTCCCAGACGCCGCAGCGCCACGCCCAGGTTCGTGTAGGCCGGCACCGACAGCGGCCGCATGCCCAGCAGGGTCAGCAGCGCCTCCACCGCCTCCTCCGGCCGGTCGTCGAGGAGAAGTGCGCGGGCGCGTTGCAGGCGCTGCTCGGTCAGGTGCGGCCTGAGGCCGAGCAGCCGGTCGAGCGCCCCCGCCGCCTCGCCATGCCGGCCGAGGTCGCCCAGGATGTTGGCGAGGTTGTGCAGGCCGTCGGCGAAATCCGCGTCCAGGGTCAACGCTTGCAGGCAGAACGCCAGCGCCTCGTCGAGCCGGCCGAGCCGCCGGAGCGCGCTGGCGAGATTGGAGAGGTAGACCGGATTTCCGGCGTTCACGCCGATGGCCCGGCCGATCGACGCCACCGCCGCCGCCGGATCGCCGGATTGCAGGGCCGCCACCCCCAGCAGGTGCAGGGCGTCGGGGTGGTCGGGCCGGCCGGCCAGCACCTGCCGGTACGCCGCCGCGGCCTCGGTCCTGCGGCCGGCGCCGTGGTGGGCGAGCCCGCGTTCGAGCAGGGTCGCCGGGTCGGGTCGTTCGCTCATGCCGCGGTTTTCCGGTCGATCATGTCAGCACGGCGCAGGACCAGGGGTCGTAGGGAACCAGGGATTGGCGGGTCCGGTCCGGCCGGACGAACCCCGTGGCGTCCCGGTTCAGCATGGTCGCGACGAAGGAGAAGGTGCTGTTGGAGATGGCCACCAGATCGGCCCGGCACAGCGCGTGGAAATCGGTGAAGAACTCCGCCCCGGCGATCGGCTCCCCAAGATCCCGACTGGTCAGGGGGCGGTAGGCGGCGAAGGCGCGCAGACAGTCCGGATCGTCGGTGGCGACGAACAGGGCCGGCTGGTCGAGCGTCGGCCACACCGTTTCCAGCCAGCGCAGGTACCAGGATTCCGGCGCGGTCCAGAACGGTCCCCAGCCGAAATCACCCCGGCGGATGTGCAGCGCCACGATGGTGCGGCCGGCCGCGCGCAGGCGGCCGGCCACGGCGTCGGCGTGCGGGCGCAGGTTCGGGCCCGGTTCGAACAAGGCGCGGAACTCGTCCTTGAACGGGGCGAGATAGCTGGTGTCGCCGCAGAAATAGGCGGTGACGTCGCTGTCCACGGGAACCGTGGCGCCGCCGCCGCGCAGCGAGGCGACGATTGCGGCCTCGACGTCCGCTTCCGCCAGACGCGGCAGGGCCGGGCCGGGCAAGGGATCGTCGAATCCGTA
This sequence comes from Azospirillum sp., assembly GCA_036401175.1. Lineage (GTDB taxonomy): Bacteria > Pseudomonadota > Alphaproteobacteria > Azospirillales > Azospirillaceae > Azospirillum. The sequence goes on along the minus strand of DASWVP010000154.1, from coordinate 169 downwards.
GAGATGGCGGCCGGGCCACCCCGGCACTTCGAGCGTCAGGCCGTGGCGGGCGGCGTAGAGGCGCAGGACCCCATACTGCAAAAGCTGGTTGCCGAAGCGCCCATGGCGGCCGAGCGGGGTGGAGGCGAGACGGCGGCCCGGCCGGCCGATGGCGGCCGGCACCGGCGGC
>DASWVP010000153.1:0-2525 GCA_036401175.1 Azospirillum sp. | reverse complement strand
CCCACCGGCACGCCCAGCACGGCGGCCAGCGAGAACGACCCCATCACCGCGCCCATGGCGCGCCCGCGCCGTTCCGGCGCCACGCAGTCGGCCACCAGCGCCGTGCCCACCGCCACCGCCGGCCCGCCGAACACCCCGGCCAGCACGCGCGCCGCCAGCAGCGTCGGCATGTCCACCGCCAGCCCGCCGAGCGCCGTCGCCACCACCAGCCCGCTCAGCGACACCGCCAGCACCGTGCGCCGGTCGTAGCGGTCGAGGAACAGCGCGCCGACCAGCCCGGCGACCGCCGCCGCCAGCGTGTAGCTGCCCCCGACATAGCCGATGTGCGAGGCGGGAATCCCCAGCGCCACCGCGAAGTCCGGCCCCAGCGGCATCACCATCATGAAGTCGAGGATGTTGATGAACTGCACCGCCGCGATCACCAGCACGACGCGGCGTTCATTCGACGTGGAGGCGGTGGCGGACGTGGTGGCTGCGGTCCGTGACAAGAGGCGGCTCCGGTGCGATCGAAGGATCGTTGCGCACGCACTGTAACGGAGTGCACCGGAGGTGCGAACCCCGCGCAGCCATGCCCGCCCGGCACGGCCGCTCCGCGGCGCGGAGCCGCTCATTTGATTCATCTCATTTAGAAAACCCGAATATCGGCCTATCATGCGCCCGCCCAACGATCCGGCAGCGCCGCGCCATGGACTTGACGTCGATACTCGACCGCTTCGGGGAAAACCTGACGACCGCCGCCGGCGGCCTGCTGATCGGCCTGCTGTTCGGCATCTTCGCGCAGCGCAGCCGCTTCTGCCTGCGCTCGGCGGTGATCGAGTTCGCGCACGGCACGCTGGGGGCCAAGGTGGCGGTGTGGCTGCTGGCCTTTTCCTCCGCCGTGGCCGGCACGCAGGGGCTGATCGCCGCCGGGCTGCTCGACGTGACGGAGGCGCGGCTGCTGGCCACGCGGGGCAGCCTGTCGGGCGCGCTGCTGGGCGGCACGCTGTTCGGCGTCGGCATGATCCTGTCGCGCGGCTGCGCCAGCCGCCTGCTGGTGCTGTCGGCCACCGGCAACCTGCGGGCGCTGCTCAACGGACTCGTCTTCGCGGTGACGGCGCAGGCGTCGCTGCGCGGCCTGCTGGCCCCGGCGCGCGACGCGCTGGCCGGGCTGTGGACGGTGGCCGACGCCAAGGCCCTGAACCTGCTGACGCTCACCGGGCTGGGCACGGGCGGCGGGCTGGCGCTGGGGCTGCTGTTCCTGGCGGTGGCGGCGTGGCTGGGCGTGCGCAACCGGGTGCCGGCGTGGGGCTGGGTGGGGGCGGTCGGCGTCGGCGCCACGGTGGCGGCCGGCTGGTGGTGCACCTTCGCCGTCGCGTCCCAGTCCTTCGGCCCGATCCCGGTCAAGAGCCTGGCCTTCACCGGCGCCTCGGCCGAGACGCTGATGCTGTTCCTCAGCCCGCCCGGCAACATCCTGGATTTCGACGTCGGCGTGGTGCCGGGCGTGTTCCTGGGGTCCTTCCTGTCGGCGGCGCTGGCGGGGGAATTGAAGCTGGAAGGCTTCCAGGGCGGGGCCAGCATGCGGCGCTATGTGACGGGCGCGGTGCTGATGGGGTTCGGCGGCATGCTGGCCGGCGGCTGCGCGGTGGGGGCCGGCGTCACCAACGGCGCCATCTTCGCGCTGACCGCTTGGGTGGCGCTGAGCGCCATGTGGGCGGCGGCGGCGCTCACCGACGCGCTGCTCGACCGCCGCCACGGGCCGCACCCGGTGCACGGCCACACCCCGGCGCCTTGAGGCAGGGCGCCCTGAAAACAGGATCGATAGCGTCGTCATTGTTCGTCCGGCGCATCAAAGCTGTCGCATGGCTGCCGCACGGCGACTCTTTGTTGCGCGCGGGTCCGCATCGGGTGTTGTCCCGCTACGGCCAAGGTCCTAACATCGCCGCCCACCCGAAGCCGGCGCCACCCAGAACCGGCAGGGCGTCAGACCCCAAGGACCCGACCCCATGGCCGAGAACGACACCAACAAGCGCGTCACCGACGAAGAAGCCTTGCTGTTCCATTCCAGCGGCCGCCCCGGCAAGCTGGAGATCACGCCGACGAAGCCGCTCACCACCCAGCGCGATCTGGCGCTGGCCTATTCGCCGGGCGTGGCGGCGCCGTGCCTGCGCATCGCCGAGGACCCGTCGCTGGCCTACGACTACACGGCCAAGGGCAACATCGTCGCCATCATCTCCAACGGCACGGCGGTGCTGGGCCTGGGCGACCTGGGCGCGCTGGCCGGCAAGCCGGTGATGGAAGGCAAGGCGGTGCTGTTCAAGCGCTTCGCCGACGTCGACGGCATCGACCTGGAGGTCGACACCCGCGACGTGGACGAGTTCGTCAACTGCGTGCGCTTCCTCGGCCCCTCGTTCGGCGGCATCAACCTGGAAGACATCAAGGCGCCGGACTGCTTCATCATCGAGGAGCGGCTGCGCGAGCTGCTGGACATCCCCGTCTTCCATGACGACCAGCACGGCACCGCCATCATCGCCGCCGCCGGCCTGATG
>DASWVP010000152.1:0-2431 GCA_036401175.1 Azospirillum sp. | reverse complement strand
GGCCTGCCACCGCCGCGCGCTGGCGCTGGCCCCCGACTTCCCCGACGGCTGGCTGAACCTGGGCCACGCCGTGCAGGCCGAGGGGCGCTTCGCCGAGGCGGAGCGGCACGCCGACCGCGCCATCCGGCTGGACCCGGGCCGGCCCAACGCGCGGGTGAACCGGGCGTTGATGCGGCTGGCGCGCGGCGACCTGGAGCAGGGCTGGGCCGACTACGCGCAGCGTTTCGCGGCGGGGGAGGCGGCGCCCGACCGTCGTTTCCGCGTTCCGGAATGGCGGGGCGAACCCATCGTCGGCAAGCGCCTGCTGGTGTGGGCGGAGCAGGGCCTGGGCGACGAGCTGATGTTCGGTACGGTGATCGCCGACTTGCAGGCGACTCGGGCGTGGGTGACCGTGGAGTGCGACGCGCGTCTGGTGCGGCTGTTTACGCGCGCCCTGCCGTGGGCCAACGTGCGCGCCGAAACCCCCAACCAGAACGATGCCGACCCGGACGACGCCGACCTGCACATCCCCATGGGCTCGCTGCCGCGCCTGCTGCGCCGCGGCTTGGCGGATTTCCCGCCGCGCCCCTTCACCCTGTACCCGGACCCGGCGCTGGCGGCGGAGTGGCGGCGGCGGCTGGCCGCGCTCGGCCCCGGCCTGACGGTCGGCATCTGCTGGCGCAGCTCCCGCATCACCGCCGAACGGGCCGGCGCCTACACGCGCCTGGACCGCTGGGGGCCGCTGCTGACCCTGCCGGGCGTCCACGCCGTCAACCTGCAGTACGACGACTGCGCGGTGGAACTGGCCGAGGCCGAGGGGCGATTCGGCGTGCCCGTCCACCGCTGGCCGGACCTCGACCTGCGCAACGACCTGGACGGGGTGGCGGCGCTGATGGCCGGGCTCGACCTCGTCGTCAGCGCGCCGACGGCCGTAGGCGAGCTGGCGGCGGCGCTGGGCACGCCGGTCTGGCGGCTGGGCGGGGCCGGCGACTGGTCGCGGCTGGGCACCACCTGCCGGCCGTGGTTCCCGGCGATGCGCCTGATCGCCCCACCGGCTGGCGGCGGCGCCGACGATGCGGTAGACTTGGCCGCGCAAGCCCTGCGCGCTTGCATCGCGGGCGCCGACCAGCGACATTAAGCAACGGTTAAGGCTGCCGGTCGTAAGCTCTAGAGTGCGGTCGCAGGACTGCCGTTGCGCGTTGGTTGGTTCGGTGCGTTGGGTTTTCGCGTTGTCGGGGCCGGCGGTGACGGCCGCGGACGCCATGAGAGGAGCGGGTGTCATGGCTGACGATGGATTGGCTGGCGTAAACTCGATGGTGTCGGACTTGAGCAAGTCCCTCGACGCCGCGATGAAACGTTTGCAGGCCCAGAAGGAGTCGGCCACCCCCGAAAACGTCAAGGAATTCCGCAAGGACGTCCGCAAATCCTCGGCGCAGACCACCGGCTTCGCCACCGACATCGGCGTGCTGGCGAAGAACACCACGCGGCTGAACGTCGTCTCCTCGCTGGCGGCCAACGATCCCGTCGATTTCTACAAGTTCCGCGTCACCACCAAGGGCGAGGCGACGCTGGGCCAGATCGGCGATCCTGGCGTGCGCGTGCAGCTCATGTCGAAGCTGGGCGTGGTCATGGCCGACAGCGACAAGACCCAGGGCTCCAAGCACGACAACTTCAAGAAGCTCCAGGCCGGCGAGATGACGCTGGACCGCGGCGACTACACCATCCGCATCAGCCGCGACAAGGGCGAGTCGGCCAAGGATTCCAAGAACTACGCGATCCAGCTCTCGATGGGCAGCACCTACAGCCAGGACTTCGACACGGTGGCCAAGCAGCCATTGCGCGGCGACAGCCCGTTCAAGATGTCCGCGGCCCAGCAGGAGATGCTGTCCGGCCTGAACGCCGCCGTGCAGAACATGCGGTCGATCCCGACCGGCCTGTCGGGAACCCAGAAGCTGATGGGCAGCTTCAACATGTTCGTGTAATACCAGAGCCGGAAATATCTGACTCGCAACGGCTGTGGCTTGCGGTTCGGCGTTGGTAGTGATTTCCTGTTCTGGGGCTCACCACTGAGCGAAGCACAGCCATGCCCGCCCTGCCGATCCGCACCGATCTGAGCTCCGAGGATTCGCGCCGGCTGGCCCGCGGTGCGACGGATGGGCGGGTTTGCCGGCGCCTGCTGGCGATCGCCACACGCCGCGCCCGATCCATCCCAAGACCGACGCGCCGGCCCAGGAGGCATTTAAAGAAACTTTGCCGACCGCCTCGCCGCCATCCGAACGGACCACCCCGAGGCGAGCGCCGTGGAGGTCTGGTTTCAGGACGAAGCCCGCGTCGGCCAGAAAGGCACCCTGACCCGGCGCTCGGCGCCGCGCGGCAGCCGGCCACGCGCCGTGCGCGATCATCGCTTCACGTCGGCCTAACTCTTCGGCGCGGTCTGCCCCGCGCGCGACAC
>DASWVP010000151.1:0-3979 GCA_036401175.1 Azospirillum sp. | reverse complement strand
CCCGCCCTGATCTCCTGCATGGCGAGCCTGGCCACGTTCATGCCGCGCTCGCCTCGCGGCGGACCAGGCGCCGGTACAGGTCCTCGAGCCCCGGCGTCACGGTCTCGATGTCCTCGACGCCGCCGCCCATCTCGGCCAGTGTCCGCAACGCGGTCATCTTTCCGGAAGCCGGCACGCTCAGCATGAACGAGTGTTCGCCGCGTGCATCGCACCGCGTCCCGGGCGGAAGCCTCGCCAGCAGGTGCGCCGGTTCGCCGCCGCGCATGCGCAGGCGAAGCCCGATCTCCGGCACCACGCCTGCGCGCAGTTCTTCCAGCGTCCCTGCCGCGAGCAAGCTGCCGCGATGCATCACCGCCACCCGGTCGACGCGGCTTTCGACCTCGGCAAGGGCGTGGGTGCTGACCAGCACCGTCGCCCCGTTGCCGCGCAGCCGGTCGATCAAGTTGAAGACGTCGACGCGCGAGGACGGATCCAGGCCGCTGGTCGGCTCGTCGAACAGCAGCAACCGCGGCGCGCCGATCAGCGCCTGGGCGATCCCCAGCCGCTGTCGCATGCCCTTGGAGTAGGTGGCCACGCGGCGATCGGCGGCGTCGGCAAGCCCGACCTGCGCCAGCAACTCGCGGTTGCGCCGTGGCGAGTGGCGCTTGAGGCCCGCATAGAACGACATCAGCTCGTTGCCGGTCATTGCGCCGTGGAGCGCGACGTTCTCGGGCAGGAATCCAAGCGCACGCCGGGCTTCTGCCCCCTGCGCACCGGCGGGATCGACCCCCGATACGCGCACTGTCCCCTCTTCCGGCCGGATCAGTCCGAGCAGCAGCTTGATCAGGGTCGTCTTGCCGGCGCCGTTGTGGCCGACCAGCGCGGTCGCTTCGCCGGCATGCAGGCCGAGCGTGACGTCCCGCACCGCGACCACGCCGCGGTATCGCTTGGTCACGCCGCTCCATTGCGCGACGGCGTTCATGGCGAGGGACCAGCGGAAACCGTCGGCGGGCGCATCAGCGGCGCGGTGTCGACGACGCCCCCCGGATACAGCGCCGGGAAATGCGCCTGCGCCCAGCGCACCATCTGCACCGCCGGGCTGCCCGCGAGCAACTTGGCCTGCGGCAGTTTCCACAGGATTTCGTCCATGACGTCGTTGGGCCGGTACGGCCGGTCGGCGACGCCGTCGCCGTCGAGGTCGTAGGCCGGGTTGTCGCTCCAGTAGTTGCCGCGCCCACCCGCACCCCAGTCCAGGTAGCGCGTCCCCACGTACTTGACCTGGACCCGGTTAGCCACGAACGCGTTGCCGGACATGGCATTGCCTTCGGACCCGGCGGTGAAGTGGATCCCGATCGGGCAACCCTCGAACCAGTTGCCGGCGATCGTGTTGGCATTGGCGTTGTAGACGAACACGCACTTGGTGCCGCCACCGCGCACGGTGTTGCCGACCACCCGCGAGTCGTTGGTGGCATTGAGCATCAGGCCGTGGTCGCGATCGTGCTCGGAAACGTTGTCGCGGATCTCCAGGCGGTCCGAATACATGATGGCCCAGCCCACGTGGTTGCCCCGCGAATGGTTGCCGATGATCCGGCTGTCGTTGGCGTACATGTAGTGGATGGCGAAACGCAGGTCGGAAAAGGTGTTGTCCGCGAACGTGTTGCGCTCGCTGACCTTGACGAAGATGCCGTCGCGGCCATGGCGGATGGTGTTGCCGACCACCCTGGCGCCGGGGGCATTCCACAGCGAGACGCCATTGCCGGCCTCCGCGATGCGCAGGTCCCGGCGCCCGGCGATGACGTTGCCCTGCACGATCGAATCTTTGGCGCCGTGTAGGTACACGCCGAACAGGTTGTCGACCAGGCGGTTGCCGCGGATGTCGGCGCGCGGCGCCGACTGCCGCACGAAGACCGCCGAATCCATCGCCGGCAGGTCCGTGCCCGATCCGCGGATCTCCAGTCCCTGGATGCGCACGTCCGGCGCCTCGACGGTCACCACGCTGCCGCGGCCGGGCCCGGCCAGCACCGCGCCGGGTTGCCCGACGAGCGCCAGCGTCGTGCCGATGACCACCGGTCCGGCGTGACGCCCGGGCGCCAGGCGAATGGTATCGCCGGGCGCAGCGGCATCGATGACCGGCTGCAGCGGCGTGCCCGGGCGCACCAGCCGCCCGGCAGCCGGCGTCGCCGCCGCCGCAGCCAGGGCGACGGCGACGACCACGCACGCCGCGACGCGCGCGAGCAGCATGGAAGCCGACACCTAGGCCTCGACCAGCATCCGTCCCTTCATTTCCATGTGCAGCGCATGGCAGAACCACTGGCAGTAGTACCAGTACACGCCAGGGCGGTCGGCGATGAAGGTGACCGACGCCGTCGCCTGGGGGGCGATCTCCATCGCCACGCCGTAGTTGACGATCGTGAAGCCGTGCGTCAGGTCCTGCACGGTGTCGTTGTTGGTGACGTAGACGGTGACTTCGTCGCCGCGCTTCACCTTGAACTCGGTGAGGCTGAAGGTCGGAGCGACCGACGTCATGTAGACGCGCACCTTCCTGCCGTCGCGGATCACCTTGGCGGCGCCCTCGAGGACGACCCCGTCGGCCTTGGCCTGGGCGCGGGCGTCTTCCCACATCGGATCCGCGCGGTCCCAGACGTTGACCGGGTTGACCTTGGAGCGATGGATGATCTCCACGTCGTGCGGCTCGGCGAACGAGGGGCCGTCGTGCACCAGGATCATCTCGTCGCCGGAGATGTCGATCAGCTGGTCGTTCTCGGGTTTCAGCGGGCCGACGTTGAGGAACCGGTCCTTCGAGAACTTGTTGAGGGAAATGAGCCACTTGCCGTCGGCCTCCTTGCTCTCGCCCATGGACGTGTGGTTGTGGCCCGGCTGGTAGTGCACGTCGAGCTTCTGCACGATCGGGTCCACGTCCTTGCCGCTGAACTTGTCCACGGCCTTCTGGATGTTCCACTTGACGATCTGGCTGTCGATGAACAGCGTCGTGTAGGCATTGCCGCGCCCGTCGAACGCGGTGTGCAGCGGCCCCAGGCCGAGCTCGGGCTCCGCCACCACCGTGTCGCGCGGCTTGATCCGGTCGGCGAACAGGTCGGGGAACTTGCGCACGTCGAACACGGTGCAGGTCGGCGAGAGCTTGCCGTTGGCGACCACATGGATGCCGTCCGGCGCGGTATTGATGCCGTGCGGGCTGTTGGGAACCGGCACGTAGCGGGTGAAGGGCGAGTTCGCTTCCTTGCGCCCGTCGAGCACCGGGACGCCGTTGATCATCTCCGCCTTGCCCGCCTTGACCGCCGCTTCGATCGCCTTCAGGTCGAAGATCGTGACCCAGTCCTGCTCGGCCGCGGTCGACTCGGCGAGGGTCACGCCCTCCTCGGAGTTGTAGCAGGTGGAGAAGGCGTACAGGCCCTGGTAGTCGCAGTCGACGTTGTCCAGGTTGCCGCTGACGATGATCTGCCAGGCCACCTCCATGGTCTCGCCGTCGACCGCGGTGAAGATGCAGCGATACTGCTTCGGGTCGTCCAGGTTGGAACCGTCGTTGGGCATCGGCACGCTGTCCTCGCCGTTGCAGAACACGTATCCGGTCTTCGGGTGCTTCTGCAGGCGGAGGCCGTGCACCGTGTGCTGGTTGGGCAACTGCAGGATCCTGTCGCACTTCATGACGTCGCAACGGATCCTGGCCACGCGGGTGTTGGCCTTGTCGTTCACGTACAGGTAGCGCCCGTCGTGGGCGCCCTCGGTGAACGACATGTGCGGATGGTGCAGGTCGCCGTTGATGTAGGTGCCGCCGCGGCTTGCGAGGAACTCCCTGGACCCGGGCGTGAGCCCGTCGGTGAGGACCTTGCGGCTTTCGTTGGTCAGGCCCCAACCCGTCGCGCTGCAATGGTTGAAGACCGGTATGCGCATCAATTCGCGCATCGACGGCATGCCGACGACGCGCAGTTCCCCGCTCTGGCCGCCGGAGAAGAATGCGTAGTACTCGTCGAGTTCGCCCGGT
>DASWVP010000150.1:0-9399 GCA_036401175.1 Azospirillum sp. | reverse complement strand
CCCAACATCGCCGGCAATGCGGACACGTTGGGTTTTCGCTGACGCTCAACCCAACCTACGGTGCTTCCGGGCTCAAAGGCTTCCGTCATCCCGCGACACCTTGCCCCCACCCTCCCACTTCGTGGGCCCCTCCACGGTCGCCCGCAAGTCGGGCGACCGCGCTCCGCCTTTCGCGGCTTTGCCGCGAATGCCTGCGGCACCGGCTCCACGCCCCCGCCGGGGGCGGGGGAGGGGCTTGGACTGGGGGTCGTCACGCCGCCTGCTGGCCGCCGAACAGGTTCTTGGCCCAGGCGCCGATGCGGTGGCGCCATTGTTCGTGCCAGATGTAGACGTTGCCCTTCACCCAGTTCATCTGCACCGCGCGGCGCGGGCCTTCGAACGGGTGGTGGCCGTGCCAGGAGGTGTCGGTGCGGCGGAAGCACATCAGCGTGCCTTCCTCCGGCGGGACCTCGGCCGCGTAGTCCTCCAGGTTCTGGGAGCGCAGGACGCGCAGCCGGCCGCCCGAGGCCTCCCACGGCGGGTTCATGTAGATCAGCACGGTCACCACCTTGCTGGCTGAATCCGGGTGGATCTTGCCGTCGGTGGCCCGGCACATGCCGCGCGCGGTGAACATGGTGGGGTACTGGGAGAGGTCGATGCCGAACTTCTCCGAGAACGCCTTTCCCACCTCCGGCCCGCGCAGCTCGCGGATCAGGTCGTCGAACACCGGCCCCTGCGGGAAGACGCCGAGCGGGATCGAGCCCGGCTTGTCCACCTGCGGATAGTCGCGGTGCAGCGCCTCCAGGTATTCCTTCTTCACGAAGCCCGGAACGCACAGGAAGTCATAGGGGTCGCGCTGCAGCGGCGTGGCGCGGAACTTGTCCAGATCGAGCATCGACATGGATGGCGTCTCCCGGATGGGCGGATCAGGCGGCGATGGGGGTGTCGGGGAAGCACAGCTCGTGGCGCGCGCGCCACTCCGGCCCGACGTAGTTGACGATGATCGACTTGCGCACCCCGTCGATGGGGCGCTTGGCGAAGCCGTGCCAGGTGTTGCTGGCCGGGATGAAGATCAGCCCGTCGTTGAAGGCGTAGGGCGCGCGGCGCACGAGGTTGCCCTGCGCGTCGTTCACGTCGGTGCCCCAGTTCTCCGATCCCGGATCCTTCGACAGGTAGACCAGCATCGTGTACTTCTTGACGCCGATGTCGGTGTGCGGCTCCAGCCAGAAGCCGTCGGTGTCCTGGCAATATTCGATGCGCAACGACGTGCCGGTCAGGTCGACGTTGCACGCCGTCTGGATGGCGGCGACCACTTCCGGGCTCTGGAACGCCTGGGCCACGTCGTCGCACGCCTTGTACGTCGCGCGGTTCTCGACGCTGAAATAGGTGCGGGACGCGTTGTTGGTCTCGCGCTTGCCATAGGTCTCCAGCACCGCCGGCGGCCCCCAGGGCAGTTCGGCGATGCCGTCCGCCGTCTCCTCGGGCAGGGCCTTCGACAGCAGCCAGTGATTGTAGGGATCGGTCAGCAGCCGGCTGTTGTCCAGGCAGGCGAGGAAGCTCTGGCGCACGGCGGTCGGCGAGGTCATGCGAGGGTGATCCGGTGATGATGGTGCCACGCCCGGACGGGGCGTCCGTCGCGGGGTGTTATGGCACGGGTGCCGCCCGAAAGGAACGGGTACGGGATGTCGCATCGCCCACGCAAGCGGCAGGGACGGGCGGTGCTGCGCCGACATGTCGCGGGTGTGACGCCGCCGCCGCCGGCGTGTTGGAGTGAGGAGGTGAACACTCCACAAGGAGGCCGGCATGGCCGACCAGGACAAGAACGACCGCAAGCGGGACGACAAGCCCGACGACGCCGCGCCGAAGAAGCCGCAATCCGGCGGCTCGGGCATCGACGACCGCACGTCCAAGGCGCAGGAGGAGGCGGCGAAGGAGCGCGCCAGGGAGGGCGGTTACCAGTAAGGGGGCCCCTACCGCCGGGCGGCCAGACGGCGGCGGACCTCCTCGGCGACGCGTTCGGTGTCGTCGAGCGGCGGGTAGCTCCAGCTTTCCAGGGCGCCGGTGAAGGGGCGGGTGATGCCGTCCTGGTACAGCCCGTCGTGGAAGGCGCGGAACTTGGCCGAGCCGCCCTCCATCTCGATCACGTACACCGGCTTGCCGGTCGAGCACGCCTCCGACACCATCGACACGCTGTCGCAGGTGACGACGACCGCGTCGGCCATGGCGAGGTAGGCGAAATACGGGTTCTCGCCGCTGCCGTCCCACACCTCGGCCGGCAGGCCGCGCAGGCGGGCGCGCAGGATCGCCTCGTTGTCGGCGCCGGTGCGGCGCGACGGCGTCACCATCAGCCCGGCGCCCCGGTCTCGGGCCAGCGCCGCCAGCTTGTCGGCGACGTCGCCCATGATGGTCGGCGTCAAGTGATAGACGGCGTTGTTGCCGCCGATCAGCACGGCCACGCGCGGATGCGGCAACGGCTCCAGCCGCGGCCCCAGGCGCTGCGCGGCGGCGTCCAGCACGGCCGGCGTCACCCGGTGCAGCGCGCCGCGCGCGACCAGGACGTTGGGCCCGCGCAGCCGGTCGTGCCGGGGCACCACCACCAGATCGAAATGGCGCGGGCTGATCTGCGGGTCCTGGATCTGCACGGTGAAGGTGCGCCCGCGCGACAGTTTGCGCACCGCCAGCGATGGCGCGATGCTCTGCCGCCCCGTGCCGATCAGCAGGTCCGGCCAGGGCGGCCGGATCGGGTCCCCCTTGGGCGAGGCGGCGAAGCGCGAGCCCAGGCGCAGGAACGGGCTCAGCTCGCGCCAGGGGCTGCGCAGATGCACGCGCTTGACCACGGGGGTGAGGCCCAGCGCCTCGGCCAGGCCGATGCACTGGTTTTCCATGCCGGGCTTGCCGTCGCTGACGACCCAACAGGTGAGAGTCTGCATGATGCGGGCGCTTGCGTGGTTAAGGGGGCGTGGTTGAGGGGCGTTCCGGTCGGGGGTGCGGCCGGTGGTCGCGCACCCGGTGCTGGCTGCGATATGGGGGTATTCCGGTCAGTGTTGTAAGGGCTTGCGTCTTGGCGTAAATGTGGTCACCGTGTAATATCCTTTCCCAAACCCATCCCCTCCCGGAGCGAAACGAGAACATCATGCGGCGGGTCAAACTCGACCGAATTGACCGGCGGATTCTGCGCGACCTGCAGAACGATGGCCGGATGACCAACGTGGAGCTCGCGCGGCGTGCCGGCATTTCGGCACCGCCTTGCCTGAGGCGCGTGCGCGCGCTCGAGGAGGCGGGTTTTATCCGCGGCTACCACGCCGACATCAATCCCGACGCGTTGGGATTCGGCGTCACCGTGTTCGCGCAGGTCGGGCTGTCGAGCCAGGCTGAAGCGGACCTAAAGAAATTCGAGGAGTTGGTCAATAGCTGGCCGATGGTGCGCGAGTGCAACATGCTCGCCGGCGAGTACGACTTCCTCCTGAAGATCGTGGCGGAGGACTGGGACGACTACCAGCGCTTCCTGACGCAGAAGCTGACCAGCGCGCCCAACGTGGCGCACGTCAAGTCGGCGCTGTCGATCCGCGGTTCGAAGTACCTGCCGGGCGTGCCCATCGACGTCGACTCGCCGGACATCCCCGAAGGTTCGGAGGACGACGACGAGGACGAGGAAGCCGCCACCACGACAACGCGCACCGCCCGGCGGTAAGCGCCCGGCGTCAGAGCAGCCCGGCGGCGAGCGCCTTCAGCAGGCCCGCCGCCGCGCCGCCCAGCACCACCGTGTGCACGGCGGTGTTCCAGCGCAGCATGGCGGCCAGCGCCGCCGCCGCCACGGCGATGGCGAACAGGTCGGGCCGCCCGCCGGGCAGCAGCACCTCGATCCCCAGATAGACGCCCAGGTTGAGGATCACGCCGACCACCGCGGCGGTGACGGCGGCCAGCGCCGCGCCGGCCCAGCGGTTGTGGATCAGCCGCTCGACATAGGGCGCGCCGGCGAAGATGAACAGGAAGCAGGGCAGGAACGTGACGTAGGTGGTCAGCGCCGACCCCACCACGCCGCCCCAGAACGGCGACAGCGCGCCGGGGCTGTTCCAGCCGGCGAAGAACCCCACGAACTGCGTCACCAGGATCAGCGGCCCCGGAGTCGTCTCGGCCAGCGCCAGACCGTTCAGCATCTCCGCCGGGGTCAGCCAGCCGTAGACCTCCACCGCCTGCTGCGCGATGTAGGGCAGCACCGCGTAGGCGCCGCCGAAGGTGACGAAGGCCGCCTTGGTGAACAGGGCGGCGACGCCGCGCCACGGCTCCGGCCCCAGCGCGGCGAGCAGGAGCCCCACCGGCACCACCCACAGCGCCAGGAACACGGCGGCGATGGCCGCCAGCCGCCACGGGCTGGGCGGCGGGTCGGGTGGCACCGACGCGGCGTCGGCCGGGTGCGCCGGGGCAAACCACGCCTTGTGCCGCCACGCGGCCAGGATGCCCACCACGCCGGCCGCAGCGACCACCAGCGGGAAGGGGATGTGGAGCCCGAACAGGGCGAGGAACGCCGCCCCCGCCAGGGCGACCGCCGCCGGCCCCTTCAGCGCCCGCCGGCCGATGCGCCAGACGGCGCCGACGATGATCGCCACCACCGCCGGCTTCACCCCGTCGAACAGCGCCACCACCAGCGGCGCCTCGCCGTGCGCCGCGGCGATCCACGACAGGGTCAGCAGCACCAGCGCGCCCGGCAGCACGAAGAAGCCGCCGGCCACCAGCCCGCCGGCGATGCCGTGCAGCCGCCAGCCCACATAGATGGCGAGCTGCTGCGCTTCCGGCCCCGGCAGCAGGGTGCAGAAGTTCAGCGCGTGCAGGAAGCGCGTCTGGTCGATCCAGCGGCGGCGGTCCACCAGTTCGGTGTGCATCATGGCGATCTGCCCGGCCGGCCCGCCGAAGCTGAGGAACCCCAGCTTCAGCCAGTACAGCAGGAAGGCCGGGAAGGGCGGGCGCTCGGCGGGGGCGGCGGGCATGGGCGGAGGGGTCCGTCCGTCGGGATGGGGGTGGGGACGGTACCCCACTCCGCCGGGCGCGGCGACGGGTTTCCTGGGCGCCGAAACGCAAAACGCGCGGCCGGGCATCGCCTCGGCCGCGCGTTTGCGGAACGGGTCCGGGGAGGCGGATCAGCGGTACGCGACGGTGACGATCTCGTACAGCTTGGAGCCGCCGGGGGTCGAGACCTCGACGCTGTCGCCGACCGACTTGGCGATCAGTGCGCGGGCCAGCGGCGACGTGATGGACAGGAACCCGGCCTTGATGTCGCTCTCTTCCGAGCCGACGATCTGGTAGGTGATCTCCTCGTCGGTGTCCTGGTCGGCCAGGGTGACGGTGGCGCCGAACTTGACGGTGCTGCCCGACAGCTTCGACGGGTCGATCACCTCGGCACGGCTGATCTTGTCTTCCAGTTCGCCCACACGGCCTTCGATGAAGCTCTGGCGCTCGCGCGCGGCGTGGTACTCGGCGTTTTCGGACAGGTCGCCATGCTCGCGCGCCTCGGCAATCGCCTTGATGACGGCCGGGCGTTCGATCGTCTTGAGGAGCTTCAGTTCCTCCTGCAGGCGGTTGTAGCCCGCAGCGGTCATCGGGACTTTTTCCATATTGTTCTGTCCATCACCTTGCAGCGCTGCGCCAGGAACAGATGATTTCGGCGCGACGGAGGATGCCGCCGCGCCGTCAACCATCCCTAGTACGAACCGCTAAGGTACGACTGCAACGGCGCGACTTCAAGGCTGCCGTTGCGCAAGGCGGCGATAGCCTCCACGGCCGCGCGTGCACCGGCGACGGTGGTGTAGTACGGAACGTTGTAGGTCAGCGCCGTGCGCCGCAGGCTGAAGCTGTCGGCCAGCGCCTGCGCGCCCTCCGTAGTATTCAGCACCAGATGGACTTCACCGTTGATCATCGAGTCCACGATGTGCGGCTGTCCTTCGACGACCTTGTTGATGCGCTCCACCGGCAGGCCCGCCGCGCGCAGGTGGTCGGCGGTGCCGGTGGTGCCGATCAGGCGGAAGCCCATGCCGTGCAGCTTACGGGCGATGGGCACCAGCGACTCCTTGTCGCGGTCCTTGACCGAGATGAACACGGTGCCTTCCCTGGGCAGCACGGTGCCGGCGCCGAGCTGCGACTTGGCGAAGGCCAGCGCGAAGTTGTGGTCGAGGCCCATGACCTCGCCGGTCGACTTCATCTCCGGCCCCAGCACGATGTCGACGCCGGGGAAGCGGGCGAACGGGAACACCGCCTCCTTCACCGCCGTGTGCGGCGGGTTGGGGCCGTTCAGCTTGAAGTCCGTCAGCTTCTCGCCGGCCATGATGCGGGCGGCGATCTTGGCGATGGCGGTGCCGGTGGCCTTGGCGACGAAGGGCACCGTGCGGCTGGCCCGCGGGTTGACCTCCAGGATGTAGACGTCGCCGTCCTTCACCGCGAACTGCACGTTCATCAGGCCGACGACGTTCAGCGCGCGGGCCAGCGCCTCGGACTGGCGGTTGATCTCGGCGATCACGTCGGCGGGCAGCGAGTAGGGCGGCAGCGCGCAGGCGCTGTCGCCGGAATGGATGCCGGCCTCCTCGATGTGCTCCATCACGCCGGCCACGTAGACCTGCTTGTCGGCGTCGGCCACCACGTCGACGTCCACCTCGATGGCGTCCTGGAGGTAGCTGTCGATCAGCACCGGGTTCTTGCCCGACACCTTCACGGCGGTGCCCATGTAGCGCTGCAGGCCGGCCATGTCGTGGACGATCTCCATCGCCCGGCCGCCCAGCACGTAGGACGGGCGGATGACGACGGGGAAGCCGATCCGCCCGGCCACCGTCTCCGCCTCCTCCAGCGAGCGGGCGAGCCCGTTGGCCGGCTGCTTGAGGTCGAGCTGGTGCAGCAGCTTCTGGAAGCGCTCGCGGTCCTCGGCCAGATCGATGGCGTCCGGCGAGGTGCCGAGGATCGGGATGCCGGCCTTCTCCAGCGCCTCGGCCAGCTTCAGCGGGGTCTGGCCGCCGAACTGCACGATGCAGCCCATGACGGTGCCGTTGCGCTGCTCGACGCGGACCAGCTCGATCACGTCCTCGGCGGTCAGCGGCTCGAAGTACAGGCGGTCGGCGGTGTCGTAGTCGGTCGAGACGGTCTCGGGGTTGCAGTTGACCATGATCGTCTCGATGCCGGCCTCGCGCAGCGCGTAGACGGCGTGGACGCAGCAATAGTCGAACTCGATGCCCTGGCCGATGCGGTTCGGGCCGCCGCCGAGGATGACGATCTTGCGGCGCTCCGTCGGCTCCGACTCGCACTCCGCGGCGCCGCTGCCGTCGGTCTCGTAGGTCGAGTACATGTAGGGCGTGCGCGACGGGAATTCGGCGGCGCAGGTGTCGATGCGCTTGTAGACCGGGGTGACGCCGGCGGCGCGGCGCGCCTCGGCCACAACGTCCTCGCCCTTGCCGGTCAGCTCGGCCAGACGCGCGTCGGCGAAGCCCATCTGCTTGAGCTTCAGCCAGCCGGCCGCGTCGGTGGGCAGGCCGCCCGTGCGGATGGCGGCTTCGGCGTCGACGATGGCCTTGATCTGCTCGAGGAACCAGGGGTCGTACTTGGACGCCTGCTGCACGTCGGCGACCGAGAAGCCGTGGCGGAACGCCTGGGCGATCACCAGCAGGCGGTCGTGCGTCGGCTTGGCCAGCGCGCCGCGGATGGCGGCCGGGTCGGGGTTCTCCTCACCGGCGATCTTCACCTCGTTGAAGCCGGTCAGGCCGGTCTCCATGGAGCGCAGCGCCTTCTGCACCGATTCCTGGAAGGTGCGGCCGATCGACATCGCCTCGCCCACCGACTTCATGGAGGTGGTCAGCAGCGGCTCGGCACCCGGGAACTTCTCGAAGGTGAAGCGCGGCATCTTGGTGACGACGTAGTCGATCGTCGGCTCGAAGCTCGCGGGGGTGCAGCCGGTGATGTCGTTGGTCAGCTCGTCCAGCGTGTAGCCGACGGCCAGCTTGGCGGCGATCTTGGCGATCGGGAAGCCGGTCGCCTTCGATGCCAGCGCGGACGAACGGCTGACGCGCGGGTTCATCTCGATGACGATCAGGCGGCCGGTCTGCGGGTTGACCGCGAACTGCACGTTGGAACCGCCGGTGTCCACCCCGATCTCGCGCAGCACCGCGATCGAGGCGTTGCGCATGATCTGGTATTCCTTGTCCGTCAGCGTCAGCGCCGGCGCCACGGTGATGCTGTCGCCGGTGTGCACGCCCATCGGATCGATGTTCTCGATGGCGCAGATGATGATGCAGTTGTCGGCGCCGTCGCGCACGACCTCCATCTCGTACTCCTTCCAGCCCAGCACCGATTCCTCGATCAGCACCTCGCCGGTCGGGCTGGCGCGCAGGCCGCCGCGCACGATGTCCTCGAACTCCGCCCGGTTGTAGGCGATGCCGCCGCCGGTGCCGGCCAGCGTGAAGCTGGGGCGGATGATGGCGGGCAGGCCGACGATTTCCAGCGCCTCCTGCGCCTCGCGGTAGGAGCGCACCATGCGCGACTTCGGGCTTTCCAGCCCCAGCTTGTCCATGGCGTCGCGGAACAGGATGCGGTCCTCGGCCTTGGCGATGACGTCGCGCTTGGCGCCGATCATCTCGATGCCCAGCCGTTCCAGCGTGCCGTCGTCGGACAGCGCCATGGCGGTGTTCAGCGCCGTCTGGCCGCCCATGGTGGGCAGCAGGGCGTCGGGCCGCTCCTTCTCCAGGATGCGGGTCACCACGGCCGGGGTGATCGGCTCGATGTAGGTGGCGTCGGCCAAGCCCGGATCGGTCATGATCGTGGCCGGGTTGGAGTTGACGAGGATGACCCGGTAGCCTTCCTCGCGCAGCGCCTTGCATGCCTGGACGCCGGAGTAGTCGAACTCGCAGGCCTGGCCGATGATGATCGGCCCCGCGCCGATGATGCAGATGGACTTGATATCAGTGCGCTTGGGCATGGCGGTCCGCTTCTCGACGTTCGGTCAGCAAAAGCCCCCTTCCGCCGTATGGGGGGAGAGGGGGCGTATGTCTCGTGCGAGGGCACTTTATAGGCACTAACCGTGCGGGGGGGAAGGGGTGGCTTTGGCACAGCCGCCATATCGCCGTAACATTGCAACGGACAGGCGAAAGGGCGCTTGCGCGTTCGGCGGAACGGCGTCATCAATCGGGGCATGACGCACGCCTTCGCCAAAGACAGCCGCGCCTGCGCCGCCTGCGTCTCGTGGGGCGGGGAGCGCGCGCTGTCGGCCGACAACACGCTGGTCGAGGTCCCCCGCTACAGCGTGGAGGGGGAGTGCCGGACGGCGATCAGCCAGGACTACCGCAAGGTCCGGAAGTCCTATCACACCTGCGATTCGTGGTCGCCGCTGCCGCTGCTGCGCGCGCACGGCGGCCGGACCGACCGCACGCCGGGGCCGTCGGCGGCGATGGC
>DASWVP010000149.1:0-3541 GCA_036401175.1 Azospirillum sp. | reverse complement strand
ACCGCCAGCCACAGCGTCCAGCGCGGGTCCCGCCCCAGCCGGCGCAGCACCACCGCCAGCGTGAGCCGCGCGAATCGCCACGCCGCCACGTCACCCACGCCCGCGGCCAGCCGCCGTTTGCCGGACCCCAGTCGCGGCAGCCGCGCGAAGACGACGACGTGACGCCCCCTCATTCGCCCCTCATCCGTAAATCCGGCGGATCAGCCGCGGCGGCACGCCGGCGGCGTACAGCGACAGGCACAGCAGGTTGCGCGCCGGGCGCGCCAGCCAGCCGTCACGCTCGTAACGCGCGGCCGAGGTCACCGCGTCGACCGGCAGCCCCATCAGGCGCCAACGGCCGATGCGGCGCACAAGGTCGACGTCCTCCATCAAGGGCAAGGGCCGAAAGCCCCCCAGCTCATCGAAAAAGGCCCGCGCGATCAGCAGGCCCTGGTCCCCGTACGGCAGCCCCAACGCCCGGCTGCGCCACGCGACCATCCGTTCCAGCCGGCGCGCCGCCGGGTGGGCCGATTCGAAGCGCAAGCGGAAATAGGCGGCCCGCCGACCGTTGGCCGGTTCGCCGGTGAATCGCTCCACCGCCCCCCGCCAGCCGGGCCCGAGCCGCGTATCGGCGTGCAGGAACAGCAGCCAGGGCGCCGTCCCAGCCGCCGCACCGGCGCCGAGTTGCGGTCCCCGCCCGCGCGGCGCCGCCACGTGACGGGCACCGGCCGCTAGCGCGACCGCCCGCGTGGTGTCGGTGGAGCCGCCGTCGGCAACGGTCACGCACGCCCACCCGTCGCCGGCTTCCCGCGCCAGGGCGTCCAGCGTGCCGGGCAGCGTCGGCGCGGCGTTCAGGCAGGGGATGACGATGTCGAGCAGGGCGGCGCTCACAGGATCCGGCACAACACGGCCTCGGGAACCACGCTGACGGTCGCAAAGAGAATGGGCCGCGCGGTCACGGTTGTCACGGACGCGCAAAAGAAAACGGGGCGCCGCGATGTGCGACGCCCCGTTTCAGGGAACCGTGGGGTGGCCGGAGACCAGCCACCATCCCGATCACTTCACGCGGATCAGGACCTGAGCGCGGCGGTTCGACGGCTCGCGGACGTTGTCGCCGGTCGGGACCAGCAGGTTCGTCTCGCCCTTGCCCTCGATCGTGATCTGGTTCGCCGGCACGCCCTTGGCGGTCAGCGAACGCTTCACGGCGTCGGCGCGGCGCAGCGAGAGCTTCTGGTTGTAGGCGGGCTTGCCCGACGTGTCGGTGTGGCCGATGACGTGGACGCTGACGGCCTTCAGCTTGCCGGCGGCGGCGGCGGCGTCACCGATGATCTTGTCGGAGACCGGCGTGATGTTCGCCTTGTCCCAATCGAAGAACACCAGATATTCGGTCTGCGGCTGCTGGGCGGCCGGAGCGGCCGGAGCGGCCGGAGCGGCGACCGGCGCCACGCCGCCGAACGAATAGCGCAGGCCGACCATGACGGTGTGGTTGCGGTATTCGCTCTCGACCGTGCCGAACGGGCCGTCGTACTTCGGCTTGGTGGTGGCGAAGTAGCGGTAGTCGGCCGTGACCGCGATGTTGCTGGTCACGTTGTAGGCCGCGCCGACGATGCCCTGATAGGCGAAGACGACGTCGCTGTCGTTGAAGGCGTAGCCGAAGTTGCTGTTCACGTCCGTCTTCACGCGGGCGATACCGGCGCCGGCGCCGATGTACGGGGTGAACGGCGTGCCGGTGTTGATGTCGTACAGCACGTTGCCCATGAGGGCCCACGAGCTGGTCTTGCCCGACATGCTGGCGCCCGGGGCCAGGCTGTCGAAGCTCTTGGTGCTGTTGCGCCAGCGCCAATCAACCTCGACTTCGCCGCGCAGGCCCATGGCCGACGCGTAACCGGCGGTCAGGCCGACGACGCCGCCGACCTTGTAGTCGGCCTTGGTCGAGGCGCCCAGGACGAGATCGTTGAAGCTGGCGTCGCGGGTCCAGTTCACGCCGCCGGCGGCGCCGACGTAGAAGCCCTCGGCAGCCATCGCGGTGGCCGGCAGCGCGATCGCGAGTGCCGTACCCAGCAGAATTCCACGGATGTTCATTTCTTGTATGTCCCCTTACGTTGGCGGCGCGTTTCGGGCCCGCAGAATTCGTACCACTGCGACGCAGGCTATCCTCGCGTCGTCCGTCCCATCGGGTGAACCCGTGGAACCGCCTTCGCGCGGCCACCTCGACCTGGCCCGTCGCAATCCGTCGGCGGTTGCAACTTCCGATCCGTGAGATACCAGCATTGCCCCACCCCCACAAGTGAGGCTCGACAGGGCTGTTGTAGGAAATCCAGCCCTGTTGCATTTTTGCGCCAGAAGTGGACGCGGGGGATTTCCCATGGTTAGCGGTACTGACAACTTGGCCTATGCCTGGACCAGACGTTCGTATGGAGGACGAATGGATGCCGATTGCCTTGGGGGTGCTCTCAATACAACTTCCGCGACCGTAGGGCTGAAGCGTCGTCACCATACGGCTCAAGCGGGAAGGCTCTGCGCAGGGCGGCGCGCGCTCGACCCGACCGGGAGCACGCGGCGCGGGCACACGCCCGCGCGGCCGACGCCGATGGCGCCGACCGTCATCGACGGCGGGTGGACCCGCCCGTCAGGGCGCCTCGGCGATCCCCAGCCATTCGAACTGGTGCGGATCGAGCAGGGCGGTGAGGCTGAGCGTCTTGAACGTCTTGGGGTCATCGGCGCGCTGCATCTGGGCGTGCTGGGTGCCCATGCCATCCTTCCGAATCGCCACGACCTGCCAGACCCCGCCGCCGGGACCCAGCTTGCGCACCATTTGGCCTTCGACGATCTCGCGCTTCCTGCGCATCTTACCTCTCCACACCCCGGAACCCAGCGGATCCGGACGGCCGGCGGCCGCCCCCGATCATGGTGCACCAATGAAGCACGATTCGTACCTCGGATGGCAGTGTCCGTTGTAGGACAGTCACCCGCAACGTGCGTTTTGTAGCGGCCCTGCCACAGGCGGGGCCCGCGCGCGCGTTCGCGGCACCCCCTGATCGCCCCTATGCCATCCGACACATCTCTGGAACAAACCACGGGAAGGTTGGTTCAATGGGCCATGAGGACCGATCAAGACGTGCTTCTATTCGCGACTCGCCTCGTCGATGAACTCGGCGAGACCGCGATCCGCATCAGCCGCGTTCGCCTTGTCGAACTGACGGCCACCAACAACCTCCGCGCCGCCGCCTTCTGGCGCGACGTGCTGCGCACCGCCGAACGCCTGCTGGCCGAACAGCGGCCCGCGGCGCTGACGCCCTGCGCGCCGGCCCAGCCGCCGCTGGCCGGAGGCATGGTGACCTAGCGCCCCCTGCACCCCTGAAATCGGCATAGGGGGCGATCCCGAAGGATCACACCCCTGCCACACCACCCGGTATGCGGGTCCGCACCGGGCGGTTGGAGGGATTGAGGTCAGGCGAGTCTGGGCAGTCCAAGTTGGTCGGCCCATTTGACCGTGAGGACGGAGTTGAGGAGCATCCCGCTGTTGCGCCACCAGCGTCGGCTGTTGGCCGCGACCTGTTGG
>DASWVP010000148.1:0-4325 GCA_036401175.1 Azospirillum sp. | reverse complement strand
GGCTCGATCCGGTCGTGCCCGTCGGTGCGCACCAGCGCGGCGTCGATGCCGTCCATCGACGTGCCGCTCATCAGGCCGACCACGGTCCGCATGGCGAGAACTCCCCGGTAGCAAAGGATCAGTGCACGGTCGAGACGCTGTCGTCCTCGGCCACCATGATGACCGGGATGGATTCGCCCCGGCGCAGCGCGGCGATCTGCGCCTCCATCACGGCGATGCGGCGTTCCTGCACCTCGATGCGCTGTTCGTACTCGACGAGGGTGTGCTCGACCTCGCCGATGCGCTCCTCCACGTCCAGCCAGCGGGCCTCGGTCTCGGCCACGTAGGAGCGGAAGCGCTGCTGCAGAAGCGCCAGTTGCTGTTCGGCCGGAAGCTCGGCCGGAATGTCGTCGATGAGGTCGGTCATGGTCGCCGCTGCAAAAGGTTCGAATGACAAGCATAGCGCGCGCACACGGGCGCGTCGACTCCCGCACCGGCCCGCGCGGCGGCCCGCCTTCGGATTGTCCCTGCGGCCGTGGCGTGCTATCAGACGCCCGCCCCATCGCGCACCAGCAGACAAGAATCGGCCATGACCACGCTGACATCGGATTTCCTGCGCACCCTGCGGGAACGCGGCTTCATCCACCAGTGCACCGACACCGAAGGGCTCGACGCCAAGGCCGCGGCCGGGCCGATCGTCGCCTACATCGGCTTCGACTGCACGGCCGACAGCCTGCACGTGGGCAGCTTGCTGCCGATCATGATGCTGCGCTGGCTGCAGCGCACCGGCCACAAGCCGATCGTGCTGATGGGCGGCGGCACCACCAAGATCGGCGACCCGTCCGGCAAGGACGAGAGCCGCCAGCTCCTCACCGACGCGGTGATCGGCCGCAACATGGAGGGGATCAAGCAGGTCTTCGCCAAGTACCTGACCTTTGGGGACGGCCCCACCGACGCGGTGATGGTCAACAACGCCGACTGGCTGGACGCGCTGCACTACATCCCGTTCCTGCGCGACGTCGGCCGGCACTTCACCATCAACCGCATGCTGAGCTTCGAGTCGGTCAAGCTGCGCCTGGACCGGGAACAGCCGCTGACGTTCCTGGAATTCAACTACATGATCCTCCAGGCCTACGACTTCATGGAGCTGTCGCGGCGCCTGGGCTGCGTGTTGCAGATGGGCGGCTCCGACCAGTGGGGCAACATCGTCAACGGCGTCGAGCTGACCCGCCGCATCGACGGCCGCGAGGTCTTCGGCCTGACCACGCCGCTGCTGACCACCGCGTCGGGCGCCAAGATGGGCAAGACCGCCGCCGGGGCGGTGTGGCTCAACGCCGACAAGTTCAGCCCGTACGAGTTCTGGCAGTACTGGCGCAACACGGAGGACGCCGACGTCGGCCGCTTCCTGCGCCTGTTCACCGAACTGCCGATGGACGAGGTCGCCCGCCTGGAAGGGCTGGAAGGCGCCGGCATCAACGAAGCCAAGAAGGTTCTGGCGACCGAGGTGACGGCCCTGGCGCACGGCCGCGACGCCGCCATCGAAGCTGCCGAAACCGCCCGCCGCACCTTCGAGCAGGGCGCCGCCGCCGAGGGCCTGCCCACCGTCGAGGTGCCCCGCGCCGAGCTGGAGGCCGGCCTGCCGCTGGTCGACCTGTTCGTCACCGCCGGCCTGACCGCGTCGAAGGGCGAGACGAGGCGCAAGGTGAAGGAAGCGGCGCTCAAGCTGAACGACGCCACCATCACCGACGAAGCCGCCAAGGCGACCCCCGCCGACCTGAACGCCGAAGGCGTCATCAAGCTGTCGTTCGGCAAGAAGAAGCACGCGCTGGTCAAGGCGGTGTGAGGATCGTTCTGGTCCCTCCCCCGCCCCCGGCGGGGGAGGGAAGTCCGCGCCAGCGGGCAGGGTGGGGGCAACGCCCTGCCCAAGCATCAGCGGCGCCTCGGGCTGGCGATAAAAGTGCTCATCATAAAGTCAGAGATTTAGAGATTCGGAGAAGAAGAAATCCAAGCTACCCGCGTGGCGCGCTCGGCACGACGCTGCGACCAACGCAAGTCATCCAAAGTCTCTAAACCTTTGATTTTGCGATCCGTACACACTCCGCCATCCGATAACAACGCCACTCGGCGAAACCTTGCCCCCACCCTTCCCACTTTGTGGGCCCCGCCCCCGCCCGAAGGCGGGGGAGAAAGGCTTCACCGCGTCTGCGCCCCGTCCTTGGCGTCCGGTGCGGTCCCTCCCCCTCCCCCGCCGCCCATGAAGAACAGGTTGCGCAGGAAGCCGGGGGCCAGGACGGCCAGGGGGTTCACGGAGATGTCGGGGTTGGCGAAGGGGCCCTGCATGTGCCATGTCGCGGCGAAGATGCCCTGGCCGGCGCCGCCGCTCAGCGCGTCGCCCAGCAGGGGGATCTGGCCGATGATGCGGTTGATGCCGTAGACCGGCACGATGGTACCGCGCAGGTTCGCCGTGTCGGTCCTCAGATCCACCTGCCCCTCCGCCGTCAGGCCCAGCGCGCTGCCCGACGTGCGCACGTTCTTCAGCGTCAGCAGGCGCCCTTCCTTGCGGAAGTTGCCCTGCATGCGGCCGAAGGCGATGCCGGGGCCGCCGCTCAGCACCTCGGCCAGACCGGAGGGGGAAATGGCGTTCAGCAGGCGCGCCAGCACCGGGGCGTCGACGACCGTGTAGTCCTGCATCTCGATCTCGCCTTCCAGCGGCGCGTCGGCCTTGGGCGCCAGCGTGGTGCCGGTGACGCGCAGCTTGCCGCCGCGCACCCGGTCGTTGAGGTCGAGCATGCGCAGCGTCTGTCCGGCGTCGTCGGCCAGGATGTGCACGCGGTGGCGCTGCCCCGCCGGCTCGAACCGCAGCGACAGGGTGCCGTCCGTCCCGACGCGCGCGACGAGGTCGATGAAGGTCCAGTCGCTGCCGTCGTTGCGCGCGGTGGCCGCGACGCCGGTGATCTGCCGCCCCTCGCCGAACACCATGCGGCCCAGGCGCGCGGTGATCTCCATGGCGCGCTTGCGCTCGGGCTCGGCCGCCGCACCGCCCTCCGGTTCGGGGGTGTCGAGGATGCGCCCGGCGTCCAGGCTGTCGCCGGTGACGGTCACCGCCCACACGCCGCCGTCGCGCACCACCACGTCGGCGCGCACGTCGGTCTTGCCGAAGGTCAGGCGCGAGACCGTCGCCTTCGCCAGCGCCGCCGTCGCGGGGACGAGGTCCACCACGGCCGCCGCCTTCATCCCGCCGCCCTCGAAGCTGATGCCGCTGACGCGCGACACCTTGTCCTTCTGGAACTCCACGGTGAATTTGGCGCTGCCGGGCACGCCCGGTTCCTTGCGCCAGCCGATGTCGTCGATGGTCATCGCCGTGCGCGTCAGGTCCAGCGTGCCGGTCAGGCCGAAGCGCTTGCGCTGGTCCACCGTGAACACCACGTCGGCGCCGACCGGCCCCTTGGCGTAGGGGCGCGTCTCCAGCCCGAAGCGTTCGAAGAACGGCGCCTCGGCCTCCGACTTCACGGCGACTCGGGTGCGCAGCTTGGCGGTGGACTCGAACGCCTCCTTCCAGTCGATGGTGGAGGGGTGCCCCTCGATCTTCGCGGTGCCCTTGACCGACATGCTGTGGGTGTCGAGCACGAGGTCGAGGTTGGCGTCGCTGGCGTCCAGCCCGGCCGCCACCTTCTTCACCCCCACCCCCATCAGCTTGGCGGTGACGCCGATCTCGATCGCCTCCACCTTCAGATCGACGACCAGCGGGAAGCTGAAGTGCAGCTTCGCCTCCGCACGCCCCTCCGTGCCCTTGGGGTCGAGGTCGAGGCGGCTGGGATAGCCCAGCGGCGGGCTGTCGAGCACGGTGAGGATGGTGCGCACCGGCCCCTGCACCGGCACCTGGATGTCGATCGCCTCCTTGCCGCCCAGGTCGGTGATGACCACCACCCCGTCGCCGACCTGCACGTCCTTCACCATGCCGCCGCGGGTGCGCAGGATGAAGGTCTTGCCGTCCGTCGTGGCGTCGAAGCGGGCGATGCCGGTGACCGGCGGCAGCGGGCGGAAATACTCCACGTCCATGTTCGTGCCGGACAGCGCGCCGTCGATGCGGCGCGGCTCGAACGCGGCGAGGTCGCCCAGCGGCGCGTCGCCAAGCAGGTAGGCCGAGGCGTCGTGCACCACGCCCTTGGACAGGTTCTCGACGATCCAGGCGCGCGCGTTGCGCATCACGCCGGGCGGCCACAGGTGGTTCAAATCCTCCACCGCCACGTTGCGCGCGCCGACGGTGGCCTCGGCGTGCAGGCGGTCGCCGGCACCGGCGGCGCTGCCGGCGGCCTCCACGCGCGGGCCGCCCAGGTCGATGGCGA
>DASWVP010000147.1:0-2751 GCA_036401175.1 Azospirillum sp. | reverse complement strand
CGAGCGGCCCGACCTGCGGCTGGAGCGGTCAAACCTGCGGGTGCTGTGCGAGCCCTGCCACAACGCCCGCACGGCGCGGGATCAGGGGTTCGCGCGGCGCTGAGGGGTGGGGGGCGGGTCGGATCTCTGGAGGCCCTGCGGCTTCCGGACCGCGTGCTCCCTCACGCGCAGAATTAATCCCCGCCGCGCAGGGCTGGAAGGGTTTGCTAATGTCTCTGACGCCAAAGCAGCGCCGGTTCGTCGAGGCTTATCTCCTTGAACCGAATGGGAAAAAGGCCGCCATCGCCGCCGGATACAGCGCGAAAAACGCCGCCGTCGAGGCCAGCCGCCTGCTAACCCATGCTAAGGTGGCGGCGGAGTTGGGACGGCGCCGCGCTCTCCTCCAGGCCCGCACGGGCATCACGCCGGAACGGGTGCTGTCCGAGCTGGCCAAGATGGGCTTCGCCGACATCCGCGACGTCGTCCAGTGGCGCGCCAACGTCGTCCGCATGGAAGAGGACGAGGAGAGCGGCGAACCGGAGTTGCGCGTCACCAACGAGGTGGTGATCACCGACAGCGACAAGCTCAAGCCCGATGCGGCGGCCGCCATCCTGGAGGTGTCGCAGACCAAGGACGGCACGCTGAAGGTGCGCATGCACGACAAGCTGGGCGCCCTGGTGAAGATCGGTCAGCACCTCGGGATGTTCCGGCCGGCGCCGGATGACAAGGACAAGGGGAAGAAAGAGCGGGCGCACGACGATGCGCGCGCCGCGGCGTCGTCCTCGCACTGGGGTGACGACCTGGCCTTCGACGGGCGCCGGCCGAACTGATGGCGGCCCCCTTCGACGGCATGCCGGTCTGGGACACCTCGTGCCCCGACTGGGAGCGGCGCATCCTGTCCGGCCGGTCGCTGGTGCCCGACCTGCCGCTCAACGCCGAGCAGGCCGCCAAGGCGCTGCGCATCTTCAACCGGCTCCGGCTGCCCGACGTGATCGGCATGCCGGCCCTGGCGGAGGCCACGGGCGATTGGTTCCGGGACATCGTGCGGGCGCTGTTCGGGTCCTACGATCCGGCCACCAACCGCCGCGCCATCCAGGAGGTCTTCCTCCTGGTGCCGAAGAAGAACGGCAAGTCGACCAACGCCGCCGCCGTCATGGTGACGGCGGCCATCATGAACCGCCGCCCGGAAGCCGAACTGCTGCTCGTTGCCCCGACGAAGGAGATCGCCGACATCTCCTTCCGCCAGGCCGCCGGCATGATCCGGGCCGACGAGGACCTGAAGAAGCTGTTCCACCCGCAGCGCCACATCCGGACGATCACGCACCGGCTGAGCGGCGCCGCCATCAAGATCATCGCCGCCGACACCGACGCGGTCACCGGCGCCAAGGCGACCTTCATCCTGATCGACGAGACGCACGTGTTCGCCGGCAAGCCGCGCGCGGCCGACGTGTTCGTCGAGCTGCGCGGCGCCCTGGCGGCGCGTCCGGACGGCTTCCTGTTCCAGATCTCCACCCAATCGAAGACGACGCCGGCCGGCGTCTTCAAGGCGGAGCTTGGCACCGCGCGGCGGGTGCGCGACGGCACCCAGCGACTGCCGTTGCTGGCGGTCATCTACGAGCTGCCGGCCGACGTCGCCAAGGACAAGGGCTGGGCGCGGCCGGAGAACATGGGCTTGGTGAACCCGAACCTCGGCCGGTCGGTCAACACCGACTTTCTCGTGCGCGAACTCGGCAAGGCCGAGCTGGAGGGGCCGGACGCCCTGGCCCTGTTCGCCTCGCAGCACCTCAACGTCGAGATCGGGCTGAACCTCCGCTCCGACCGCTGGGCCGGCGCCGACTACTGGATGGCCGGGGCGGACAGGTCCTTGACGCTGGCCACCCTGCTGGAGCGCTCCGAGGTGGTGTGCGTCGGGGTGGACGGCGGCGGACTCGACGACCTGCTGGCCGTCGCGGTGCTGGGCCGCGACAGGCGCACCCGCGACTGGCTGCTGTGGGTGCACGCCTGGGCTCACGTCGGCGTGCTGGAGCGGCGCAAGTCCGAGGCCGCCCGCTTGCGAGACTTCGAGCGCGACGGCGACCTGACGATCGTCGACGTCCTGCCGGACGACGTGACCCAGCTGGTGGACATCGTCGCCGAGGTGGACGCCGCCGGCCTGCTGGCCCAGGTGGGGCTCGACCCCATGGGCGTCGGTGCCATCGTGGACGCGCTGGCGGAGCGCGGCATCGACGGGGACCGCGTCATCGGCGTGTCGCAGGGATTCCGATTGAACGGCGCCATCAAGACCGCCGAACGCAAGCTGGTCGACGGTACGCTTTTGCACGCCGGCCAGCCTCTGGTGGCCTGGGCCGTCGGGAACGCCAAGGTCGAGCCGCGCGGGAACGCCGTGACGATCACCAAGCAGGCGGCCGGCGCCGGCAAGATCGACCCGCTGATGGCGGCCTTCGACGCGGTGGCGCTGATGGCGACCAACCCGGAGGCGCGGGTGGGCCCGCTGTCGATCCCTGAGAATTACGAGGTGCCGTTGCTATGAGCTGGTTCACCCGCATTCTCGGCATGGAGGCGCCGGCCGAGCGCAACCCGGCGGACGATTTCTGGTTCGTGCCGATCGAAGCCGGCGGCCTCACGGAGTCCGGCGTCGTCGTCACCGATACCGGCGCGCTCCAGTTGCCCGTCGTGCTCGACTGCCAGAAGACGCTGTCGGAGCCGGTGGCGTCGCTGCCGGTGAAGGTGTTCCGCAAGCTGCCGGACGGCGCGCGCGAAGAGGCGTCCGGC
>DASWVP010000146.1:0-33529 GCA_036401175.1 Azospirillum sp. | reverse complement strand
TTGCGCAACGCGGTGCGCCACGCGCCGGCCAACCTGGGCCACCTGCACCGGCTGCTGCAGGCCGAGCGGTTCCGCGCCGCCGGGCGGTTCGACAAGGCGTGGCCGCTGTACGTGCGGGCGATCGACGCCGCCCGCGACCAGGGCTGCGTGCACGACGAGGCGTTCGCCTGCGAGCGGGCCGGCGGGCTGGCGCTGGATCGCGGCGACCGCACCACGGCGCGGGCGCTGCTGAACCGGGCGCGGCACGCCTATGTGCGCTGGGGGGCACTGGCCAAGGTGCAGGCGCTGGACGTGCATCTGGTGGAACTGTTCGGCGAGGCGGTGCCATCCGACGACACGGAAGCGGTGCCGACACCGTCGGCCACCCACCGGCGCAGGCGCTCGACCGCGGCGCACACGACCGGGGCGCATCTGGTGGACGTGGCGACGGTGATCCGCACCTCCCAGGCGCTGGCGCAGGACATCCGGCTGGGCGACCTGCTGCGGGCGCTGATGCAGATCGTCATCGCCAACGCCGGGGCGTCGAAGGGCTACCTGCTGCTGGAAACGGACGGGGCGTGGCGCATCGAGGCGGAGGCCGCGGTCGACCGCGACACGCTGGAGGTGCTGCAGTCGCGCCCCATCGACGGGCCGGAGGAGGGCGGCGCGCCGGTGCTGGCGCGCAGCGTGGTCGAGGCGGTGGTGCAGCGCCACGAGCCGGTGGTCCTGGACGACGCGGCGGCCGACGGCGACTTCCTGCACGACGCCTATGTGGTGCGCGCGCAGCCGCGCTCCGTGCTGTGCCTGCCGCTGCGCAACCGCAACCGGCTGGTCGGCATCCTCTATCTGGAGAACCATCTGGTGGCCGGCGTCTTCAGCCCGGAACGGCTGGAGCTGCTGAACCTGCTGTCGGCGCAGATCGCCATGTCGATCGAGAACGCGCGCCTGTACGACGGGCTGGAGCGGATGAACCGCACGCTGGAAGCCCAGGTGACCGAGCGCACGCGGGAACTGTCGGAGCAGTCGCAGCTGCTGCGCGCGACGCTGGCGAGCATGAGCGACGGCCTCGCCGCCTTCGACCCGGACGAGCGGCTGCGCGTGTGGAACGAGCGGGCGCTCAAGCTGTTCGCCATTCCGCCCGAACTGGCCCGCGTCGGCGTGCGGCACCAGGAACTGATGGCGGCGGCCAACACCTCCGGCGCGCTGATCGAGGACATGCGGCGTTCCGACCTCGTCAGCGGGCCGAACGAGGTGGAGTTCGCCGACGGCCGCGTCGTACAGGTGCGCCGCAACCCCATGCCCGACGGCGGCGCCGTGCAGGTCTATCTGGACGTGACCGAGGACCGCCGGCGCGAACGCGATCTGCGCGAGGCGCACGAGCAGTTGCGCGCCGCCCACACGCAGCTTCAGGCGACCCAGCAGCAACTGGTGCAGGCGGAGAAGATGGCTTCACTGGGCGCGCTGGTGGCCGGCGTGGCGCACGAGATCAACACGCCCATCGGCATCGCGATGACCAGCAGCTCCTATCTGGCCGACCGCATCGCTCAGATCGAGCAGATCAACAAGACCGGCAAGCTGCGCCGCAGCGACTTCGACCTGTTCATCGAGGAGGCGCGGATGTCCGCCTCGCTGATGATCAGCAACATCGCGCGCGCCGCCGATCTGGTGCAGAGCTTCAAGCTGGTGGCCGCCGACCAGGCGCGCGGCGACCGTCGCCGGTTCGAGCTGAAGACCTACCTGGAAGAGGTGCTGATGAGCCTGCGCCCGACGTGGCACCGGCCCGGCCACGAGGTGACGCTGGACTGTCCCGGCGGCATCGAGGTGGACAGCTATCCCGGCGTGCTGGCGCAGATCGTCACCAACTTCGTCACCAACTCCATCGTGCACGGGTACGAGGAAGGGGGGCGGGGGCGCTTCGTCATCGCCGTCCGCGCGTCCGGGCCGGACTGGGTGGAACTGGTCTACACCGACGACGGGCGTGGCATCCCGGCGGAGAACCGCGCCAAGATCTTCGAGCCGTTCTTCACCACCCGGCGCAGCGCCGGATCGACCGGGCTGGGCCTGCACATCGTGTTCAATCTGGTGACGGGGCAGCTTGGCGGGACGATCGGCCTGGACGAGGCGCCGGGCGGCGGCACGCGCTTCACCGTCCGCTTCCCCATCCACGCCCCGGCCGTGCCGGTCACCGAAACGGCGGGTTGATCAGCGGCGGCGCTCCAGACGCAGCACGAACAGGCCGAGCGCCACGCCCGCCGCGGCGGCCAGCGCCATGGGCAGGCTGGCGGCGTGCCAGTCGCCGCCGGCCAGCGAGACGGCGGCGGCGATCAGCGGCGGCCCGACGAACTGGCCGAGGTTGGAACCCTGCACGATCAGGCCGTTCGCCAGCCCGATGTGGCGCGGCGAGGGCGCGTGCACCGCCGCCCCCGACAGGCACGCCGCCGGCAGCAGCCCACCGCAGAAGGAGAAGGCGAGGCACAGCGCGTAGCGCAGCAGATCCGGCACCGCCCCGGCCAGCGCCAGCGTGGACGACACGCCCATGGCGGCGCTGGCGGCGGCGATCAGCCAGCCGCGCGCGACGCCGCGCTGCATCAGCCAGCCGCCGGCGATGTTGCCGGGCACGTTGACGAACACCACCAGCGCCGTCAGCAGCGTCGCCACGGCGGGCGTCAGGTGGTGCGTGTCGATCAGGCTGCTGGGCAGCCAGACCATCAGCGACACCCATTGGAAGACGTAGGCGACGAAGGCCAGCGCCAGCGCCCACAACCCCGGCTGGCGCAGCGTGTCCGCCACCATGCCCAGCGCCGGGGCGCCGGACGGGCGGGGCAGGGCAAGGCCGCGCGTCACCCGCCAGAACAGCAGCGCGACCAGCCCGCCGGCGATGGCGACACCGAACCACAGCCCGCGCCAGCCGAACGCCGGCTGCGCCCAGGACGCCACCAGCATGGCCGCGGCGCTGCCGGCCGGCGTGTAGATCGCCCACAGGCTGAGCGCGAAGCGGCGGTCGGCCGGGGCGGCCGCGGCGATGATGACGGCGGGCAGCGACACGCCGATGGCGATGAAGCCCGCGCCTTCCAGGAAGCGGCCGAACAGCAGCGCCGCCGCCCCGTCGGCCCCGGCGCCGATCAGCCCGCCCACAAGCAGGGCGGCGAAGCCGATAAAGGCCATGCGCCGCTGCCCGGCGATGTCGGCGAACAGGCCGAAGCCGATGCCGGTGAGCATGCCCAGCGCGTTGAACATGGACATGACCCAGCCCCCGGCGACGAGGCCGAGCGACAGTTCCGCGCGCAACAGCGGGATGGCGGGCGGAACCTTGCCGACATGCAGCGCCGCGACGATCCCCGCCGCCACCGCCACGAGCACGGCCCCCCAGTTGGTGCGGGCGGTCATGGGCGGGAAATCAGATGAATAAAAACATCAATCTTCTTCATCTGTGTTTATCTGTGTTCATCTGTGGCCAAAACTCTGTTTCTTCGCTGAGTGCCTTCGCGGCAAAGCATTTTTTGCCGCAGATGAACACAGATAAACACAGATGAAGAAGATTAAATTATCTATTCTGTGTGCTTGCGTCTTGTAACGCTTACGCCTGCAAGGCCGTCCACATCTGCTGGTCGCGTTCGGCGGTCCAGATCTGGGGGTCGCGCAGGCCGCCGGCCTCGTCGTAGGCGCGGCTGACGTCGAAGGGCAGGCAGTGCTCGAAGATCACCCAGCCGCCGAAGCGCGGCTGCAGCTCGTCGCGGGTCTGGGCGAAGGCGTCCTTCAGGCTGGCGCCCTTGTCACGCGCGCGCTTGACCGACTGGTACATGGCGGTGACGAAGTCGCGCGTCTCCTGGATCGCCTTGCCGCACAGCTCCGGCGTCATCAGCGCGTCGCCGCGGCCGGGAACCAGCCTGTGCGGACCCAGCGCGGCCAGACGGTAGAGCGTCTGCGGCCAGTCCTCCAGATAGGCGTCGCCGGTGTAGGGGGTGGCGCCGTATTCGACGAGGTCGCCGGAGAACAGCACCTTGTCGTCGGGCAGCCAGACGACGGTGTCGCCCTTGGTGTGACCACGGCCGACCTGCATGATCTCCACGCGCTTCTTGCCCATGAACAGCGTCATGTGGTTCTCGAAGACGTGCGTCGGCCAGGTCAGGCCGGGGATCGACGCCGCACCGCGGAACAGGCGCGGGAATCGGCCCAGTTCGGATTCGTAGTCCTGCTGGCCGCGCTCGACGATCAGGTCGTAGGTGTCGCGGCTGGCGATGATCTGGTCGGCGCCGTAGCCCGACGCGCCCAGCACGCGCACGGCGTGGTAGTGCGTCAGCATGACGTACTTGATGGGCTTGTCGGTGACGGTGCGGATTTTGGCGATGACGTCCTGCGCCATCTGGGGCGTCGCCTGAGCGTCGATCACCATGACGCCGTCGTCACCGACGATGACGCCGGTGTTCGGGTCGCCCTCGGCCGTGTAGGCGTAGGCGCCGGGGGCCAGTTCGGTGAAGGAGACCTTCTTCTCCTCAAGGTCGCCGGTCGACGCGAAGGCTTTGGTGGACATGGGTGTCTCTCTCCCGAAATTCTTTGTAGCGGCGCGGGGGCGTTGGGTTTTCGCTGGCGCTCAACCCAACCTACGCCCCCTCACAGCCCCAGGTAGGCCTGCTTGACGCGGTCGTTGGCGAGCAGCGCCTCGCCGCTGTCGGACAGCGTGATCTCGCCGGTTTCCAGCACGTAGCCGCGGTCGGCGATGGCCAGCGCGGCGTAGGCGTTCTGTTCGACCAGGAAGATCGTCGTGCCCGACCGCTTGAGCGCCTGGACGGCGTTGAAAATCTCGCCGACCAGCAGCGGCGCCAGGCCCATGCTGGGCTCGTCCAGCAGCAGCAGGCGCGGGCGGGCCATCAGCGCGCGGCCGATCGCCACCATCTGCTGCTGGCCGCCGGACAGCGTGCCGGCCGGCTGGTGCCGCTTCTGCTTGAGGATCGGGAACATCGCGTACATGCGTTCCAGGTCCTGCTCGGGCTTGCCGCCGCGGCGGAAGGCGCCCAGGCGCAGGTTGTCCTCGACCGACATGGGTCCGAAGAGTTGCCGGCCCTCGGGCACCTGCAGGATGCCCTCGGCGACGCGCTGGTGCGGCGACATGCGGGTGATGTCGACGCCTTCGAACTTGATGGTGCCGCTGGTCGCCCCCTGCACGCCCGACAGGGTGCGCAGCAGGGTCGTCTTGCCGGCGCCGTTGGCGCCCACCAGCGCCACCAGTTCGCCCTCCGTCACGCCGACATCGACGGACTTCAGGGCATGGATGCGGCCGTAATGGCTGTCGAGACCGCTGACCTCCAAGAGCACGGGGGTGTCCTCCGTTAAGGCATGGAGCCGAGGTAGGCGGCGATCACGTCGGGGTTGGCCCCGACCTCCGCCGGCGTCCCCTCGGCCAGTTTGCGGCCGTAGTTCAGCGCCAGGATGTGGTCGGAAATGCCCATGACCATCTTCATGTCATGCTCGACCAGGATGACCGTGATGCCGCGCGCCGCGACGTGCTTGATCAGCTCGTCGATCTCGCGGCTTTCGGTGGCGTTCAGGCCGGCCGCCGGCTCGTCCAGCAGCAGCATCTTCGGTTCGGACGCCAGGGCGCGGGCGATCTCCAGGCGCTTCAGGGCGCCGTAGGGCATCGCCGAGGCGTCGGTGTCGATGTACTTGCCCAGGCCCACCTCGCGCATCAGCTCCACCGCGCGCTCGCGCGCTTCGGCGTCCTTGCGGCGGACCGAGGGGAAGCGCAGCAGCGCCGGGACGAGGCGCCGGTCGAGGTGCAGGTGGCGGCCCACCATCACGTTTTCCAGCGCCGTCATGTTGAAGAAGATCTGCAGGTTCTGGAAGGTGCGCGACATGCCGCGCGCCGCCAGCTTGTACGGCGCCAGACCCGACACCGTGGCCCCGTCGAACAGGATGGTGCCGCCCGACGGCTTGTAGACGCCGGTGATCAGGTTGAACAGCGTGGTCTTGCCGGCGCCATTCGGCCCGATGATCGAATGGATCTTGCCGTGCCCGATGGTGAAGCTGAGGTCGCCGATCGCCAGCACGCCGCCGAACTCGCGGCTGAGGTTGTCCACCTGCAGCAGGTGGCGGGTGGCGGGCGCGGCGGCCCGGGCATTGGCGGCGGCCGGCATGGCGGCGGCGCTCGTCACGTTCATGGAAGCCTCCAGCGCGCCGCTCATGCCTGCCTCCGCGGCGTGAGAAGCCCTTGCAGCGTGGGCAGCAGGCCCTTGGGCATGAAGACCATGGTCAGCATCATGATGGCACCCAGGACCATCTCCTGATAATCCTGGAAGACGGTCAGGACTTGGGGCAGCAGGGTGAGGATGACCGCGCCGACCACCGCCCCGAAGGTGGAGGCCATGCCGCCGAACACCACCATGGTCACCAGCTCGATCGACTTGAAGAAGTCGGCCTTGGCCGGGGTGATCAGGCCGGTGTAGTGGGCGAACAGGCTGCCCGCGACGCTGGCGAACACCGCCGACAGCACGAAGACCATCACCTTGTAGGACGTGGTGTCGACGCCGACCACCTCGGCCGCCACCTCCGACCCGTGCACGGCGCGGAGCGCACGGCCGACGGGGCTGTCGATCAGGTTGAGAGACAGCCAGACGGCCAGGATCAGCAGCGCGCCCACCACCCAGTACCACATCTTCTCGCCGTACAGCTCGAACCCGAACAGGGTGAACGGATCGACCATCATGCCGTCCGGGCCGCCGGTGATGTTGGTTTCGGTGCGTAGGATGATGGACACGATGATGCCGATGCCCAGCGTCGCCATGGCGAGGTAGTGGCCCTTCAGGCGCAGGATCGGCTTGGCCAGCAGGAAGGCCAGGATGCCCACGACCAGCGCGCCGGTCAGCAGCGCCAGCACGGGCGGCCACTTGTAGGTGCTGACCAGCACGCCCGAGGCGTAGGCGCCGATGCCGAAGAAGCCGGCGTGGCCCAGGCTGATCTGCCCGGCGTAGCCGATGAGCAGGTTGAGCCCGACGCAGACCACCGCGTTGAAGCCGGCGAGGATCGCCACGTCGAGGTAGAAGTTGTTGGTCAGTCCCAGCGGCAGCAGGGCGATGACGGCGGCCAGGAACAGGAGGCTGGCGTTGCGCTTGAGCATGTCCGCCCCCTTACACGCGATCGGTGCCGCGCTTGCCGAACAGCCCGTTGGGCATGAACAGCAGCACGAGCAGGATGATGACGAAGGCCATGGCGTCCTTGTAGGCGGAGGAGATGTAGCCGGCGCCCAGCGTTTCGGCCACGCCGACGATCACGCCGCCGACCACCGCGCCGACCCCGTTGCCCAGGCCGCCCAGGACGGCGGCGGTGAAGCCCTTCAGCCCCAGCATGATGCCCATCTCGGTCGAGGCGAAGTTGATCGGCGCCACCACGGCGCCGCCGACCGCGCCCAGCGCGGCGGACAGAGCGAAGGCCAGCAGCACGACCAGCTTGACGTTGACGCCGACGAGCTGGGCGGCGAGGCGGTTGTGCGAAGTGGCGAGCATGGCCTTGCCGGCCATGGTCCGGTTGAAGAAGAAGCCGATGGCGAGGATCAGCACCAGCGCCACGCCCATCACCCACAGCGACTGCGGCATGACGGAGGCGCCCATGACGCCGATCGGCGTCTCGCCCGAAAAGGCGTCCAGGCGGCGGATGTCCTTGCCCCACACCAGATCGGCGACGCCGCGCAGGAAGATCGACGCGCCGATCGTGATGATGATCAGCGTGGTGATCGAGGCGTTGCGGGCGCGCTCCACCGTGAACTTGGCGACCAGCACGCCGACCAGCATGGCGGCCGCGGTGCCCGCGGCGATGGCCAGCGGCAGCGGCACGCCGGACGCGGTCAGCACGGCGGCGGACATGCCGCCGATCATGATGAACTCGCCCTGGGCGAAGTTGATCACGTGGCTGGCGTTGTAGATGATGGAGAATCCCAGACCGGCCAGCGCATAGATCGCGCCGATCGTGATTCCCGACAGCAGGTACTGCAAGAACTCGGCAAACATCGTCCCGTCGTCTCCTCCCGGAGGAAAACCGGCTTCGAAGGCCCCTCTCCCTTGACGGGAGAGGGGTTGGGGAGAGGGTGGTAACGGCCGGATGGCCGGAAAAGAAGACCGTCGTTTCCGCGCTGGCGCGCGATGCCCCCTCTCCCCAACCCCTCCCCCGCCAGGGGGGGAGGGGCTTTGAAGGGAGGCGCGTGCCGGCCGCTTTACTTGGCCAGCATCCAGTCGCCCTGCTTGACCTCGACCATGTGGAAGGCGTCGAGGCCCAGGCCCATGTGGTCGGTGGCGGACATGTTCACGACGCCGCCGGTGCCGACATAGCCCTTGGTCTGCTCGATGGCGTCGCGGACCTTGGCGCGGTCGGTGCCGCCGGCGCGCTTGACGGCGTCGAGGTAGATCATCAGGCCGTCATAGGCGTGGCCGGCGAAGGTCGACGGCTCGGTCCCGAAGGCGGCCTTGTAGGTCGCGTTGAACTCGGTCACGACCTTCTTCTGCGGGTCCTTGTCCGACAGCTGCTCGGCCACGACGAGGCCGGCGGCGGGCAGGCGCACGCTCTCCGACGCACCGCCGGCGAGGTGGATGAACTCCTTCGAGGCGACGCCGTGCGACTGGTACAGCGGCAGCGCCATGCCGATCTGGCGGTAGTTCTTGGTCACCACCGCCGGGCCCTGGCCCAGGCCGAACACCAGGACCGCCTGGGCGGCCGGGTTGTTCTTGATCTTGGTGAGCTGGGCGGTGACGTCGGTGTCCTTGGCGCCGTAGGTCTCGTCGGCGACGATGTCGATCTTCCAGTCCTTGGCGACCTTCAGGGTCTCCGCGCGGCCGGACTTGCCGAAGCCGGAATCCTCGGAGATCAGCGCCAGCTTGGTCAGGCCGCGCTTCTTCATGTCCTCCATGACCTTCTCGGCGGCCATGCGGTCGGTGTGCGGGGTCTTGAACACCCACTTCTTCACCGGCTCGACGATGACGACGGCACCGGCCAGGGAGATGAACGGGACCTCGCCGCGCTCGGCCAGCGGCACCGCGGCCATGGTGGCGGCGGTGGTGGTGCCGCCGATGATGACGTCCACCTTGTCGCTCTCGATCAGGCGCTTGGTGAAGGAGGCCGCCTTGTCGGCCGCGCCCGCGTCGTCATAGAGCACCAGCTCGATCGGGCGGCCGTTGACGCCGCCGGCCTTGTTGATCTTCTCGACGTACAGCTCCATCACCTTCTTCTCGGGTTCGCCGAGGAAGGAGGCCGGGCCAGTGGCCGACAGGATCGAACCGATCTTGATCGGATCGGCGGCCTGCGCGGCGCCGGCCGACAGGCCGAGGGCGACCGCGGCGGCGGTGACCATCAGGTGGAAAATGCGCTTGCCCATTCGTTTCTCTCCCAACGTTATTGCCCTGGTGGCTCTGCGGGGGCGGTCTTGTCGGGGCGGTCTTCGCGCCCGTCGGTCTGCCGCCGTTTCCGCGAGTAAGTTGCAAACGAAACTGTTGCGTCAAGAAAAAAGTCCGGAGCAAGACGATTTGCCTCGCCCCGGATGGTCCGATCGACCGTCAGCCGGACGTCAGGAGCCCGGCCAGACGGGTGCGCGCCGCGCCGAACGCCTCGACGCTGTCCTCGTACGCGTCGCGGGCCTCGGCGTACGCCTCGACCCGGCCGGTTGAGATGCCGTCCGCGTACAGGCTGACGTGCAGCGCTTCGCAGCGGTCGAGCGCGAGGTCGGCGGCCAGCCCCCGGCGGATGTAGTCCCGCGCCGCGTCCAGGGCGGCCCCCTCCAGCTGTCCGAACGCCAGCACCCGGGGGTGGGCGTGCGTGGCGAAGTCGCCGCGCAGGTCCTCCCACAGGCCGGCCCAGTCGACCGCGTCGTCCGCGGGCAGACGGTCGAGGTGACGGTATCCGAACCGCGCCAGCACGGCGCGGCTGTCGGGGAACAGCCGGTTGGGGAGTTCTTGGTGCGGAGCCATGCTAACCCTCCCTGGAGGTGCGGGCGGCCTTGTTCTTCGCCGCCCGACCGTGGGTCACACGGGAGCGGCGATCGGCGCCTCGCCCGCATCATACCCCATGCGCATCTCATAGTCAGGCTCAATGCCGGCCGGCATCCGCAGCCCGATCTCCTTGAGGCGCTCCTCCAGCAGCTGCAGGTACTCCGCCTGCAACTCTTCCGGCTTCTTGGTCTTGAGGCCGAGGTCGTAGTAGAGGTCGAACATCTTCGACTTGTCAGGGCCGGTGGACGGCCGGCCGTAGAAGCCGAGGCCGATGGCCATGAACTTCGGTACGCGACTCTGCAAATCCTCGCGCGCCTCGTCGCCGCCGAATTCGATCGTCCGCTTGGCAGCCCAGACGCCGAAGGCGAGGTGGCCGTACTCTTCCTTGTGGATGCGGCTGTTGACGCGGGCCCACGGCAGGTAGGAACAGTCGCGGTACTGGCCGAGGAAGGCGACGGCGGCCGGCGTGACCACCGCGGAGAACAGCGCCACGTCGCCCCACGTCTCGAACCAGCGCGTCCAGTTCTCCTTGCGGAAACCGTTGATGACGTTGACCTTCCTGGGGTCCGGGCTGTCGGGGTTGGTGACCAGTTCCTGAAGGCGGGAATCGACGTCCACGCCCAGGTCCTGCATCAGGTTCCACACGTAATAGCCGTGCCCCATCTCCTCCATGACCTTCTTGGAGAGGCGGTGGGCCTCCTCCGGCCGGGGAGCGAAGCGCATGTTCTCGGCGACGCGCTGGCCGCCGGCATACTCGGAGTCCGCCTGGAAGGACATCAGGTGCAGGAGGGCGTTGCGATACTCCTCCGGCAGCGGATCTCCCTTGTCGTAGGTCCTCCACGTCCTGGGCATTGAGGCTTTCCTCTCTTGGTCGTTTCCCTGAGCGCGAAAGGGTTTTTCTCCCTCCCGCAGTGCCCGGCGCGGCTTGACGGCGCGCCTGTTATGACACATAATATTCTTATCAAACGACGATAGTGTATCATATTCTCGTGTGTCAAACGGAAATTCGGCCGGACGATCCGATGCGGCGCACGGGTGGGACGGCCGGGCGGGCGCCGGGCGGAACGGATGGTGCGACGATGCCGCATTTCCAACTCCGTCCCTTTTGCGTTACAGGTGCATGACTGATCCGTCCGACTCCGCAGCATCACTCAGGCGCGTCCCCTCCATGGCCCGTTCCCGCCGCACCGAAGACCTCGTCCCGCAGCTTCTCCAGGCGGTGGGGCCGCGCGCCAAGTCGCTGATCATCACCGTGTACGGCGACGCCATCCTGCCGCACGGCGGCACGGCGTGGCTGGGCAGCCTGATCGACCTGATGGGGCATTTCGACCTGTCGGAGCGCATCGTCCGCACCTCGGTCTTCCGGCTGTGCAAGGACGACTGGCTGGCCAGCACGCAGATCGGCCGGCGCAGCTTCTATCGGGTGACGGAGAGCGGGCGCGAGCGCTTCACGGCGGCGGAACGGCGCATCTACGCGCCGCTGGTGCGCGGCTGGGACCGCGGCTGGCACATGCTGCTGATCGGCCAGTCGGCCATCCCGACGGAAACCCGCGAGAAGCTGCGGCGCGAGCTGGGCTGGCTGGGGTTTGGCGCGGTGTCGCCGACGGTGCTGACGCACCCGTCGTGCGACGAGGTGGCGGTGCACCGTCTGCTGGGCGAACTGGGCGTCGCCGACAAGGTGGTGCTGATGAAGGCGACGCACGACCGCTCGGGCGGGGCGGCGGCGCTGCGCGACCTGGTGCGGAGCTGCTGGGACATCGACCGGCTGGAGGCCGACTACGCCGATTTCCTGGCGCGCTTCCGCCCGGTGTGGCAGGCGCTGGACGACCAGGACACGCTGGACCCGCGCCAGTGCTTCGTCCTGCGCACGCTGATGATCCACGATTTCCGCCGCATCCTGCTGCGCGACCCGATGCTGCCGCCGGAACTGCTGCCGCCGGACTGGAACGGGCAGGCCTCGCGCATGCTGACCCGCAACCTCTACCGCCTGATTCGCCGGCCGTCGGAATCCTTCCTGATGTCCGAGCTGAAGACCGCCGACGGCCCGCTGCCCGAGGCGCTGCCGTACTTCTACGCCCGATTCGGCGGCCTGGACGACGACCGCGCCGAACGCGCGGCGGATTGAGGGCGGCGCCCGTCGGCGCCCGCCGCGTCCCGCTCCCCGCGCTTTCACGCCATTCCTGCGCTTCCACGTCATCCCCGCGCAGGCGGGGATCCATCTTCGCGTGGCGTAACGCGGCGTGGACCATGGATCCCCGCCTGCGCGGGGATGACGGCCGAGAGGGGCGGTTGATACGGTTTTTTCCGTCATGTGCGTCCGTCGGCATCGCATACGGTTCTAGAAAATATCGATATATATCAGTCTAATAATGTGATTTTGCTGCATCATCGGGCCACATAAATATCATCGTGATACGTTTTCCCGTTGCGCTCGGCAAAAAACTGTGTCACGTTCTGATGGTGACGCCGGGACGCCCGAGCGGTCCCGGCCCCAGGAAACCCAAGAAACGACAATCGGACGCGGCGCGCCCTCTGCGGCCGCATCCTGTGAGGAGGAATACGCATGAGCAGCAAGAACGAGCGCCTCGCGGACACGATGGACCTGCCGCCGCCGACGCCGCAGCCGAACGTCTATCCGCTGTCCTGGCACTCGCACACGGCGAAGCTGGAAGAGATCTACGCGGCTGCCCAGCGCGAAAATTGGGACCCGGCCAAGATGCCGTGGGACACCTTCGATCCGTCCAGCTACACCTGGGAAGAGCGCGAGGCGATCGCCTATTGGTGGACGCTGCTGTCGGTCTTCGACGCGTCGGCCCCGCCGGTGTTCGCCGAGGCGCTGATCAAGACCTACGAAGTGCACGAGGAAGACCCGGTCCGCCGCTGCTTCTTCTCGGTCACCCGTGACGAGCAGAACCACGAGCACCTCTGCGGCCTGTCGATCACCAAGCTGCTGGAGCACCCGGACCCCATCACCTACGAGCCGAAGACCGAGCTGGGCAAGAAGCTGCAGCGCAACGCCAAGTGGCTGTACTACAACGGCGGCCGTTA
Source organism: Azospirillum sp. (assembly GCA_036401175.1). GTDB lineage: Bacteria > Pseudomonadota > Alphaproteobacteria > Azospirillales > Azospirillaceae > Azospirillum. The sequence continues at coordinate 20,537 of DASWVP010000146.1, read as the reverse complement.
CTGGAACGGCTACAAGACCGCCGTGCCGAAGTACCCGCTGGCCGTTCTGTTCAGCTCGTTCCTGATGGGCGAGATTGCCGCCGCGACGATCTTCCACCAGATGGCCGCCAACTCGCGCGAGCCGGTCTGGCAGGCCGCCTTCAAGAACGTCGGCCGCGACGAGGGTCGCCACATGGCCATCTGCATGGCCGTGATGGAGCGCGACTATCCGAAGCTGCCGGTCGAAGAGAAGTCGATCATCACCAAGCAGATCCGCGCCGGCTATCTGTTCCTGTCGGCCGTGCTGTTCGAGCCGCCGACCGACTTCTGGGACCTGCCGTCCGACTTCATCGCGGTGCAGCGCGAAGCCGAGGAAGTGGCGCGCAACGCCGGCTTCGGCATCCCGACCTACGAGGCGAAGAAGGACAACTGGCGCAACGCCATGCTGAACCTGAAGGGCGTGCTCGACAAGTACGGCATCCCCTTCCCGGCCATCCCCGAGGTGGGCATCACCGGCGAAGAGATCCGGGACATCGACATGGACGAGATCATTCCCGTCTTCTAAGGCCGCGCTTCCAAGAGCGTGAGCGTCCCTTTATCCTCATGGGCGGCGGGGTTTCCTCCGCCGCCCGTTTCTTCGTGCCAGTCCCGCTTCATGTCAGGGAGGTCCCATCCCGTGAGCCGCATCCGCCTGCATCCATCGGGCCGCGAGGTCGAGTGCCCGTCGGGCGACACCGTCCTTTCCGCGCTGGAGAAGGCCGGCTACGCGCTGCCCAACAACTGCCGCGCCGGCGCCTGCGGCGAATGCAAGGTGAAGGTCGTCAGCGGCCAGTTCGACCAGGGCATGGTGCTGGACATGGCGCTGTCCCAGGACGAGCGGAAGGACGGCTTCGGCCTGATGTGCATGGCCAAGCCGATCAGCGAGGAGCTGGTGATCGAGTGGGGCACCGCCGACGCCAAGCCCAAGCTGTTCCCGCCGCGCGAGAACGTCAGCTTCATCGTCGCCGACCGCATCGTGCGCACGCCGCGCATCGTGGAACTGCACCTGCGCCCGCTGGGCCAGCCGCTGCGCTATTGGCCGGGGCAGTACGTGATGTTCGGCAACGAGCGCGAGAACGCGCCGCCGCGCTGCTATTCCATCGCCAACGCGCCGCGCCAGGACGGCGAGATCGTGCTGCAGGTCACCCGCCAGGAAGGCGGCCCGACCAGCACCTGGATCCATGACAAGCTGAAGATCGGCGAGCTGGTGCAGCTTTCCGGCCCCTACGGCACCTTCATCGGCGACCCGTCGGTGGAGACGCCGGTGCTGTGCATGGCCGCAGGAACCGGTCTGGCGCCGATCATGGCGCTGGCCGAGGCGGCGCTGAAGCGCGGCTACAAGCAGCCGGTCACCGTGCTGTTCTCCGGCCGCAACCAGGAGGACGTCTACGCCGAGGGGCAGATGGCCTTCTGGCGGGCCAAGCACCGCCGCTTCGAGTTCAAGACGACGCTGACCCGCGACGACGCCGCGCCGCTGAAGGGCCGCATCCCGGCGGTGCTGCCGACGCTGTTCAAGGACCTGTCCAAGCACAGCGTCTTCGTCGCCGGCAGCCCGGAATTCGTCGAGGACTGCGTCAAGGCCGCCAAGGCGCTGGGCGCCAAGGACGAGCTGATCCACAGCGAGGGCTATTTCTCGCAGCAGCAGCCCGAGTACCCCGACGCCGACCGCGTGTCCGCCACGGGGCATTGACGATCATCTTTGGTGCCAGGAACGGGGCGTCGCCGAAAGGTGGCGCCCTTTTTCGTTCGCCGGGCTCGTAGGTTGGGTTGAGCCGCAGGCGAAAACCCAACATGCTGGCGCGGCGAAGGCCGTTGGGTTTTCGCTGGCGCTCAACCCAACCTACGGATTCCCGCATGGACGCTCCCCTCACCACCCTGGCCCGCGAGGCGGCGGAGACGCCGGATGCGGCGCGGCGGCAGAGCGACGGCAACCGCCGGACCCTGGCGGACCTGGGCGCGCGGCTGCGGGCGTCGCCGCCGCGCTTCGTGGCGACGGGGGCGCGCGGCAGTTCGGCCAACGCCGCAGCCTACGGCAAGCACCTGATCGAAACGGTGCTGGGCCGGCCGGTGGCGCCGCTGGCGCACAACGTCGCATCGGTCTATGAAGCGCCGCTCGACCTGCGCGACGGGCTGTTCATCGCCGTGTCGCAGGGCGGGCGCAGCCCGGACCTGCTGCGCCTTGCACAGGTGGCGCGCGACGGCGGCGCGCTGGTGGTGGGCATCGTCAACGACGCGGATTCGCCGCTGGCCGCCGTGTGCGAGGTGGTGCTGCCGCTGCATGGCTGGCCGGAGCGCGGCGTCGCCGCGACCAAATCCCACCTGCTGACGGGGCTGGCCTTCCTCGACCTCGTGGCGCACTGGTCGGAACGGGCGGAGCTGCACGCGGCCGTGCGGGCGCTGCCGGACGCGGTGGCGGCGGCGCTGGACCTCGACTGGTGGCCGGCGCTGGGCGAACTGGTGGATGCCCGCGGGCTGTTCGTGGTCGGGCGCGGCGCCGGCCTGGGCGCGGCCCAGGAGGTGGCGCTGAAGTTCAAGGAAAGCTGCGGCCTGCACGCCGAGGCGTTCAGCGCCGCCGAGATCATCCACGGCCCGCTCGCCATGGTCGGGCCGGACCTGCCGGTGCTGGCGCTGGGCCAGGAGGACGCGGCGGCGGAGAGCATCCGTGCGGCGGTGGCGCGCATGGTGGGGCAGGGCGCGCGGGTGTGGTCGGCGTTGGACGTGGCCGGCGCGGTGACGCTGCCGGGCGTGGCCGGGGTGCCGCCGGTGCTGGCGCCGCTGTGCCAGACCGCGAGCTTCTACGCGGCCGTGTCCAACCTCGCGCGGGCGCGCGGCTGGGACCCCGACGCGCCGCCGCATTTGCAGAAGATCATGACGACGCGGTGAACGGTCAACCCCGCGATTGCGGGGTGCGGCACGGTGTCTTTCTTCGCCGGTCCATGAAACCACCGGGCCGTCCGGTCGTTTGCCCTTGCGGGAGGGCTCCATGGACCTTGACGTGCTTCTGCTGAGCCGGCTGCAGTTCGCCTTCACGATCGGCTTCCACATCCTGTTCCCCACCTTCACCATTGGCCTGGGCCTTTTCCTGGTGGTGCTGGAGGCGCGCTGGCTGTTCTGGGGGGAGCAGGGGGCGTACCGCCTGCTGCGCTTCTGGAGCGGGGTGTTCGCCCTGGCCTTCGGCGTCGGCGTGGTGTCGGGGCTGGTGCTGTCCTACGAGCTGGGCACCAACTGGTCGCGCTTTTCCGCCTTCACCGGCAACCTGCTGGGGCCGATCATCAGTTACGAGGTGCTGACCGCCTTCTTCCTGGAGGCGGGCTTCCTCGGCGTCATGCTGTTCGGCTGGACGCGGGTGAGCCCGCGCGTGCATTTCTTCGCCACCTGCATGGTGGCGCTGGGCACCATCATCTCGGCATTCTGGATCCTGTCCGGCAATTCGTGGATGCAGACGCCGGCCGGCTTCGCCATCGAGGACGGGCGGGTGATCGCCACCGACTGGTGGGCGGCGGTGTTCAACCCCTCCTTTCCCTACCGCTTCGCGCACATGGTGGTGGCCGCCCTGCTGGCATCGGCCTTCGCCATCGCCGGGGTGGCGGCGTGGTACCTGCTGCTGGGCGTGCACGAGGATTTCGCGCGGCGCACCTTTTCGCTGGCGCTGTGGATGGCCGCCGTGGCGGCGCCGGCGCAGCTGGTGATCGGCGACCTGCACGGGCTGAACACGCTGGCCCACCAGCCCATGAAGATCGCCGCCATGGAGGCGCTGTGGGACACGCACCGCGGCGTGCCCTTCGTGCTGTTCGCCATCCCCGACGAGGCGGGCGAGCGCAACCGGGCGGAGGTCGCCATTCCGCGCGCCGGCAGCCTGATCCTGACGCACGACCCGGACGGCGAGGTGAAGGGGCTGAAGGAGGTGCCGCCGGAGGACCGCCCGCCGGTGACCATCGTCTTCTTCGCGTTCCGCATCATGCTGGGCATCGGCATGCTGTTCATCGCCGTGGCGGCGGTGGGGGTGTGGCTGCGCGCGCGCGGTCGGCTGTATACGGCGCGGTGGTTCCACCGGGTCTGCTTGTGGGTGTCGCCGCTGGGCTTCGTGGCGGTGCTGGCCGGCTGGACGGTGACCGAGGTCGGGCGCCAGCCGTGGATCGTCCATGGCCTGCAACGCACGGCCGACGGGGTGTCGCTGCTGCCCGCCGCGTCGGTGGCGACGACGCTGGCGCTGTTCGTCGCCGTCTATTCGGTGCTGCTGCTGGCCTTTATGGCGTTCTTCCTGCGCATGGTGCGCAACGGCCCCAACTACACGCTGGAGCCGCCGCATTTCCAGGACAAGGCGCGCACGCTCTATGGCCGGCTTCCGGCCCGCGACACGGCGGCCGAGTGATACGGACGGCGCCTGAAGGCGTCGTCCGTATCACCCTATCAATCAATGCTATCGCATTGATCTGTCGGATTTTACCGGCGGCGCTCGATGAAAGCCATCAAGCGCCGCCGGTATGAGGAGGGCGGGGCATGGCGATCGATCCCGGATTTATCGACCTGTCGCTGCTGTGGAGCGCCATCATCGCGCTGGGCGTCTTCATGTACGTGCTGCTCGACGGCTTCGACCTGGGGGTGGGGATCCTGTTCCCCTTCACCAGCCGGCGCGAGGAGCGCGACACCATGATGAACAGCGTGGCGCCCGTGTGGGACGGCAACGAGACGTGGCTGATCCTGGGCGGCGCGTCGCTGCTGGGGGCGTTTCCGCTGGCCTACGCCACGCTGCTGCCGGCGCTGTACATGCCGGTGATGGTGATGCTGTTCGGCCTGATCTTCCGCGGCGTGGCGTTCGAGTTCCGCTTCAAGGCGCGGCAGCGGCAGGCGTGGTGGGACGCGTCGTTCTTCGTGGGCTCCCTGGTCGCCACCTTCGCGCAGGGGCTGGTGCTGGGCGCCTTCATCACCGGCCTGTCGGTGGAGGCGGTGCCGGACGGCGGCTGGCGCTACACCGGCGGCCCGTTCGACTGGCTGACGCCGTTCACCCTGATGACCGGGGTGGGGCTGGTGTGCGGCTACGCGCTGCTGGGCGCCACATGGCTGGTGATGAAGACGGAAGGGCGGCTGCAGGACAAGGCGTTCGGCGCGGCGCGGCGGCTGACGGCGCTGGTGGTGCTGTTCATCGCGGTGGTCAGCGTGTGGACGCCGCTCGCCCACCCCGACATCGCGGCGCGCTGGTTCCGCTGGCCGAACCTGCTCTACCTGTCGCCGGTGCCGCTGGTGACCGGGGCGGTGGTGGTGGGACTGTGGGCGGCGCTGGCGCGGCGGCGGGAGACGGCGCCCTTCGTGCTGTCCATGCTGCTGTTCCTGCTGGCCTACCTGGGCCTTGCCATCAGCCTGTGGCCCTATGTGGTGCCGCGCGCGCTGACCATCTGGGACGCCGCCTCGCCGCCGGACAGCCAGCTGTTCCTGCTGGTCGGGGTGGCGGTGCTGCTGCCCATCATCCTGGCCTACACCGTCTTCTCCTACCGTGTGTTCCGGGGAAAGGTCGCGGATTCCGAAGGCTATCACTGACGCCGGGCGGTCACGCGAAGGATGGCGGGGTGATGGGCCGCAGCTTTTTCTGCATATCCGCGTCTGCAAAGTTTCCGATTGTTTCAATCCGGAAATCTCCCTGAAACACACGGGGCCTATTACTGATTCTGCCATAAGGAATGCATGCCATGCTCAACGACGTGCATCATGCGGAGGGTGACATCGTCGGCGCGGCGACCGTCTGCGTCGTGGCGACCGACGTGATCTCCGCACAGCAGAAGCAGGCCATCCTGGGCCAACTCGCGCGTTTCCGGGACGAACGCGGCTGCGCGCATCTGGTGTGCCGCACGTGCGAACACCGTGTCGGCTGTGAACGGCGCGTCTTCGACATCATGGGACAGCACTGATCGGGGCCTGTGACGGCTTTTGCTGTGACGGCCATCACTGCATGCGGGCGCGTGTGTGATACACTTTCACGCTTGGCTGCCGCGTGTGTGGCGATGGGCGGGCGCATGGGCTTCACTCTCACCTTCCGGGGCGTGCGGGGCACGGTGCCGTGCCCGATGGCGTCCTACATGGGATTCGGCGGCAACACGAGTTGCGTCGAGGTGCGCGCCGGGGACCAGTGCCTGATCCTGGACGCCGGAACCGGCATCCGCGCGCTTGGCCGCCGCCTGCTGGACGAGGGGGTGGGCAAGGCGACGCTGCTGCTCAGCCACACCCACCTCGACCACATCGCCGGCTTCCCGTTCTTCGCGCCCGCCTACACGCCGGGCTTCGCCCTGCGCATCGTGTCCGCCCACCGCGACGGCGCCCCCGGCATCGAGGCGGTGCTGGCGCGCCAGATGGAACAGCCGCTGTTCCCGGTGCCGCTGGCGACGCTGGCCGGCGACCTCAGCTTCGTCGAGGTGGCGGCGGGAAGCGCCTTCGTGTTGGAGTCGGGCATCCGCGTGCGCACCGCCGCGCTGAACCATCCGGACGGCGCCACCGGCTACCGCATCGAACACGCCGGCAAGGCGGTCTGCTACGTCACCGACACCGAGCACGTGCCGGGACAGCCGGACCGCAACGTGCTGGACCTGATCGCCGGCGCCGACCTCGTGCTGTACGACTGCACCTATACGGATGCGGAGTGGGCGCGGCGCGTCGGCTGGGGCCATTCGACGTGGACGGAGGGGGTGCGGCTGTGCCGCTCGGCCGGCGTCGGGCGGCTGGCGCTGTTCCACCACGACCCCGACCGCGATGACACCGGAATGGCCGCGCTGGAGGCCGAGGCCCAGGCCGCCTGGCCGGGCCACGTCTTCGCCGCGCGCGAGGGCGCCACCGTGGATCTGCTGGCGGAGTAGCGGAAGGCCGGGCGCGCGGCTATAAGCCGGACGTCCTTCCGCCGCGGGCCCCCCATCCATGACCGCCATCATCGTCGCGCTGTTCGCCGCCACCTACCTGGGCATGGCGCTGGGGCGCGTTCCGGGATTCGCCATCGACCGCACAGGCATCGCGCTGGTCGCCACCATCGCGTTGCTGGGCGTCGGCGCGCTCGACGAGCGGCAGGTCGTCGACGCCATCGACTTTCCGACGCTGTTCATCCTGTTCGGCCTGATGATCCTGTCGGCGCAGTATGCGGCCAGCGGCTTCTACGACTGGTGCGCGCTGCGCATCGCGCAAAGCGCCCGGTCGCCGGAGCGGCTGCTGGCGGTGACCGTGGCGGTGGGCGGCGGGCTGTCGGCGGTGCTGGCCAACGACGTGGTGGTGTTCGCCATGACGCCGATGCTGTGCCTGGGGCTCCAGGCGCGCGGGCTCGACCCGCGGCCGTACCTGATCGCGCTGGCCGGCGCCGCCAACGCCGGATCGGCCGCCACGGTGATCGGCAATCCGCAGAACATCCTGATCGCGCAGACCGGCGGGCTGGACTTCTGGCGCTTCCTGGCGGTGTGCGGCGTGCCGGCCGTGGTGGGGCTGGTCGTCGTCTACGCGGTCGTCCGTTGGGTGTGGCGCGCGCGGCTGGCGCTGCCCGGCGGGGCGCGGGGCGACGGCGTGCCGGCGGCCGAGGTCGACCGCTGGCAGTTGCGCAAGGCGCTGGCGGCGACGGTCGTCCTGCTGGCGCTGTTCGCCTCGCCCGTGCGCCAGGACGTCGGCGTGCTGATCGTCGCCGGGGCCATGCTGATCAGCCGGCGGCTGGCGACGCGGGGCATGCTGGGCATGGTGGACTGGCACCTGCTGGTGCTGTTCGCCGGCCTGTTCGCCGTCAATCACGCGCTTGGCCTGACCGGCATCCCGGCCGACGCGGTGGCGCGGCTGTCGGCGGCCGGCTGGTGGCCGGACCGGCTGGAGGTGATGACGCCGCTGGCCCTGCTCGCCAGCAACACCATCGGCAACGTGCCGGCGGTCGTGCTGCTGCTGAAGGCCTGGGCGCAGCCGCCGGAAGGCGCGCTGTACGGGCTGGCGCTGCTGTCGACGCTGGCCGGCAACCTGATGCTGACCGGCAGCCTGTGCAACATCATCGTCGTCGAGCGCGCCGCGCAGGCCGGCGTGCGCCTGGGCTTCGTCGAGCACGCGCGCTGCGGCGTGCCGATGACGCTGCTATCGATGGCGGTCGCGGTCGTCTGGCTGTGGGCGACGGGATGGATGACCTTTGCGTGAAGAGGTTCGCGCGGCGTTGGAACGCCGGCCCCGCTTGCGCTACGCTTCCACGTCCGACGCGCAGGAGCGGTCCGTGAGCCTTGTCGAGCAGTTCCTCGAATTCATCGATTCCACCCGGAACCCGTCCGTCGGCGAGCTGAGCCGGCGTGTGCTGCACAAGTGCCGCGAACTGACCGGCGCCGAGGCCGGCACCATCTTCGTCCTGCGCGGGCGCGGCCGGCTGCGGCACCTGGAGGCGGTCAGCGTGCAGAACGACGCGGTGCGCACCAACGGCAGCCGCTTCGTCATCCCGGCCGATACCTCCTCGATCGCCGGGGCGGTGGCGCTGAGCGGGGAGACGGTGTTCGTCGACGACGCCTACGCCATCCCGCCCGACCGCCCGTACCGTTTCAACGCCAGCTTCGACCAGACGACGGGGTTCCGCACGCGCTCCATCCTGGCCTTTGCGCTCAAGGGCTTCGATGATCGGCCGGAGGGGGTGGTGCAGCTCATCAACCGGCGCGAGGGGGACGCGGTGCGGCCCTTCCTGCCCGAGCACGAGGCGATGATCGCGCCGGTCAACCACATCGTCGGCCGTGCGCTGGAGCGTGCCGTCATGGTGGAGAACCTGGCGGAACAGAACCGCACGCTGCGCCAGCAGCGCGCGACCATCGCCGCGCTGAACGCCGAGACCGAGCGCGCTTTCATGGTATCGGTCCGCCTGCTGGCCCGCGCCGCCGAGATCCACGACGAGGACACCGGCAACCACATCCTGCGCGTCAACGAATATTCCTATGCGCTGGCCCGGCGCGCCCGCTGTCCGAAGCCGTTCTGCGACGAGATCCGCTATTCCGCCGCGCTCCACGACGTCGGCAAGATGAGCGTCGATCAAGCGGTGCTGCACAAGAAGGGCCGCCTCGACGCGCACGAGCTGGCGGAGATGCGCCGGCATCCCGTCTACGGCTGGGAGATCCTCAACACCTCCGACCGGCTGCGCATGGCCGCCGAAATCGCCCTGTGCCACCACGAGCAGTGGGCCGGGACCGGCTATCCCGCCGGCCGCAAGGGGGAGGAGATCCCGCTGTCGGCGCGCATCGTGGCGCTTGCCGACTGCTATGACGCGCTGCGTAGCGTGCGCCCGTACAAGCCCGGCTTCAGCCATGCCGAGGCGCTGGCGATCATGACGCGCGGCGACGACCGCATCGATCCCGCCCGGCATTTCGATCCGCGCCTGCTGGCGCTGTTCGCCCGGCATCACGAGGCGTTCGCCCGTATCTGGGACGAACTGCGGGACGAGGTCCCGGCCGCGCCGCCGGCGTGAAGCTCTGCCTGCGTCGAATTGCAGCAGTGCAAGGATCGCTCGTGCGCTTGCGTGTCCCGCGTGTTACTCCAATAGCTCTATGTCTTTAGACCAGCGCGGCAAACAAGCCATGACCAACGGTGTCGATTACCACGAACTCGTCTGGAGCGACGACCTGTCCCTGGGTGTCGACGAGATCGACGCCCAGCACAAGGAGTGGATCGCGCTTGTCCACCGATTCCAGATGGCGGTGGTCGAGGGACGCTCGCGCGAGGAAGTCTACGACACGCTGGCCGCGGCGGTCGTCTACACCGAGAAGCACTTCGCCCACGAGGCGGAATTGATGCAGGACGCCGGATATCCGTTCATCGACGACCACATGGTGCAGCACGATCTGGCGCGCCAGCAGATCCACGCCTTCACGACCGGCACGGTGCCGGAGGAGGGGATCTGCGAGTATCTGGCGGAATTCCTGCCGCAGTGGCTGATGCTGCACATCAACTCGTCCGACCGCAAGTTCGCCCGCTGGCTGAACGGCGCCGACCAGCACCCCTGCGCGCCGGCCGACGCCCCGTCGGGCCGCGTGTTCGCCGACATTCCGCTGTAGGAAGCCCCCTGTAGGAAGCCCCCTGTAGGAAGCGCGGTTCAGGCGGGCGGGGCATCCGGCTCGCCACGCACGAACCCCTTGAACAGGTCCTCGATCACCGTCTGGCCGACGTCGCGGGTGATGAACACCAGCTTCGAGCGGTGATCGTCGCTGGGCCATTCGTCCAGGCGGACGGGCGGGTGGAACATGTGCTGCACCCCGTGCACGACGACCGGCATCCCGCTTTCCACGACGTTCAGCATGCCCTTGATGCGCAGGATGTCCGGGCCGCGCAGCGTGATCAGCGCCTCCATGAAATCGACGAAGCGGTCCCAGTGGATCGGCTCGTCCACGATCATGCAGAAGGCGCGGATGTGGTCGTCGTGGCGGTTCTCGTCGTGGTCGTGGCCGCAGTCCGCCCCGCATTCGGGGCCATGCTCGTGGTGGTGATGGCCGTGGTCATGGTCATGGTCATGGTCATGGTCATGGCCGTGGTGATGATCGCGCTTTTCGTCGCGGTAGGCCTCGTCCTTCAGCCAGCGGGCGACGTCCGGGCTCTTGGTCTCGGGGTTGTACAGGCCGGCGTTGAACAGGGTGGCCGGATCGACGGCGCCGAAGGCGGCGGGGATCACCGGGGCGGCCGGGTTGAGGGCGGCCAGACGCTTGCACAGCGCCAGCGTCGTGTTGGGCGTGGCGGCGTCGGTCTTGGTCAGCACAATGCGGTCGGCGACGGCGGCCTGCTTGACGCTTTCCGGGTGCTGGTCGAACTGGCCGGCGCCGTGCACCGCGTCCACCGTGGCGACCACGCCGTCCAGGCGGAAGCGCGCGGCCAGCAGCGGGTCGGACATCAGGGTGTGGATGATCGGCGCGGGGTCGGCCAGCCCGGTCGTCTCGACGATGACGCGGTCGAATTCCGGGATGTCGCCGCGCACGCGCTTGAGGAACAGGTCCTTCAGCGTGTCCACGAGGTCGCCGCGCACGGTGCAGCACACGCAGCCGCTGTCGAGCACCAGCATGTTCTCGGTCGACTTGGCGACCAGCAGGTGATCGAGCCCGACCTCGCCGAACTCGTTGATCACCACGGCGGTGCGGGCCATGCCGGGATGGTGCAGTAGGTGCTGGAGCAGCGTCGTCTTGCCGGAGCCGAGGAAACCGGTCAGCACGGACACGGGGAACCGCTGGGTGGAAACGGCGTCGCTCACGGGGTTTTCTCCTGGCAATCGGAACACAGGCCGCGCACCTCGACGGTCGGGCGGCGGACGCGGAAGCCGCGCGCGGCGGCCCCCGCCTGGATGGCGTCGCGGATGGACGGGTCGTCGATCTCCACCGCCGTGCCGCAGCCCTCGCACACCAGGAACTGCCCGGTGTGGGCGCCGCCCGGCGTGGCGCAGCCGACGTAGGCGTTGAGGCTCTCGATGCGGTGGACGAGCCCCTGGTCGACCAGGAACTCCAGCGCGCGGTAGACGGTGAGCGGCGCCGCCGGCTTGTCGCCCTGCTGGCTGAGGTCGTCGAGGATGGCGTAGGCGCCGCGCGGCTTGTGGCTGGTCCACACCAGTTCCAGCACCCGCCGCCGCAGCGACGTCAGCCGCGCGCCACGCGCCGCGCACAGCGCGTCGGCGCGGGTCAGCGCGTCGGCGATGCAGGTGTCGTGATCGTGGTCGGCCAGCGTCATGATGTTACGATATAACACTGCTGGCGGGGGACGGAAAGCGGGGAAGGGGCGTTCGGCAGGGTAATCGGGTGAAGGCGTGAATCCCCCGAAAATAGGAAGGTCGTCATCCCCGCGAAGGCGGGGATCCATGTTCCCGATGACAGAATGCTATGGAAAACGTGGATCCCCGCCTTCGCGGGGATGACGGATTATTCTATGAATTGGATCAAGATCCTTCAACCGATTGCCCTGGGGCGTCTGGGTCAGGCGCGCACGGCGGGTGCGATGTCGGTCTGGCTGAAATCGTTGCCCTTGAAGAGCAGCGGCAGATCCCGGACCTTCGCCAGCGCGGACGAGTCCACCGCGATCACTTCGGCAATCCGTTCTCGTCCCATTCCAGCGGGTCGAAGGCATCCGGCGCCACCGGAAGCCGGTCGAACCTCCGGATCAGTTCATCGAACCGGTTCCATGCGGCGTCCGTGGCTTCGTCCCGCGACGGCTCGGCCGGACGGTCCCGCTGTTCCAGCATACGGTCGATGGCCGATTCAACCGCGGCCACACTGCTCAGGCCGGTGACCCTGGCGAGTTGTTCGATCTTGGCGATGAGTTCGGGTTTGGCGATCTGGATCGTCATTTCGTGCCCCGGAGAAACGGGCCGCAATTGCGTGCGGCTAGTATACATGGCCGCCCGGCGCGCGCAAACCAACCCCGCTCCGGACACGAGGAAAGGGGCGGCCCGCCGGCCGCCCCTTCCCATGCGCGTACCGTGCGCCGTCAGGTGCCGACGATGCCGCCGTCCTTCTTGGTGATGGCGACGACCGAGGGGCGCGGCGGCATGTCGGGCTTGAAGTCCGGCCAGCGGGTGGCCGGGTCCTCGAAGCTCGACTGCTTGCCCTTGAACTTTTCCCACTGCTCCACGCCGTCGGTGGCCGGGTGCTGCACGGCGAGGAACAGCGTGCGGTCGTCCGGCGCGAAGCAGGGGCCGCACATCTCCGCCCCCACCGGCACGCGGAAGAACATCTTCGATAGGCCGCGCAGGCTTCCCTCCGTTTCCACCGCCCACACGCCGTCGGCGGTGCCCGACGCCTTCTTCCAGTTCTCGCCCTGGTCGGTGGTCACCCACAGACGGCCGCGGTGATCGACGGCGGCGTTGTCGGGGCAGGCGAAGACGCCGTTCTTGCTGGTGGCGGCGTGGAACTGCCCGCCGACCTCCGGCGTGCCGGCACGCACCAGCATCCGCCACTCGAACGTCGTAGCGGCGTGATCGCCGTTGGGCGGCGCCAGTTCGACGATCTGGCCCCAGATGTTGGCCTCGCGCGGGTTGGCCGCGTCCATCTGCGCGGCCGTGCGCTTGCTGTTGTTGGTCAGCATCACATAGACCTTGCCGGTCCTCGGGTTGACCTCGATGTCCTCCGGCCGGTCCATCTTCGTGGCGCCCAGCGCGTCGGCGGCGAGGCGCGCTTCGATCAGCACCGTGGCCTGATCGGGGAAGCCCTTCTCGGCGGTCAGCGGACCATGGCCGTGCACCAGCGGCAGCCATTCCACCGTTCCGTTGGCGTGGAACTTCGCCGCGTACAGGGTGCCGTCGTCCAGCAGGTCCATGTTGGCGGCGCGGTTCTTCGGGTCGAACTTCCTGGCCGCCACGAACCGGTAGACGTAGTCGAAGCGCTCGTCGTCGCCGGTGTAGGCGACCACGGTGCCGTCCGTGCCGACGCTGAGCGAGCACGCCTCGTGCTTGAAGCGGCCGAGCGCGGTGCGCTTCTTCGGCACCGAATTCGGGTCGTACGGGTCGATCTCGACGATCCAGCCGAAGCGGTTGGACTCGTTCGGCTCCCTGGCGACGTCGAAGCGGTCGTGGTGCTGGCCCCAGTTGTACCAGTTGCCGGGCAGGCCATAGCGCTTCAGCGCCTTGGCGCGCGGGGCGGCGTCGTCCGCCTTGCCCCAGAAGTAGCCGTTGAAGTTCTCTTCCGCCGACAGCCACGTGCCCCACGGCGTCATGCCGCCGGCGCAGTTGTTCAGCATGCCGCGCACCCGGGTGCCGGTCGGGTCGCCGGAGGTCTTGAGGAGCGGGTGGCCGGCGGCCGGGCCGGTCAGCGCGCACTCCGTCTCGCCGGTGATGCGGCGGTTGTAGCGGGACCTGGGATCGTAGGTCCACGCGCCGTCCACCTTGCGCACCTCGACCACCGTGCCGCCGTGCGCGGCGATCTCGATGTCCACGAGGTCCCTGGTCATGCGGGCGAACTTGCCCTTCTGCTGCTCCTCGCCGACGCCGGGGAACATGACCTCCTCGTCGGTGTACTCGTGGTTCACGCAGAGCAGGCCGTGGTCGGGGCTGTTGGAACCCCGCGGCAACGGCGCGTAGCCGACGAAGTCGTTATTGTAGCCGAACTGCCGGGCCTGCGCGGCGGCGCTCTGCTTCATCGGATCGAAGGCCGGCGCGTCGGGCAGCACCGGATCGCCCCAGCGGATCAGCACCTTGGCCTCGTAGCCGGGGGCGACGTGGTGGGTTTCGTCCACGCCGTGCTCGATCTCGGTGAAGGTGAAGGAGGGCTTGGCGCCGTCGGCGGCGGCGGCCTCGCGGCTCGACGCCAGCAGGGTGGGGCCGAGCAGCGCGCCGGCGGCGGCGGTGGCCAGCATGCCGCGCATCATGCCGCGACGGCCGTAGCGGGCGTTGAGGACGTCGCCCAGCGTCGGGTTGTCGGTGGGGTTGCTGCCGATGTCCTCCGCCGCCTCGGCGGTCAGGTATCTGGTGCCCTTGCTGGCGGTGTTCATGGTCCCTCCTTCGTGCCCGTCGCGGGGCTGTCCCGTGTTTGGTGGGACCATAGAGGGCGATCGTGACACCTTCTTTGCATGCGCGTGAATCCCGCGTTAATCCCGGTCCGACAAGGCCCGGAACGCGTCCAGCGCGCGGTCGCGGGCGACGGCGTGATCAAGTATGGGGCGCGGGTAGGTCTCGCCCAGCCGCACGCCGGCCTGCGCCAGCACCGCCGCGGGCGCCAGCCACGGCTTGTGGATCCAGGCGGCGGGCAGGGCGGCCAGTTCCGGGATCCAGCGACGCACATAGTCGCCGCGCGGGTCGTGGGTCTCGCCCTGCAGGACCGGGTTGAAGACGCGGAAGTAGGGGGCGGCGTCCGCCCCGCAGCCGGCCACCCACTGCCAGTTGGCCGGATTGTCGGCGGGGTCGGCATCGACCAGCGTGTCCCAGAACCAGCGGGCGCCGGCCTGCCAGGGGATCAGCAGATCCTTCACCAGGAACGAGGCGGCCACCATGCGCACGCGGTTGTGCATCCACCCCGTGCGCCAGAGCTGGCGCATGCCGGCGTCGACGATCGGATAGCCGGTCCGCCCGCGTTGCCACGCGCCCAGCCCCTCCTCGTCGTCGCGCCAGGGGAAGGCGGCGAAGCGCTTGTCCATGGGTGTATGGGCTAGGCCGGGTTCATGGTGCAGGAGGTGGTGGCAGAACTCGCGCCAGCCGATTTCGCGCAGGAAGGCGTCGATGCCGGCCGCCGCCTCCGGGTGGGCCTGCGCCGTCATCCGGGCGGCGTGCCAGACCTGCCGCGGGCCGATCTCGCCCCAGCGCAGGTGCGGTGACAGGCGGGACGTTCCCTCGACGCCGGGGCGATCGCGCCCCGTCTTGTAGCCGGTGGCGGTGGTGATGAGGAAATCGGCCAGCCGTTCCCGCGCGCCGTCCTCGCCCGGCTGCCAGCTTTCGCGCAGGCCGCCGGCCCAGTCCGGGGCGCTGGGCAGCAGCCCCCAATCGGCCAGCGCTGCGCCGGGCAGCGGGCGGCCGAAGGCGGTTAGGCGGGCGGGGGCCGGGATGGGCGTTGACGGCTCCGGCATCGCGAGGCAGGTGCGCCAGAACGGCGTGAAGACGCGGAACGGCTGGCCGGCCTTGGTGCGCACGTTCCACGGCTCGAACAGCAGAGAGGCGTTGAAGCTCTCCACGCGCAGGCCACGGCCGCGCAGCGCCTCCTTGATGCGGGTGTCGCGCACGCGGCCGGCCGTGGCGTAGCGGCGGTTCCACAGCACGGCGCCGGCCCCGGTCTCGGCCACCAGCTCCTCGATCACGCGCAGCGGGTCGCCGCGCCGCAGCACAAGCGGCGCGCCCAGCCGGCAAAGCCCGGCGCCCAGCCGCCGCAGGCTGTGATGGAGCCACCAGCGCGCGGCGCCGCCGGGCGGGTGCGGGTCGGCGCTGTCGTCCTCCCAGACATAGAGAGGCAGGACCGGGCTTCCCGAGGCGGCCGCCGCCGCCAGCGCCGGGTTGTCGGTCAGTCGCAGGTCTTCGCGGAACCAGATTATGATCGGTGCCTGGTCGGGTAACGAAAAGTCCGGCATGCGGAAACAATCCTCAATTCCCACTCAGTTACTGGCGAGCGAATATTCGCTATGGCGAACAACTTAGCAGAAGATTCGAAACAACAACCCGGATGATGCCCGGCGTTACAGCGCAGGACACGGGTTGCGCAGGTAATACGACGCGGATTTTCTGCCGGATCACCGGCGCATAAAAAATAAATCGCGAGTCGAAACCCTTGGCGGACGGCCCTGTCCGGCTAAGTCATGTCTCGCTCCCTGGGGCGGAGCGGGCGCCGGGCGGCCGACGGCGCCTCTCCCCCATCGGGAAGGTTCGAGACACATCAACCGGAGGAATTTCATGTCCCGTCTGTTCGACCTCGCCAAGACCGCCGCCGTCGCGCTTCCCCTGGCGTTCGCCGCCAACGCCGCGCAGGCCGCCGACATCGTCGACACCGCGGTTTCGGCCGGCCAGTTCAACACGCTCGTCACCGCCGTGAAGGCGGCCGGGCTGGTGGACACGCTGAAGGGGGCGGGGCCGTATACGGTCTTCGCGCCGACCGACGCCGCCTTCGCCAAGCTGCCCAAGGGCACGGTGGAGGACCTGCTGAAGCCGGAGAACAAGGACAAGCTGCGCGCCGTGCTCACCTACCATGTGCTGCCCGGAAAGGTCATGGCCGCCGACGTGACCGGCAAGATGGCGCAGCCCAAGACCGTGCAGGGCACCACCGTGGACATCGACGCCACCAAGGGCGGGGTGATGGTGGACGCTGCCAAGGTCGTGAAGGCCGACATCGCCGCGTCGAACGGCGTCATCCACGTCATCGACAGCGTCATCCTGCCGAACTGACCCCGTCGCCCGGAGGGCTCTCGCGGCTCTCCGGGCCTTTTCACGCGGGATCGGGCGACAGGCGGCGGCGGGGGAAGGGCAGCAGCTTGCCGCCGCGCAGCAGGTGGACCTGGAAATCCCCACGCAGAAGCCCACTGATCGCCGGATCCAGCACGTTGAGCCCACCCGCGAAGGCGCCGAAGGCCGGCAGGATCAGCTTGGCGCCGTCGTCGGCGAAGCACCGCTCGCGCACCCGGCGGCCGGGCACCATCACGGCGGCGGCCGGATGCAGATGGCCGGACACCTCGCCGGCGTCGCCCGGCACCGCCGCGTGCCGGAACACCAGCGGCCCCAGCCGGACCTCCGCCGCGACCCGGCCGCCCAGCCCTTCGGGCGGCTCCGGGTCGTGGTTTCCGGTGATCCAGACCCACGCCGTGGCGGCGGTCAGCGTGCGCAGGCGGGCGCGGTCGTCGGCGCCCATGCGGTCGGCGGCGCGGCGATCGTGGAAGCTGTCGCCCAGCGCCAGCACGGTGCGCGGCCTGGTTCGGGCGATGGCCTCGGCCAGCCGGTCGAGCGTCGCGCGGGTGTCGTAGGGCGGCAGCAGGAGCCCGCGCGCCGCGAATCCGGAACCCTTTTCGAGGTGCAGGTCGGCAACGGCCAGCACGCCCTCGGCCGGCCAGAACAGCGCGCCCGACGGGTCGGGCAGCAGGTCGGCACCGGCAAGGCGGATCGGAGACGGGATCGGCACGTCAGTAGATCAGCTCGCCCTCGCCGCCGCCTTCGGAGATGACGATCTCACCGCGCGCCGCCAGATCCTTGGCAAGCTGCACCATGTACATCTGCGATTCGTCCACGTCCTTGACCCGCACCGGGCCCATCGCCGCCATGTCCTCGCGCAGGATCTTGCCGGCGCGTTCCGACATGTTGGAGAAGAACAGGTCCTTCAGCGTTTCCGAGGCGCCCTTCAGCGCGGTGCCCAGCTTCGTCTTGTCGACGTTGCGCAGCAGCGTCTGCACGCCGGAGGGGTCGAGCTTGGCGAGATCCTCGAAGGTGAACATCAGCGCCTTGATGCGCTCGGCGCTGTCGCGGTTGCGTTCCTCCAGCGCCGCCATGAAGCGGTGCTCGGTCGTGCGGTCCAGGCCGTTGAAGATCTCCGCCAGCATCTCGTGCGCGTCGCGGCGGCTGGTGCGGGCGAGGTTGGTCATGAACTCGGTGCGCAGGGTGCGCTCGACGTCGTCCAGCACCTCCTTCTGCACGGCCTCCATGCGCAGCATGCGCATGATGACCTCCATGGCGAAGCTCTCGGGCAGCAGCGTCAGCACGCGGCCGGCGTGTTCCGGCCGGATCTTGGAGAGCACGACGGCGACGGTCTGCGGGTATTCGTTCTTCAGATAGTTGGCGAGCACCGCCTCCGACACGTTGGCCAGCTTGTCCCACATGGTGCGGCCGGCGGGACCACGGATTTCCTCCATGATCGTGTCGACCTTGTCCTTGGGCAGGGTCTTCAGCAGCAGGCGTTCGGTGCTGTCGAAGGTGCCGACCAGGGAGCCGGTGGCCGACATCTGTTCGGCGAACTCGACGAACAGGCGCTCGATCACGTTGGCCGACACGCTGCCCAGGTTGGCCATGACCTGCGACAGTTCCCGGATCTCCTCGTCGTCCATCATGGAAAAGAGCTTGGACGCATGCTCCTCGCCCAGCGCCAGCATCAGGATGGCCGCCTTTTCCGGACCGGTGAGGGTGCGGTAGTCTTCACGCACCTTGAGCGCCATGGCCTGAGCCTCCACACGAATCGCCGCACACAACAGCGGCTTACCTCAAGACATGGGCGCTCGTCCACGCCCCGGCGACGGATGACCGCCGTTCTCACAGCGATAGTCGCCCCTGTGCCTCGCCGCCGCCGCCCAGTTCGGGCATCGCCTCGGCCACCAGCTCGGCCGCGGCCTGCTCCAGCAGCTCGTCGGTGGCGGAACCGTGCACGGATTCGCGGCCGATTTCCAGGATCACGGGGACGGCCAGCGGCGAGATGCGCTCCAGATCCTTGTGCGTGATGCGGCCGCGCACGCGGGCCAGGAAGTCGGACAGGCGCCGCACGTCGGTCAGGCCGCCGGCCGCGTCGGCCTTCGTCGCGCGCAGCAGGACGTGGCCGGGGTCGTGGCGGCGCAGCACGTCGTAGATCAGGTCGGAGGAGAAGGTGACCTGCCGCCCGGTCTTCTCCTGCCCCGGATGGCGGCGGTCGATGACGCCGGTGATCAGCGCCACGTTGCGGAAGGTGCGCCGCAGCATGGCGGATTCCTCCATCCACGCCTCCAGATCGTCGCCCAGCATGTCCTGGTCGAACAGTGCGTCCATGTCCTGCGGCGTCCGCAGCGACCACACCGCCAGCACGTAATCGGTGGCGACGAAGCCCAGCGGCCCGGCGCCCATCCGTTCCATCCGCCGGGTCAGCAGCATGCCCAGCGTCTGGTGCGCGTTGCGTCCCTCGAAGGCGTAGGCGACCAGGAAGCGCTTGCCCCGGTGCGGGAACGTCTCGACCAGCAGCCCGTCCTTCGCCGGCAGGACCGAGCGCCAGCGCTGTAGCCGCAGCCATTCCCGCACATCCTCGGGCAGGCCGGACCAGCCGCGCGGGTCGGCGAGGATGGCGCGCACCCGCTCCGCCAGTTGGGTGGTGAGCGGCAGCCGGCCGCCGGCGTAGGCCGGGACCTTCGGCTCCCCCGCGCCGCCCTTGGCGACCCGCGCCTCCATCTCGTGGATGCCGAGGAACTTCAGCACCTGGCCGGCGAAGACGAAGGTGTCGCCGGCCGTCAGGCCCTGCACGAAATACTCCTCCACCTCGCCCAGCACCGGGCCGCGGTTCAGGCGCACGCGCAGCATCGCCTCCTGCACGATGGTGCCGACGTTCAGGCGGTACTGGCGGGCCACCCGCGCGTCCGCCGCCCGCATCAGCCCGTCCTCGCCCGCCACCAGCCGCCGGAAGCGGTCGTAGTTGCCCAGCGCGTAGCCGCCGGTCGCCACGAAATCCACCACGTCGTCGAATTCGTCGCGGGGCAGGCCGGCGTAGGGGGCGGCGGTCACCACCTCGTCATACAGGTCGGCCGGGTCGAAGGGCGCGGCGCAGGCCATGCCCAGAACGTGCTGCGCCAGCACGTCCAGCCCGCCGGGGCGCGGCGGTTCGCCGTCCAGCGCGTGCGCGCGCACGGCGTCCACGGCGGCGCGGCACTCCAGCACCTCGAACCGGTTGGCGGGGACCAGCAGCGCCCGGCTCGGCTCGTCCAGCCGGTGGTTGGCGCGGCCGATGCGCTGGACCAGCCGGCTCGCCCCCTTGGGCGCGCCGATCTGCACCACCAGTTCCACCGCCGCCCAGTCGATGCCGAGGTCGAGGGAGGAGGTGGCGACCACCGCCCGCAAGTCGCCGCGCGCCATCGCCGCCTCCACCTTGCGGCGCTGTTCGACGGCCAGCGAGCCGTGGTGCAGCGCGATCGGCAGATGGTCCTCGTTCGCCCGCCACAGCGCCTGGAACAGGATTTCCGCCTGCGCGCGGGTGTTGACGAACAGCAGGGTGGTGCGGTGCCGGCGGATGCGTTCGTACACCTCGGCCAGGGCGTGCGCCGCCGTGTGGCCGGCCCAGGGCAGGCGCGCGCGGCTGTCGAGGATCTCCACCTCGGCGGCGGCGCCGGCCCGCCCCTGGACCAGCCGCACGTCACCCCCGTCCGCCCGCCCCGTGCGCGACAGCCAGCCGAGCAGC
>DASWVP010000145.1:0-8424 GCA_036401175.1 Azospirillum sp. | reverse complement strand
CGGGGGAGGGAAGCCCGCGAAGCGGGCAGGGTGGGGGCAACGGCCTGTGTGGCAGGCGTAAGCCGCTGATTCTCGCGAAACAACGTGCCCCCACCCTCCCCAAGCGAAGCTTGGGTCCCTCCACGGTCGCCCGCAAGTCGGGCGACCGCGTTTCGCCTACAATCGCCTTCGGCGCTTGTTGCCTATGGCATCGGCTCAACGCCCCCGGCAGGGCCGGGGGAGGGCTCGAAACAGACCTCACCCCCCGATCAGATCCAGCCATTCCCGCTCGCCGAGCACCGTCACGCCCAGGTCGCGCGCCTTGGTGGCCTTGCTGCCGGCGTCGGCGCCGACGACCACGTAATCCGTCTTCTTCGACACCGACCCCGTGACCTTGGCGCCCAGCGCCGAGGCGCGCTCCTGCGCTTCGTCGCGGCTCATGGTTTCCAGCGTGCCGGTGAACACCACCGTCTTGCCGGCCACCGGCGAGCCCGTGGCCTTGGGCTTTTCGGCGTCCAGCACGCGCACGCCGGCATCCCGCAGGCCCTGGATGATGGCGCGGTTGCGTTCCTCCAGGAAGAAGGCGGCGATTTCCTCGGCGGCGACCTCGCCGACGTCGGGCACGCGCACGATGTCGTCCCACGCCGGGCCGGGCGCCTCGGCCGCCGCCCGCGCCATGGCGTGGCGCCAGCGCTCCAGGTCGCCGTAATGCTCGGCCAGCGCTGCGGCGGCCGGCTTCTTCACCTCCTTGATCCCGAGCAGCGAGATGACCGTCTCCAGCCCCAGGCCCGGCTGCCCCGCGTAGAAGTCCACCTTCGCCGCGTTCTCCGGCACCCGGAACCACGCCAGCAGCGCCGCCACCGTCGCCGGGCCGACGCGCTTCAGCGCCGTCAGTTCGCGCCACGCCGCCCCCGGCATCGCCGCCACCGCCGCCTCCATGCCCGTCAGCCACGCGTCCAGCGAGCCGAAGTGCCGGGCCAGCGACTTCGCCGTCACCTCGCCCACATGCCGGATGCCCAGCGCGAAGATGAAGCGGTGCAGGTCGGTGCCGGCGCGGCGCTGGTTGATGGCGGCGTACAGGTTGTCGACTGACCTTTCCTTCCACCCCGGCCGACCGAGGATGGCGATGGCGCCGGTGCGGGCGCGCTCCTCCAGCGTGAAGATGTCCACGGGGGAGCGGATCAGACCGTCGTCCCAGAATTCCTCGATGATCTTTTCGCCCAATCCTTCGATGTCGAAGGCGTTGCGGCTGACGAAGTGGCGCAGCCGCTCCTTGGCCTGGGCCGGGCAGATCAGGCCGCCGGTGCAGCGGCGCACCACCTCGCCCTCCTCGCGCACGGCGAGGCTGCCGCACTCCGGGCAATGGTCGGGGAAGACGAAGGGAACGGCGCCCTCCGGCCGCTGCGACTCGACGACGGCGACGACCTGCGGGATGACGTCGCCGGCCCGCTGGACGATCACCAGATCGCCGACCCGCACGTCCTTGCGGGCGATCTCGTCCTCGTTGTGCAGGGTGGCGCGGCCGACGACGACGCCGCCGACGGTGATGTCTTCCAGCTCCGCCACCGGAGTCAGCGCGCCGGTGCGGCCGACCTGGATGGTGATGCCCTTCAGCCGCGTCTGTGCCTGTTCGGCCGGGAACTTGTGGGCGATGGCCCAGCGCGGTGCGCGGCTGACGAAGCCCAGGCGCTGCTGCAGCGCCAAGCTGTCCACCTTGTAGACGACGCCGTCGATGTCGAAGGGCAGGGCGGAGCGGCGGCGCCCGACCTGCTCGTAATACTGCAGCAGCTTTTCCGCACTGTCCACGGGCTCGGCCGGGCGGTTGAGTTGGAACCCCCACCCTTCCAGGCGCTGGCGGATGCCCCATTGGGTGTCGGCGATCGGCTCCGACACCTCGCCCAGCGCGTAGCCGAAGAAGCACAGCGGGCGCGACGCCGTGACCGAAGGGTCCTTCTGGCGCAGCGAGCCGGCGGCGGCGTTTCGCGGATTGGCGAAGAGTTGCTCGCCCTTCTCGGCGTACGCCCGGTTCATGGCCAGGAAGTCGTCGCGGGTCATGTAGACCTCGCCGCGCACCTCCAGCACGGCGGGGACGGGGGCGGGGAGGTGCTTGGGCACGTCCTGGATGGTCATGACGTTGGCCGTCACGTCCTCGCCCTCCGCGCCGTCGCCGCGCGTAGCGGCCAGCACCAGCCGCCCGTCCTCGTAGCGCAGCGAGCACGACAGCCCGTCGATTTTCGGTTCGGCCACGAAGGCGACGGGCGCGTCCTCGGCCAGCCCCAGGAAGCGGCGGATGCGCGCCACGAACTCGTGCGCGTCCTCGGCCGCGAAGGCGTTGCCCAGCGACAGCATGGGCACGGCGTGCCGCACCTTTTTGAACCCCGCCGCCGGGGCGGCGCCGACGCGCAGGGACGGCGAATCGGCGCGGCGCAGCTCGGGGTGCCGCGCCTCGATGTCGTTGTTGCGGCGGACCAGCGCGTCGTACGCGGAATCCGGGATTTCCGGCTGGTCCTTCTGGTGATAGAGCGCGTCGTGGTGCGCGATCTCCGCCGCCAGCGCAGCCAGCTCGGCCTGCGCCTGCTCGATCGTCAACTCCTCCACCGGAACGGCGCGCGGGGTGACAGGGACGGAGAACAGATCGGACATGGCGGGACCCTGGTTCCGGAAACGGAGCGGTGGAGCGGGGACGGAGAATAGCGCTTGCCTCCGAAACACGGAACCGCCAGCCTCGCGGTCGGCGCATGCACGGGAGGCATCATGAAGGCGCGCGTGAAGTGGGTTGACGGGATGATGTTCATCGGCGAGTCCGGCAGCGGCCACGCCGTGGTGATGGACGGCGCGCCGGAGGCCGGCGGGCGCAACCTCGGCGTCCGGCCGATGGAGATGCTGCTGCTGGGCATGGGCGGCTGTTCGGCCTTCGACGTGGTGCTGATCCTGAAGAAGGGCCGCCAGCCGATCACCGACTGCGTGGTCGAGCTGGAGGCGGAGCGCGCCGCGACCGACCCCAAGGTGTTCACGAGGATCCACGCGCACTATGTGGTCACCGGCCGCGCCCTCGATCCGAAGAAGGTGGAGCGCGCCATCGCCCTGTCGGCGGAAAAGTACTGCTCCGCCTCGGTCATGCTGGGGGCGACCGCCGCCATCACGCACGATTTCGAGGTGGTGGACGACACGGCGCCTCCCGCCGCTTGACGCCCGCCGCCTGACGCCTGACGCCTGGAGGCGCCGTCATGCCCGCACCGAACCCGCCGATGGCCATCGACGACCGGCTCGTGGTGACGGCGGCGCTCGACCGCATCCTCTACGACGACCCCGAGTGTTTCTCGGCCGACGACGCCCGCGCCGTGCGCGCGCTGATCCCGCGCGCCCGCACGCCGTGGCTCAGTCTGGGCTTCCGCGCGCAGAGCAAGGGGCCGGGCATGAGCGGGCAGGCGGCCGGCGTCGGTCAGGTCGATCTGAAGGGCGACGAAAAGGTGGTGAAGGGCGGCATCGGCGAGGGGCCGGAGTGGCGCTGCGGCCAGTATAAGATCTCCAATCGCGGCAGCGG
Organism: Azospirillum sp.; assembly: GCA_036401175.1. Classification (GTDB taxonomy): domain Bacteria; phylum Pseudomonadota; class Alphaproteobacteria; order Azospirillales; family Azospirillaceae; genus Azospirillum. The sequence goes on along the minus strand of DASWVP010000145.1, from coordinate 4,901 downwards.
CCTGGAAATCTGGCAGGTGATGAGCGACGAGTTCGACGAGACGCCGAAGGGCGCATGGCTGGACATCGACGCGCTGGGCACCCCGACGCGGCTGCTGTTCTTCCAGCCCCGCGACATCGGCCTGCGCATCCCCTTCACGGCCGTGCACTTCGTCATCCGCCTGGGCGGCTGGCAGGAGTGGAAGCGGCCGGGGTGAGGGGCGGGCCCCTCGCCGGCGCAAGCCCTCCTACCCCCGCCCGGCGATCAGGCTGTCGGCCGCGCGCCGCGCCTCTTCGGTCACGGTGGCGCCGGAGAGCATGCGGGCGATCTCCTCGCGGCGTTCGTCGCCATCCAGCTCGGCCACGCCGGTGGTCACGCGCTCGCCCTTCGCGGTCTTCTGCACCTTGAGGTGGACGGTGCCGCGCGCCGCCACCTGCGGGCTGTGCGTCACCACCAGCACCTGCAGGCCGTGGCCCAGCTTGGCCAGACGCTCGCCGACGGCCGCCGCGACGGCGCCGCCGATGCCGGTGTCCACCTCGTCGAACACCAGGGTGCCGACCGTGCTGGTCTGCGCCAGCACCACCTTCAGCGCCAGCATGAAGCGCGCCAGCTCGCCGCCGGACGCGATCTTGTTCAGCGCGCCGGGCGGGGAGCCGGGGTTGGTGGTGACCTGGAAGGCGACGCGGTCCATGCCGGTCACGCCCCATTCCGCCTCGGGCAGGGGCTCGACCAGGGTGCGGAACTTGGCGCGTTCCAGCTTCAGCGGCGGCAGTTCGGCGGCCACCGCCTTGTCGAGCCGGCCGGACGCCTGCTGGCGGGCCTTGGAAAGCGCCTCTGCGGCCTTGCGGTAGGCGTCGCGGGCGGCTTCCGCCTCCTTGGCGAGGCGGGCGAGCAGGTCGCCCTGGTCCTCGATCAGAGCCAGCCGCCCGGCCATGTCGTCGCGCAGCGCGGCCAGCGCGTCGACGTCGACGCCGTGCTTGCGCGACGCGGCGCGCAGCGCGAACAGCCGCTCCTCCAGCTTTTCCAGCGCCGCCGGGTCCATGTCCACGTCGGCCGACGCGGCCTGCAGCGCGGCGACGGCCTCGGCCGCCTCGGCGGCGGCGCGGTCGAGCGCGGCGATCACCGGGTCCAGCGTGCCGCCGGCCTTCTCGGCGATGCGCGTCAGCACCCGCATGGCCGAGGCCAGCGAGCGCTCGGCGCCACGGTCGCCGGACAGCTCGGCGTAGGCGGCGTTCATCGCCTCCACGACCTTCTCGCGGTGCATGAGCACGGCGCGCGTGTCGGCCAGCTGCGCCTCCTCGCCGGGCTTGGGGGCGAGCGCGTCCAGCTCGGCCACGGCGTGGCGCAGGTATTCCTCCTCGGCGCGGGCGCGGGCGATCTCGGCGGCGGCGTTGGCGCGCGCGTCCTCCACCTGCCGCCACGCGCGGTGCGCGGCCGACACCTGGGCGACCCTGGTGGCGAGCCCGGCGTAGGCGTCGAGCACGCCGCGGTGGGTGGCAGGGTTGAGCAGGCCGTGCGTCTCGAACTGGCCGTGCACCTCGACCAGCTCCTCGCCCAGGCGCTTCAGCAGGCCGACGCCCACCGCCTGATCGTTGACCCAGGCGCGCGAGCGGCCGTCGGCGCTGACCGTGCGGCGGATGACCAGCCGGTCGTCGGCCTCCAGCCCCTGTTCGCGCAGGATGGCGAAGGCGGGATGGTCGCCGGACAGCTCGAACTCCGCCGTCACGGCGGCCTGTTCGGCGCCGTGACGCACCAGCCCCGACTCGGCGCGCGCGCCGAGGGCGAGGCCGAGCGCGTCCAGCAGGATGGACTTGCCGGCACCGGTTTCGCCGGTCAGCACGCACAGTCCCGGGCGGACGTTCAGCGAGAGGCGCTCGATCAGGACGACGTCCCGGATCGTCAGCGCCAGCAGCGCGGACCGCCCTAGAACAGGGAGTTCCAGGCTTTGCTGATCCACGATTTCTCGTTCCGCTCCGGGCGCACGTTGGCGTCGACCAGCAGGGCATAGCTGTCGACGTACCAGTCGCTGCCCGGATAGTTGTGGCCCAGCACGGCGGCGGCGGTCTTCGCCTCCTCCACCACGCCCAGCGCGAGGTAGGATTCGACGAGACGGTGCAGCGCCTCCGGCACGTGCGAGGTGGTCTGGTACTGCTCCACCACCGCACGGAAGCGGCCGATGGCGGCGGTGTGCTGGCCCTGCTTCAGGTAGAAGCGTCCGACCTCCATCTCCTTGCCAGCGAGGTGGTCGTTGGTCAGGTCGATCTTCAGGCGCGCGTCGCGGGCGTACGGCGTGTCGGGGAAGCGGCGCACCACCTCGGCCAGCGCGTCCAGCGAGCGGCGCGTCATGCGCTGGTCGCGGCGCACGTCGGTGATCTGCTCGTAATAGCACAGCGCCCGCAGGTAATAGGCGTAGGCCACCTCCGGGCTGCCGGGATGCAGCTGGATGAAGCGATCGAGCGCCAGGATGGCGTCGTCGTACTTCAGATCCTCGTAGTGCGCGTAGGCGGCCCGGAGCTGCGCCTTGGTGGCCCACTGCGAGTAGGGGTGCTGACGCTCCACCTCGTCGAACAGCTTGGCCGCGGTCTTGTAGTTCTCCGACCGCATGTTGGCTTCCGCCTCGTCGAAGATCGTCTCGGGCGGCCGCTCGACATAGGGGACCTCCTCCTTGTCGGAAGAGCAGGCGGCAAGCGCCACGGTGAGGAGGCAGGCGGCGATCGGCGCGCGGAATTGGCGGAAGGGCATCGTCGTCATAAGACCGTGAGAGGTGCCCCTATATAGCACGCTCCGACGGCGGCGCGGCAAGTCGCATGAGGCGGGGCAGGGGGGTTTCCGGAGTGGAAGCGAACCGGAGTCGTCGGCGCCGCCGGGAAGACCGGATGACGGGTCCGGGGCAGTGCGCAAAAGGTCTTTCAAGAATCCAACGAAATCAAATACATCGGAATATCTGCTAACCCTTTTTGTCCATTCTTTGCCCTAACATTGTCACTTGTTGTCGCGTGCGGATGGACTCTCGGCCCGGCAGGGGAGGGGGCTTTGCGCGACTCAACCGGCCTGTTTCACGGAAGGGGAGGGGGTGGAAAAACAAAAAGCCCTCCCGGGTAGGGGAGGGCGGGGGGGCTCCGGGGGGGGCGTTCACGACGTTGGGCCGCGCTGGCGCTTGGCGCCAGCGCGGCCCAACAGCAACGGCAACCGCGTCAGGCGACGGCGCGCGCGCGCTCGTTCCAGCCGGCCGGCAGCAGCGCCGCCGGGGCGTCGTGGCACCACGCGCTGCGGTCGGCGAACAGCGCGCGCAGGAGCTGGTTGTTCAGCGCGTGGCCGGAGCGCACGCCGTGGAAATGGCCGATGATCGGACCGCCGGCGAGGTAGAGGTCGCCGATGGCGTCGAGGATCTTGTGGCGCACGAACTCGTCCTCGAACCGCAGGCCCTCGGCGTTGAGGATGCGGTTCTGCGCCTTGTCGACGACGACGGCGTTGTCCAGCGAGCCGCCGCGCGCCAGCCCGGCGTTGCGCATCGCGTCGACCTCGTGCAGGAAGCCGAAGGTGCGGGCCTGACTGATCTCGTCGCGGAAGCTTTCGGTGGACAGGTCGACGCTGCCCGCCTTGTGATGGATCACGGGCGAGTCGAAATCGATCTCGAAGCTGAAGGTCTGGCTCTCGTCCGGGGTGAGCGTGGCCGACTTGACGCCGTCGCCGATGGTGACCGGCTTCAGCACGCGGATGGCCCGGCGCGGCGCCGACTGCTCGACGATGCCGGCGCGCTCGAACATCTCGACCCAGGGGGCGGCGCTGCCGTCCATGACGGGAACCTCGGCGGCGTCGATGCCGATCACGGCGTTGTCGATGCCGCAGCCGGCCAGGGCGGCCATCAGATGTTCGACGGTGCCGACGGTGGCGCCCTCGGCGTTGCCGATGACGGTGCACAGGCGGGTATCGACGACGTTGTCCCAGCTGGCCCGGATCTCCGCCGCGCGGCCCCGCATGTCGGTGCGCACGAAGGTGATGCCGCTGTCGGCGGCGGCCGGGGCGATGGTCAGGGTCACGGTCGAGCCAGAGTGCAGGCCGATGCCGCTGCAGCGAAGCGTCCTCTTCAGCGTGCGCTGAAACAGTCCGTTCGAGATACCACCGATTTGCATCGCGGGAAGGTCCTGATCTGGTCTTGTCGGATGGTCCGCCTCGTCTCCATCTGCTGGGTGGGCCAGCGATTCAACTTGGCATGGGACCGCATCTGCTACCTAGCACTGCGCCTGGGCGAGGACAAATCACTCTTTATTACGAAATGTTGCAGTGCCGGGGAGGCGGAAACGGGAAAGAAGAAGAAAGGGACCTCCGGGGACGGCGGATGCGCCCCGGAGGCCAAGGTGGAAGGCATGGTTGTGGAGATGTCCGGCGGCAACGGCCTTTCAGCGTGTACCGGCGGAGTCCGTGCATCGATGACGGCGGCGGCGGAACCGTCCGCCGTCATCGCGCAGGGCGGACCTCAGTTGGCCTGACGGCGCAGGAACGCGGGGATGTCCAGCATGTCCTCGTCGGTCTTCTGCGGCGCGGCCGCCGGAATGCCGAGGCTCGGCTGCTGGTGGTGATGCTGCGGCTGCGCGTGCGGCTGGTGCTGCTGCGGGGCGGCGCGCGGCGCTTCCGGCGCCGGCTCCTCCTTGCGGCGGCCGATGCCGGTGACGAGGCCGAACAGCGACATGCGCTTGCGGGCCTGCGCCTCCGGCGCGGATTCGACCGGCGCGGTCGGCTGGGCCGTGCTCAGCGTCGGACGCGGACCCGGATCGACGGCCTTCGGCGGGATGAAGGCGCCGTCGCGGCGGTCGGCGTGCAGCGAGCCGGCCGGCGCGTGAGCGACGGGGGCCTGCTGGACCGGAGCCTGCTGGACCGGAGCGGCCTCGGCGGCCGGAGCGGCGTACTCGGCGACCGGGGCG
>DASWVP010000144.1:0-18070 GCA_036401175.1 Azospirillum sp. | reverse complement strand
GCACGCTGCCGGCCGGGGTCGGCGACGCGCAGCGCGTCCGGGTCCAGCAGCAGCGCGCGCCGGGAGTGCCAGGCGAAGCTGGCGATCACCGGCTCGCCGGCGGCGTCGGGGGCGTCGTCCGGCCCTGCCCCGATGGTGAAGGCGTCGAGCGGGATGCGGAGCATGGGCACCGTCCCCAGCACGCGGCGCACGCGGATCGCGAACGGCCCGTCCGCACCGCGCACCTCCAGCGTCTCGGGCAGCGGGCTCCAGGGGCCGGACACCGGTTCATGGCCGGGGCGCAGCCGGGCCGCGAGGTCGATGGCGACCAGCGCCCGCTCGCCGATCCGCACGAAACCCTCGACCGGGGCGCAGGGAAAGGGGAGGGGCTTGAGCGTGGTGTCCGCGGCCACCTGCACGACGGATTCGGCCGGCAGCGCAAAGATGCCGCCGTCGCGCTCGAACAGGACCAGTTCCATGGCAGGGCCTCCGATTGCCGGACCATGGACAGAGTCTGCGCCGCACAATCAAAGGCTGGATACGACGCTTGAGCGTAGAGATTTTGTTCTTGCTCATACGAAGGTTTGTCACCCGCCCGCCGGTGGCGGAACGGGCGGCCGCCATCAGTCGCCCATGCAATAGCGGGCCGCCTGCACCCGGTTCTGCACGCCCAGCTTTCGAAAGACGTGGCAGAGGTGGGACTTCACCGTAACCTCGCTGACGTTCAGGCGCCGTGCGATCAGCTTGTTGGGCAAGCCCTCGCGCAGCAGGTCGAGGATCTCCCGCTCCCGCAGGGTCAGCGTCGGGTCGGAGCCGTCGGTGCCGTTGCGCGGCGGAACCGCGGACGTCGTGAAGCCGGAATGGACCGGATCGTCGAACAGCGAGGCGGGCACATAGCGTTCCCCGGCGACGATCAGGCGCAATGCCGAGATCATGGCCTGGGCGCTCAGCCGCTTCGGGATGAAGCCGGCCACGCCGAGCGCCAGCGCCTCCAGGATCACCTTGCGCTCCGTCACCGACGACAGCAGGGCCACCGGAAGGTGGGCGTGCCGCTCGCGAATCACGCGGATCCCCTTCATGGCGTCCATGCCCGGCATCCGCAGGTCCAGGACGACGAGCTGGAGATCCGGAACGCTTTCCAGAAGGTCCAAAACTTCGCAAAAGTTACCCGCTTCAAATATTTTTGTTGCGGGGTCGAGTTCCAGCAGGAAGGGCCTCAGCCCATCCCTGATCATGACATGATCGTCTGCAAACAAAAGTCTCATGGCGGGCTCCGTTGATGAAGCTTCTGCACATCCCCGTATGCATGCTGTCTAGTGCAACGTCATACTGTCAAGATTTACATAATGTTAATATAAGCAACCTCCCGTCGAAAACTAAAGCGGTTCGACGTCGAATCCGCTTAATCAGTCCACTGAAGAGATGATCGGCTCCGCCTTTTGAAGGAGAGATGGTTCCTCGACTTCCGACCAAGATATGGCGATGGCGAAGCGGGTGCCGCGGCCGGGGCTGGACCGTACCGATACGCTCATGCCCAGCACCGCCGCCGTGCGCCGGACGATCGCCAGCCCCAGGCCCAGGCCGCCCGGCTCCCCCTTGGCCGCCGCGCCGCGGTGGAACTCCTCGAAAATGGCGGTGAGGTCGTCTTCGGCGATGCCGGGGCCGGTGTCCAGGACCTCGATGCGCAGCGCCTCCTCGCCGCGCCGGCAGCCGATCAGGACGCGGCCGGACGGCGTGTAGCGGATGGCGTTGGAGACGATGTTCATGAGCATCCGCCGCAGCAGGGCGGGATCACTGCGCAGCAGCAGCGAGCAGCCGACCACCCGCAGGTCGATGCGTTTGCGGGCCGCTTCGCCCCGGTAGAGGTCGGCGATGTCCTCCAGGACCCCGGCGATCGGGAACAGGCGCAATTCGGGCCGCAGCGCGCCGGTCTCCAGCACCGTTTCCTGCACGAGGTGGTCGAGCATTTCCTGCTGCAGCTCGGTGGCGGCGATCGTCCGCGTCAACAGGGCACGCTGGTACGGGGTGGCCGCCTCGCGCTGCATCGCCTCCAGGTGAAAGCGGGCGGCGCGCAGGGGCTGCGACAGGTCATGCGTCACCGCGGCCAGCAGGCGGGACTTGGCGGCGTTGGCGTTCTCCGCCATCTCGCGGGCCTGAAGGTGTTCGCGTGAAATCACCGTCAGCCGCTCGTTGGCGAGCCGCAGCGCCGCCAGGACCCGCCGCTCGCGCCGCAGGCCGCGCCCGACCAGCGCGCTCAGCATGACGATGACGAGGATGCCCAGGCCGGTGAAGGAACCGGTGCGCAGGATCTGGCTGCGCCAGGATGCCAGGATCTCCGACTGCTCGGCGGTGACGGCCACGACGACCGGCAGGCCGGGCAGGCGGCCCAGCGCATGGAAGCGCCCACCCTCCGTCAGTTCGACGACGTCCGGATTGCCGTGGTCCAGCCCCCTGCGCACCAGGGCGGTCCAGGCGGCGGGCGCGGGCGCGCGGTCCTCCGGTTCCTGCACGATGGGCACGCCGTCGTCGCGCAGCACGCTGATCGTCAGCGCGAAGGGCGCCGCGCCCAGCGAGCGGTAGAGATCACGGAAGAGGTCGAGGCGCACGCCGGCCATCACCACCCCGACGAAGCGGCCATCCGCTTCGATGCGCTGGCTGAGGGTGAAGAATGGCACGCCGCTGATGCGCCCCATCATCGGCGTGCCGACGTGCACCGGCCGGCCACCGAGGTGCGCCTGGTAATATTCCCGGCCGGTGACGTCGAGTTCGAGAGCGGGCAAGGCGTTGTGCCCCACCAACCGGCCGTCGGCGGTGACGACCGACAGGCTGATCACGTCGGGCTGGTGGCTGAGGTGGTGGCTGAGCAGGCGATGCCAGTCCGCCGCCGTGGCTTTCGCGTCGATGGCGTGCCCGGCGATGGCGTCCAGGTCGTGCTGGATGTAGGCGAAGGTGCGGCGGGCGTGCTCGCGCAGCAGCGTCTGGGTGGTGTGCAGGACGGTGCGCGCCTGATCGGCCAACTGCGCCCGGTCCCACCTTGCGTCCAGCGCCCACCATGTGAACAGCGTTCCGCACGCCACCAGCGTCACCGCCGTCAGCAGGTGTTGGACACGTTCGGGATCGTTCGACGCCATACGCCGCATCGCATTCGGTTCCAGGTGGGTCACCAACCGATGGTGAGTCGAAACGGGCCCCGACGGCACTACCCCAAAGGGCGTAGGATCATCCGTATGAAGGAGGCGTTTCGCGCCGGTTCAGCGCACCCTGGAAGGAAGTGTGTCGTGCTTCGGGCTTGAAAAGGCTGCAAGGAGGAGAAGTCTCGCGGCGGGGCCGGGCAGGGCCAGGGAGCGTGCCTGGAAGCTCAAGTGCGGCGTTATGCCGCGGAGTTCCGGGGCTGTATTTTGAAAAGGAGGATAATTAGCAGGCGATAGCTTTGTTAGCGCCCGAAGTGTTGACTCTGTGATTTTAGCGCGGATTTGTTATCGCTGCGGATACTGCGCGTGCCACGGTGATCCACTCGTCGCCGGGTTCGGCGGCGTGCAACGCCAGCAGCGGCGGCCACACCCCCAGCCGGCTGTGCCGGCGCTGCGCGATCAGGCGGTCCAACTCCTCGGGCGTGGGCAGGCGGTCGCCCTTGCGCTGGTTGCAGCGGCGGTGCGCCAGCACGATGTTGCCGGGGTCGTCGGTGCCGCCGTAGGCCTGCGGGATCAGGTGGTCGAAGGTTGCCTTGGCGCCGACGGGGCCGCCGCAGTAGAAGCAGCAGCCCCCCTGGAGGACGTCCATCAGCCTGGCGTCCTCCGGCGTCACGGCGTCAGCCCTCGGCCTTCTCGATCGAACCCCACAGGTCGTACTCGTCGGCGTGCTCGATGGTGACGTCGACGATGTCGCCGGGCTTCACGCCGGTCTCGCCGTTCAGGAAGACGTTGCCGTCGATCTCCGGCGCGTCGGCGTAGGAACGGCCAATGGCCCCTTCCTCGTCGACCTCGTCGATCAGCACGGCCAGCGTCCAGCCGATCTTCTGCTTCAGCCGCTCGGCGCTGATGCGCTGCTGCGCCTGCATCAGGCGGTCGTAGCGTTCCTGCTTGACCTCCTCCGGCACGGCGCCGGGGAGCGCGTTGGCGGCGGCGCCGGCCACCGGCTCGTACTTGAAGCAGCCGACGCGGTCGAGCTGCGCCTCCTCCAGCCACTGCAGCAGGAAGGCGAACTCCTCCTCCGTCTCGCCGGGGAAGCCGACGATGAAGGACGAGCGGATGGCGAGGTCCGGGCAGTCGCGGCGCCAGGAACGCACCTGCTCCAGCGTCTTCTCCTGCGCGGCCGGGCGGCGCATCGCCTTCAGCACGGTCGGGCTGGCGTGCTGGAACGGCACGTCGAGGTAGGGGAGGATGCGCCCCTCCGCCATCAGCGGCAGCACCTCGGCCACGTGCGGGTAGGGGTAGACGTAGTGCAGCCGCACCCACAGGTCGAAGTTCGCCAACTCCCGGCACAGGTCGGCGAAGCGCGTCCTGACCGTGCGGTCGTACCACGGCCGCTCGGCGTACTTCATGTCGACGCCGTAGGCGCTGGTGTCCTGCGAGATGACCAGCAGTTCCTTCACGCCGGCCGTTGCCAGCTTCTCCGCCTCGCGCAGCACCTTGTCCACCGGGCGGCTGGCGAGGTCGCCGCGCAGGCCGGGGATGATGCAGAAGGTGCAGCGGTTGTTGCACCCCTCGGAAATCTTCAGATAGGCGTAGTGGCGCGGCGTCAGCCGGATGCCCTGCGGCGGCACCAGATCGATGAAGGGGTCGTGCTGCGGCGGCACCGCCTCGTGCACCGCTTCGACCACCGCCTCGTACTGGTGCGGGCCGGTGACGGCGAGCACGCCGGGGTGCGCGGCGCGGATGGACTGCGCGTCGCCGCCCATGCAGCCGGTGACGATGACCCGGCCGTTCTCCTTGATCGCCTCGCCGATGGCGTCCAGCGATTCCTGCTTGGCGCTGTCGAGGAAGCCGCAGGTGTTGACGATGACGGCGTCCGCCCCCTCGTAGCTTGGCGAGATCTCGTAGCCCTCGGCGCGCAGGCGCGTCAGGATGCGCTCGGAATCGACGAGCGCCTTGGGGCAGCCGAGGCTGACGATGCCGACCTTTGGGGCGGCCTTGCCGGAGATGGCGGCGGCGGAGGTGGGGGCGGTCTTGCTGGTCATGGCGCGTCTATATAGGCAAATCCGGCGATCCCGCCAGCCGATTCGACGTGACCGGACGAAGGAAGGCCGCCCGCGACCGCGCCGGCCGGCGGCCCCACGCGCGCCCGGTTTCCGGGCTGTGGCCTTCCGGCTAATAATATTAACGGTCGGTAAAGAAAATGTGCGTGAGATGGGTTAAGCGCTGGACAGGGAATCCGGCCCATGTTAGGTTTCGAGCCATATAGGCACTATATGGTTTCGACTCGCGGCTGCGGAGCGGCGGGGCTTGGAAGGGATCAGAGGGCGACGCCATGTCCAACACGCATTCCTCTCTCGCGTCCCCGCAGGCGATCGCCGAAGTGATGATGCACATCGGGCACATCGCCGACAGCCTGGGTTATTCGCGCGGGCTGAAGCCGTCGCAGTGGACGGCGCTGCGTTACTTCGCCAGCGCCAACCCCAGCCAGCGCACCGTCTCCGCCTTCGCCGATTTCCACGCCACGACGCGCGGCGCCGCCTCGCAGACGGTCGAGGTGCTGGTCGGCAAGGGCTTCCTGACGCGGGTCCCGGTGCCGGAGGACCGCCGCGTGGTGCAGCTGCACCCGACGGCCACCGCGCTCGAACTGCTGGAGCACGATCCGCTGAAGGAGTTCGCCGCGGTCATCGGCCACCTGCCGCAGGACGAGCAGTACCAGCTCGCCGACGTGCTCTCCCGCGTCCTGCGCGGCCTGCTGATCAAGCGTCAGGCCGCGTAGGCTGGGTTTTCGCTCTTTCGCGACGCGTGTTGGGCCGCGCAGCGCGGCCCAACGTCGGGCACCCTTCGAAACGAAGAACGACCCGTTCTATTCGGCGCCGTCCAGCAGGCGGGCGACGGTCTTGCGCAGTTCCTCGTTGAGGAACGGCTTGTAGAGCACGGCGTCGGCGCTGAACATCTCCGTCATCTTCAGCGCGTAGCCGGCCGGCAGGTTGGGGGCGCCGCCGGACACGGCCAGGATCTTGGTGTCGGCGTGGGTGCGGCGGACCGCCTTGATCACCTCGATGCCGTCCACCTCCGGCATCAGCACGTCGGTGAGGACCAGATCGAAGGGGCCTTCGCCCAGCCGTTCGATGGCGATGCGGCCGTTCTCCGTCTCGACCACCGTGTGCCCGAGGCCTTCCAGCACGTCGACCATGGCCATCCGCACCGCCGGGGAATCCTCAACCACCAACACCTTCGCCATGGACGATTTCCTTGTTGTTTTCTTCCGACGGTTCTGTTGCCGCCGGCAGGTCGATGGCGACGGTGGTGCCCCGGCCGAGCGCGCTGTCGACCGAGATGACACCGCCACCATTGTGGACAATACCATAGACGACCGAAAGCCCAAGGCCCGTGCCGAGGCCGACCGGCTTGGTCGTGAAAAAGGGCTCGAACACCCGCTGCCGTGTCGCCTCGTCCATGCCGGCGCCGGTGTCGGCGACGGTCAGGCGGACGTACACGCCCTCCGCGATCTCCAGGCGGCCCGCTTCCGGGTCGCGCAGCGTCACCGCCTCGGTGCTCAGGGACAGGGTCCCCCCCTCGGGCATGGCGTCGCGGGCGTTCTGGATCAGGTTCAGCAGCACCTGCGACAACTCGGTCGCGGTGATGCTGACCGGCGGCAGACCCTCGCCAAGCCGCGTGCGCACCGTGATCCCGGCGGGCAGCGAGGGCAGGGTGAGCTGCACGGCCGAGCGCACCGCCTCGCTCACGTCGCCCGGCGGCGAATCGGCGACCTCCGAGCGGGCGAAGGACAGTACGTCGCGCAGGATGGTGCGGGCCTTCAGCCCGCTGTCGTGCATCGCCGTCAGGTAGGTGCGCACCTTGGGGTCGTCGCCGACGCGGTGAAGCGCCAGTTCCGACAGGCTGATGACCGGCTGGAGCAGGTTGTTGATCTCGTGCGCCAAGCCGCCGACAAGGCTGCCCAGCGCCGCCATGGTGCGCTTCTGGCGCACCGCCTCGCCGGCGCGGCGGCGGTCGGTGATGTCGCTCGCCGTGCCGCGGTAGCCGAGGAAGCGGCCGTCCGGCGCGAAGCGCGGTACGCCGCTGACCGAGATCCAGCGCCCGGCCACGGTCGGCGCGGCCAGCGGGATGATCAGGCGGCGGAAAGGCTGGCGGCGGCGCAGCTCCTCGGTCAGTTCGGCGAAGTCCTCTGGCGACCGGCCGGCGTCCAGCAGGTCGGCGTGCGTCCGGCCCAGCAGCTCCGCCGGGGGGCGTCCGGTCGATTCCTCCGACTTCGGCGACAGCTCGACGAAGCGTCCCGCCGCGTCGGTTTCCCAGAACCAGTCGTTGGAGCACTCCAGCAGGGCCCGCCAGCGCGCTTCGCTCTCGCGCAGTTCGGCGGTGCGCGTCTCGACGACGGCTTCCAGGCCGCCGAGGTGGTCGCGCAACGCCTGCTCGCTGCGGCACAGGCGGTAGAACAGCAGATCGTAGGGATGCTTCAGCGCGGTGACGACGACCGCCTTGTACAGCAGGTAGTACGACAGGATCTTGCAGAAGTGGCCCAGCGCGTTCATCAGCCCGTGCGGGTCGTGGTACAGCGTGAAGGCCATCTCCTGCGGAATCACCAGGGCCATGCCGCCCAGCGACAGTGTGAACACGCCGGGGTCGAGGTGGCGGCGGCGCGCGATCAGCGCCAGACAGGCCAGCCCCACCACGCCGCTCACCGCGTACTCGCTGGCGATCTTGAACGCCGTCAGCCCATAGCCGTCGACGTAGGCGGCCGGCATGACGTCGAAGGTGACGGTAAGCAGCACCACCAGCGAGAACAGAACGGCCTGGGTGCCCAGCACCACCGCGCTCGACACCCGCGCGCCGGGCAGCAGCAGCGGCGCCACCAGGAAGTTGCCCGCCTGCACGTAGCGCGCGGCGAGCCACATCTGCGTGGCGAGGTTGGCGCCGGACACCGGGAACACGTTCATGCCCGGAAAGGCGATGGTGTGCAGCAGATCGATCGCCGCCACGGCGGGGAAGGACAGCCCGATGAAGGCCAGGAAGGGCGACTGGTTGGTGTGCCGCGCGTTCCACGCGATCATGAAGATCGACATGGCGACCACGATGCTGAACAGCTCCGCGATCGTGTGGAATAAAAGATAGTTATAACGCATACCAAAGAACAGCACGGCCATGGTGCCGGCCAGCAGCACGACCTCCCGTGCCCGGGACATGGACGTCCGGCGCGGTTCGGCGGCGTCTGCTGCGGAGAATTGAACCATGGCCGTCCGCCGGCTTCGGATTAAGGGCGCATCCACCCTCTGTCTAGCAAAGCAATGGCGAAGGAGGTAGCGCTTTTGGCGCATTTATGTCGAAGGCCATAGGGTTGAGTGCGGCCTTCGCTCATAGCCCGTCGATTGCGCCGCATTCCGGCGCACTCATCCCCGGTGGCATACCGACGCCGCGTCAGCGTGCGTCGTTGCCCTTCTTGCCGGAGTCGTCACCGGCGAACGGCGTGCTGACCAGCGGATCGCCCTTGCCGTGGCCGGCGCGGTTGTGGCCCGTCTCGGTGGCGGCCTGCCGATAGTAGCCGACGATGAAGACGCGGGCGGCGTTGGCGATCGACACCGTGCTGTGCGGCCGCGTCACGCGCCGCGTCTGCTGGTCGAGCCTGAGCTGCAGGTCGGTGAACAGCTCGTCGATCGCGAGGTCCTCGCGCCGGCAAATGTCGTCCAGCGCCTCCCAGTAGGAAGGCTCCAGGCGCACCTGGGTCGGCCGCCCGGCGATGGTGACGGTCCGGCCGCTCAAAGGCCCAACCCCAGGCGGGTTGGCGCTGTTCCTGGTCGATGCCCCATGGCGTCCCATGCTGCAGATGCCCCCTGATTGCATGCGGAGGGGTTGCTCATCCGGCTAGCATAGCCTGTTTTGGCGGGAAAGAGGTGATAAAAGTTTCACTCCCCCGTGTGTCCGAATGTATGGCCGGGTATGCGCACAGCGTCCGGTGCCTCGCCGGCCATGTCGCGCAGCAGGCGCAGGTCGGTCAACACGATGAATCCTTTGGAATAGGCGATGGCGTTCGACTTCTTGAGGGCCTTGAGGCTGCGGTTGACGATCTCGCGGGTGACGCCCAGCATGTGCGCCAGCCCCTCCTGCGAGATCGCCTGACCGATGCGCAGCCCGCCGGACGCCGGCTGCCCATAGTCGCGGGCGAGTTGCAGAAGCCGCTTGGCCAGACGGCGCGGCACGTCGAGGAAGACCGCGTCCTCGATGCTCTCGCTGACCCAGCGCAGGCGTTCGCACAGCACGCCCAGCATGTGGACGGCCAGCCGCGGGTGGCGTTCCAGGAAGGGGATGAAGTCGGCCCGGTCGATGCGGAACAGCTCCGACGTGCGCAGCGCCGTGGCGCCGGCGGTGCGTTCCCGCCCGTCGATCAGCGCGATCTCGCCCAGCACGTCGCCGACGTCGAGGATGTTGAGCAGCATCATCTTGCCGTCGATCGACGAGGTGTGGACGCCGATCTGGCCCTTGACGATGGCGAAGAGGCAGTCGCCCGGATCGCCCTTGGCGAACACCGGCATGTCGGCTGGGTAACGCACCAGCCGGCCAAGGCCCAGCAGCTCGTCCATCTCGCGCTGGTCGAGCGCGCCCAGAAGGCGGTTGCGCCGCAACACCGCGGCGACGTCCCCGATCCCGCTCACCGCCATCTCTTCGTCCGCCGTCATCTGTGCCGGCGCTCCGCGATTGCCACGGCGCGCGGTTCGACTATAGCGCATACGGGGATATGAGTGTTGCGCTTCGAGCGGACAAGGCTGCGGCAGGGGCGCGCACGGCGGCGGGCCGGCCGGAGCATGGCGGGATCAGCTGGCGTGGGCGGCCTCGCGCGCGGCGCGCTCCCACAGGGTGGTGTGCTCGAAGTGGAAGCGGACGTCCGGCGCCGCGGCGTCGGCGCCCAGCCAGCGGCGCAGCGTGCGCAGCATCAGGCGGGCGTCCTCGCGCTTCTGGTCGACCCGGCCGGTCGGCAGCCACGCGCGCAGGCGGGCCAGCTCGCCCTCCGGCAGGCCGCTCTCGCCCGCCAGACGCATCACGCGGCCATAGCCGCGCTCGCGGTAGGGCAGGGCCTTGGCGGTTTCCTCCAGCACGCGGCCGGTGCGCACCGACACGACGCCGTCGGCGACCGCGTCGGCCAGCGTGCGGCGGATGTTGACCATGGCTTCCGACAGCGACAGGTAGCCCAGCTCGGCCGGGCCGTGCGTCACCGCCACCTCGTCATCGTCCTCCAGCCGGCCGTCGCGATACGCCTCGAACACGGCGCCGACGCCAACCATGCCGAAGGGGTGCAACTCGGCGGCGCGCAGCGCGCCCATGCTGGAGGCGCCGAACACCGCCACGCCCTGTTGCAGGGCGAACAGGATCTCCTTGTGCCAGACCGCCGGGATGCTCTCGAAATAGCCGTCGACGATGGCGATGGCCTTGGGCTTTTCCAGGCACAGCCGGGCGACGTCGCCCTGCGCCACGGGGGGCAGATAGGTGGCGTTCAGCTCCCTGGCCGCATCCTCGTGCGGCAGGGTGGGGCCCAGGAAGACGTAGACGCTCATGGTTTGATCTCCAGGGGCTTGGTCTCCACCAGGGCGCGGGCACGCGCGCCGAGCAGGTAGTCGGGCGAGTCGTCCAGCCCTTCCAGGCCGGGGATGACCACGCGCGCGACGGGGATGCCGAATTCCGGTTTGGTGAGGTCGACGGCGACCACCTCCTCGATGCCCACCGCGCGCAGCCGCGCGAGCTGGATGTCGAGGTCGTCGCCCAGCGTGCGGCCCGACGCGGTCGGGCACAGCGCGAAGTCGCGGCCGCCGCGCCCGGCGCGGATGCGCGCCTTCCAGCGGGCGTGCAGCGCCGGGTCCTGGTGCTTGCGGTACTCGCTGCGGGACATGTCGTCGCGCGCGCCGGAAATGAAGGTCAGCCGGCTCTGCGCCGCCTCGGTCAGCGCGCGGCTCAGCGCCACTTCGCGCGCCACGTGGCAGCCGGAGCCCATGGCCGGGCGGATGCTATGCTGCGGCGCGTCCTCGCGCGGGACGATGCGGCACAGGAAGACGGGCAGGCCGACGTCGCTGGTCAGCTCCCACACGGCGACGTCGACGCCGGCCTTGTCGTAGAGGTCCAGCATGGCGCGGCAGGCGGGGTCGGCGACGGTGGCGAGGTCGAGGCGGGTAGCCTCCTGCGCCTCGTCGTCCAGCAGGTGCCAGAGCGTGATGGCGTCGCGCTCGACCAGTTCGGTGACGGCGTGGCCGATGGCCTCCAGCCGGTGATTGCCCGACGCCAGCCCGTTGGAACCGGCGGCGAAACAGCCGTGGCCGGGGGGTAGCGGCAGGGTGAAGTTCAGGTGCACCATCTCGAAGGGCACCCAGGCGGCCTCGCCGCTCATCAGGTCGCGGCCCTCGATCCACATCAGCGGCGTGTGCGGCGTGAAGCGGCTGGTGGACAGGCGCGGCAGGCGTTCCACGTTCACCACGCGGTGCGACCAGCGCAGTTCCTCGTAGGAGGCGTACTTGACCGGCAGGGTGATGCGTTCGGCGTGGTAGGATTCGATGGATTCCATGACGCCCGACGCCTTGGCGGCGGCCAGCGTCACGCCCTTGCCCTGCGACACCGACACCGAACGCGAGTTCGGCCGGGTCACCATGACGACCGGGATGCCGACGGTGTCCAGCCCGGTGACGTTCGCCACCCGCGTGATTCCCATGATGGGCAGGAACGGGGTGACGCGCTTCAGCGTCTCCTCCGGCGCCAGGGTGCGGTGGGTGCCGGCGGTGTGCGCCTTGGGCGCGTCGGCGGTGGGGCGGACGGAAATCTCGTCGAACGGCATCGCGGTCTACTCGAAAAGGATGTCCGGGGCCGATGGGAGGTCCGGGGCCGCGGGCCCGTGGCTGGCCGGCCGGGAAGGCCGGCCGCCACGGTCCGCGAACGCGGGAACGAGCCCGGCGATCAGAAGCCCGGGGAGACGAAGAAGCGGCCTGCCTCGTGGTCGGCGGTGTCGAAGCCGGCGCGGTCACCGGCGCGCAGCGCGGCGCCGGCAGCGGTGCCGGCTTCCGTCACCTCGGCGACGCCGTTGGCGGTCACGGCGTACAGGCGGCCGTCGGCGCCGCGGATCATCGATGTCTGGGAAATCATGGCGGTCATGTGCTTCTCCATGGCGTTGGAGGTTTCGGTGCCGCCACGTTCCCAGCATCGGGGCCGGTTGGGCTGTGAAGTTCTTCACAGCGTGAAACGGGGTGCGACGCGTACTGAATTCGCATGACGCGACCGCTGCGGCGCGATGGTAAGGAGGCCCCAGATGCAGTTCGAGAACAACATCCGCTCCGAAGGTTCGAAGATCGGCGATATGGCCTCGCTGGCCGTCTGGCCGCTGGTGGCGTCCCGCATGATCGCGCTGCCCAGCGGCAACAAGCGCCTGCGCCTGGAAACGGAAGTCTGGGGAGGGCTTGACGAGATCGCCCGCCGTGAACGCTGCGCGGTGGCGGACCTGTGTTCCGAACTGGACACGCGGCGCGCGCCGACGACCCCGCTGCTGGCGGAGATCCGCAAATTCGTGCTTCAATATTTCCGCGAAGCCCAGTAACCGGGGCCGTCAGGCCCCGACGCGGGTGCCGCTCAGGCGGTTGCGCAAGGCGGAACGGCTTTGCGCACAACGCGCGGCGAGTCCCCTCATCTGCAGGCGGCTGGCGAGTTCTTCTGCCTCCTGCAGGGACGCGTATGCCCGCTGTTCGCTGGCGCCCGTTGCCCGCAGCGCCTCACTCCACACCCAGTCGGCTTGCGCCAGATGGGCGAGCTGCCCCGTTTCACGGGCCGAACGGGCGGCTCGCTCGGCCGCCGTGGCGGCCTCGTCCGGCCGCTCCAGGTGCAGGAGAGCCATGGCCAGCCACATTTCGACCTGCGGCAGATGCGCCCGCGGATGCGGGAGGTTCGGCCGCAGGCTTTGCCGCTGGAACACCTCGAAGCTCCTGTCGAACAGCTGCAGCCCGTGGGTGGCGTCGCCGCGCATCACGGTTACGAGGCCCATGCCGCCCAGGAGCAGCGGTCGCCACAGGCGCGAACGGGTCGTTTCGCTCAGCGTGAGCGCGGTTTCCAGCGCCGGCAGGCCGCGTTCGAAATCGTTGAGGATCAGGTGGGTCCAGCCCAGGTGGGCATTCGCCAGGATCTTTGAGAAGGTGTGCCCGCTTTCGTCGGCGGCTTCGACCGCTGCTTCGCCTGACTGCACCGCGTCCACGGGACGGCCGAGTTCGGCCAGGGTGCGCGCCATCACGCAGTGCACTGTGACGACGGGTGCCGCAGCCATTCCGAAGCGATTGAACGAGCTTTGAGTGAGAAGGGCCGTCGCCTCGAGGAGGGTATCGTAAGCCTGCTGCAGATACCCCTTGTCGGCGAGAATTCCACCCAGGCGGACCAGAAGCTGGCCGCGCGTCTCGAAGCCCTGGTGGTCGCCGAGGGCGTCGAGCCCCTCCTGGCACAGCCGGATGGCGTCGTCCAATTCCGCATAGGTCCAGCGGAAGGAGGACAGCATCGACGAGGCGCGGGCGTACCAAATTGGGGCGCCGCAACTTTCGGCCAGCTCGCGGGCGCTTTGCAGGTTCTCCTCGACGTTGGCAATGCCTTGGGGAAGAAGAGTCCGCGGCAGCGCAACCGACAATTCGATGCGACGAAGGTTGTTGCGGTGTGTCGGCTCCAGCCGCTCCAGCGCGGTGAGTGCGTTCGTGTAGTGCTGGCTGGCGTCCACCAGACGGGAGCGGGCCTCGGCCCGTTCACCCGCCCGCCGGCCGTAGGCATAGGCGGCGGGCCAGTCCTCGGCCTTGAAGGCGTGGTGGGCCAGCAGGTCCATGCGGCTTGGCAGGTCGTGCTCGCGCCGTCCGCGCAGGGCCGCGACGATGCGGGCGTGCAGGGCGCGGCGCTCGGCCTTGACAATGGTGCCGTACGCCACCTCCTGGATCAGCGCGTGGCGGAAACTGTATTCCAGGTTCGGCAGCAGGCGCGTGCGGGTGACCAGACCGGCCTCTTCCAGGTCGGCGAGGCGGTCCGCCAGCATCGCGTCGGCCACCGGTGCCAGTCCGCGCAGCAGCCCCACGTCGAACGTCGGTCCGACCACCGCGGCGCTCAGCAGCGTGCGCCGCGCGTCCGCGCCCAGGGCATCGATGCGCGCGGCCAGCAGGCCGTGCACCGACGCCGGCAGCTCGATCATCGCCGCCGCCGCGCCCGGCCGGTAGTCGCCGGGTACGCCGACGATGGCCCCGGCATTTTCCAGCACGCGCAACGATTCCTCCAGGTACAGCGGCACGCCCTGGCTCCTGGCCGCGACGAGCGCCTTGAGGTCGCCCAGCGACGGATGGCGGCCCAGCCAGCGGTCGAGGAATTCCTGCGTCTTGTCCGACGGCAGCGCGTCGAGCGTCAGGCGCAGCGCGTCCGCGTGCCCTTCCGCCGTCCAGCCCTTGCCGCTCTCCGTCCGCGAGGTGGCGAGCAGCAGGACCCGGGCCGGCTCCAGCAGCGGGGCGAGCGTGTCGAGCAGGCGCACCATCAGCGGGCTCGCCCAATGCACGTCCTCGACAAGCAGGATGACCGGCTCCTCGCGTGCCAGCTCGACCGTCGCCATGGCCAGCCCGTCGATGGCGAAGGGCAGGCGTTCGGCCGGCTGCAGGCCGGGCCACACCGGGTCGCTGACCGGCAGTCCGAGCATCTCGCGCACGGCCGCGCCGGCGAGGCTGCCGCCCGCGCGTTCCGCCGCCATCGCCGCCGCGTCCGGGCTGCCGCCCAGCGTTGCCAGCGTGGCCGCCACCTTTTCCAGATCCTCCGGCTCGCCCAGGCGGCGGATGGGCGCCTGCGGCCAGTGCACCAGCCGGTGCGGGCAGCCGCGCAGCAACTCGCCCACAAGGCGCGACTTGCCGATGCCGGCCTCGCCGCGCAGCACCACGGTGGTGCCCACGCCGTCCACCGCCGACTCGAGCGCGGCGCGCAGCGCCTCCAGCTCGCGGCGGCGGCCGACGAACGGGCCGGCCTTGGCCGACACCACGTCGGTGGCGGTGCGCCGCCCGGCGCGCACGCCGATCAACTGGAAGACCGGGAACGGCGGGGCGCCGGGGGCGAGCTGGAGCGATGCGGCCGGCTGCACGGTCAGGCCGACCGGAACCAGCTCCGCCGTCTCGCGGCCGATGAGAACGGTGTTGGGCGCCGCCCGCTGCTGGAGCTTGGCGGCCAGATGCACACTCTCGCCCACCGTGCGGTAGTCGGTCCACAGGCCGTTCTCGATCACGTGGGCGACCACCTCGCCGGTGGCGACGCCGATGCGCACCTGGAAACCCGTCGCGTCGGCGCGGGCGGTGTTGGCGATGTCCTGCGCCGTCAGGCAGGCGCGCAGCGCGTGATCCTCCAGCGCCGACGGCGCGCCGAACACGCCCAGCACGCCGTCGCCCAGCATCTGCGCGACGGTGCCGCCATAGCGGCCGATGGCCCCCGCCAGCACGTCGAGGATGGACAGCAGCGCCTGATCGGCGTCTTCCGGGTCGCGCCCCGTCACCAGGGCGGAGGAGTTCACGATGTCGGCGAACAGGACGGTGACCAGCTTGCGCTCGGCCGTGGTCGCCCGGATGCCCGGCGCGGGTTCCGCGGCTCCGTGCACGCGCCCTGCAACGGCGGCTCCCATGGGGGAACCGCTGCTGGCTGCGCGTAACGGCACCTGGCCTGCCTCCGTCATCCACGCCCCCGCCGACCCGTCTCCGACATATTACCGCATGCAGTTCCCCCTGTGTAGCGAGGGATACCGTCGATTCGTCGAAATTTCAGTCGAAATGTGACATACGACATATCATGGTATGCCAAACGGAGCGCAGAGCAAGAGCCTTGCGCGCCGCCGGGGAGAATTTTTCGTGACGGTTTCGCGGAGAAACGGCCGGGGCGGACGGGCGCCGCCCCGGCCGGGCCCCAGCCGGGAAGGTTCAGCGCGGGACGGTGATCCCCTCGACTTGGCTGACGTCGCGCACGGCGCCGCGATCGGCGCTGGTGGTCAGCGCGGCGTAGGCGCGCAGGGCCGGCGACACGATGCGGTTGCGCCCGGCCGGCTTCCACGCGTCGGCGCCGCGGGCGTTCATGGCGTCGCGGCGGCGCTTCAGCTCCTCGTCCGGCACCGCGAGGTTGATCTTGCGGTTGGGGATGTCGATCTCGATGCGGTCGCCCTCCTCGACGAGGCCGATGGCGCCGCCCTGCGCCGCCTCCGGCGAGGCGTGGCCGATGGACAGGCCGGACGTGCCGCCCGAGAAGCGGCCGTCGGTGACCAGCGCGCACGCCTTGCCCAGCCCCTTCGACTTCAGGTAGCTGGTCGGGTACAGCATCTCCTGCATGCCGGGGCCGCCGCGCGGGCCTTCATAGCGGATGACCACCACGTCACCGGCGACGACCTTGTCACCGAGGATGGCCTCGACCGCCGCGTCCTGGCTCTCGAACACGCGGGCCGGGCCGGCGAAGACGAGGTTGGAGGCGTCGACGCCGGCAGTCTTCACGATGCAGCCGCGCTCGGCGATGTTGCCGGACAGCACGGCCAGCCCGCCGTCCTTCGAGAAGGCGTTTTCGACCGAGCGGATGACCCCCGTCTCGCGGTCGAGATCCAGGTCCGGCCAGCGCTTGTCCTGGCTGAACGGCACGACGGTCGGCACGCCGCCGGGGGCCGCCTTGAACAGGGTGTGCGTGTCCGCGTCGCCGGTGCGCTTGACGTCCCAGCGGTCCAGCGCCTCGCCCAGCGTCCGGGCGTGCACGGTGGCGACGTCGCGGTGCAGCAGGCCGCCGCGGTCCAGCTCGCCCAGGATGCCGAAGATGCCGCCGGCGCGGTGCACGTCCTCGATGTGCACGTCGGCGACGGCGGGCGCCACCTTGCACACGTTGGGCACGCGGCGCGACAGCCGGTCGATGTCGGTCATCGTGAAGGGCACCTCGCCCTCCTGCGCGGCGGCCAGCAGGTGCAGCACCGTGTTGGTCGAGCCGCCCATGGCGATGTCCAGCGTCATGGCGTTCTCGAACGCCTCGAAGGTGGCGATGCCGCGCGGCAGCGCGGTGGCGTCCTCCTGCTCGTACCAGCGCCGGCACAGCTCGACCGCGACGCGGCCGGCGGCCAGGAACAGCTCCTTGCGGTCGGCGTGGGTGGCGAGGATGGTGCCGTTGCCGGGCAGCGACAGGCCCAGCGCCTCGGTCAGGCAGTTCATCGAGTTGGCGGTGAACATGCCCGAGCACGAGCCGCAGGTCGGGCAGGAGCTGCGTTCCATCTCCGCCGCCTCCTCGTCCGACACGGTGGGGTCGGCGGCGGCGATCATGGCGTCGATCAGGTCGACCGCGCGGGTCTTGCCGCGCCAGTTGACCTTGCCGGCCTCCATCGGCCCGCCCGACACGAACACGGTGGGGATGTTGAGGCGCAGGCTGGCCATCAGCATGCCCGGCGTGATCTTGTCGCAGTTGGAAATGCACACCAGCGCGTCGGCGCAGTGGGCGTTCACCATGTACTCCACCGCGTCGGCGATCAGCTCGCGCGAGGGCAGGCTGTACAGCATGCCGTCGTGGCCCATGGCGATGCCGTCGTCGACGGCGATGGTGTTGAACTCCTTGGCGACGCCGCCGGCCTTCTCGATCTCGCGCGCCACCATCTGGCCGAGGTCCTTCAGGTGGACGTGGCCGGGGACGAACTGCGTGAAGGAGTTGGCGATGGCGATGATCGGCTTGCCGAAATCGCCGTCCTTCATGCCCGTCGCGCGCCAGAGGCCGCGCGCACCCGCCATGTTGCGGCCGTGCGTGGAAGTGCGGGAACGGTAGTGCGGCATGGGTCCACCTCGGATAAGCTGATCGCGCCAGAAGAACGAAAGGGGCGCAAGGTTAGCAATCCGAAGGGCCCGCCGCCAGCAATTCCGTGTCCGCCGCGACGGGATGGCCGGTCCGCTTGCACCGCATGGCGCGCGGGCGCGCCGGGCGCA
>DASWVP010000143.1:0-9388 GCA_036401175.1 Azospirillum sp. | reverse complement strand
GGTTCTCGACGTCGTCTTCAACGACGACCAGTCCCGCCTGCGCAAAGGACACGGCGCCCACAACATGGCGGTCGTCCGCCATTTCGCCATCAATCTCGTCCGCAAGGCCGAGGAACCCGCCCGGCCGCGCTCCGGGCTGCGGCGCGCCACCAAAAAGCCGGCCGCACCCAAAGCCACCAGCATCAAGCTCCGGCGAAAGCTGGCGGGCTGGGACACCGACGACCTCGACGCCATCCTTGCCGCCGAAATTTGTTAACCTGGATTCGGAGCCCTGGGCCACCCAGAAACGGGATTGCATCGGCACACGGAGCCGGTCCACACTGGATCCGGACACCGACTCTTCATCACCGAACTCGGCCAGATTTCCTGGCCGGAAGATATATGGCGGAGGGAGAGGGATTCGAACCCTCGATACCCTTTTGGGGTATACTCACTTTCCAGGCGAGCGCCTTCGACCACTCGGCCACCCCTCCGCAACGGCGGCGAACATAACCATCGCCCGGCCGCTGCGCAAGCCCTATGAACACCCCATATCGAAGATCGCAAGCTGAGCCGTATGGGAGGGGGCCGATGGTCGTGCTGCGGGTGTTGGGGGCGCTGTTCCTGCTGGCCGGGCTGGGCGCGCTGGCGTGGGACGCCACGCATGCGGACGACGGATTCCGCCTCTCGGCGCTGGGGGAGCTGTGGTACGCGCTCTCCCCCGGCTCGCTCGACCTGCTGCGCGCGGTCACCAGCCGCTACATCGCCCCCGCGCTGTGGGACCCGGCGATCGTTTCCGTGCTGCTGCAGCCGGCCGTGCTGGTGCTGGGCGGGCTGGGCATCCTGCTGGTGCTGCTGGGCTCGCTGGGGCGGCGGCGCTCGCGCTGGGAGTGATACGGACAGCGCCTGAAGGCGTCGTCCGTATCACCCTTTCGATCAATGCCTTTCGCGCTTTCGGAACGAAAGCGCGAAAGGCATTGATCTGTCGGGTTTTACCGGCGGCGCTCGATGGAAGCGATCAAGCGCCGCCGGTATGACGGCTCAGGCGGCCGCCGACAGGGTCCCGCCGAACGCGTCCGCCCCGGACGCCGTCTGGCACGCCGCATCCGCGCGGCGGCGGGCCAGCCATGCCCAGACCTTTTCGTGCAGGTGATAGGCGAACGTGTTGCACAGCGGCTCGACCAGCGCGACCGTGCCGCCCACGGCGATGCTCCCGGTCAACAGATAGCCGACCGTGAAGGCCACCACGAAGTGCACGCACGCGAAGCTCAACGTCTTGCTCATGGCCGCCCCCTTCGATTTCCTCAGGGATGGAAAGGTGACTTCTCCGGGGGACGGCGTCCAATCGCATGTTCCGTGCGCAGCGATAGGCCCCGCCTATCGGTTCACCCGACCATCCGCACGAGGTCGCTCACCGTGCGGCACAGCAGGTCGATGTCCTGGTCGCGCGACAGGCGGTGGTCGCCGTCCTTGACCAGCGTCACCCGCACGTCGTGCGACGCCAGCGCCTCGGCCAGACGCAGGCTGGTCTGCCAGGGCACGTCGGGGTCGGCCATGCCGTGCAGCAGCCGCACCGGGCCGCCGAAGCGCACGGGATCGCGCACGGGATCGCCGCGCAGCAGCAGGTGCGCCCGCGCCTCCTCGACCAGGGTCATGGTCACCGGCTTCGGTTCGGGAAAGTACGCCGACGGGCGGCGCCATTCGCCCTCGCGCTCCATCAGCGCGCGGGTGGCGGGGTCGAGCGCGTCCCAGATCAGATCCTCGGTGAAGTCGGGGGCCGACGCGATGCCGACCAGCCCGGCCACCCGCTCCGGCCGCCGCAGCGCCGCCAGCGTCATGATCCAGCCGCCCATGGACGAGCCGATCAGGACCTGCGGCCCCTGCGTCACGTCGTCCAGTACGGCCAGCGCGTCGGCGGTCCAGGCGCCGATGGTGCCGTCCTCGAACCGGCCGCTCGACGCCCCGTGCCCCTGATAGTCGAAGCGCGTGAAGGCCAGCCCCTGCCGGCAGGCCCACGCCTCCAGCGCCACCGCCTTGGTGCCGGTCATGTCGGACATGAAGCCGCCCAGGAACATCAGGCCCGGCCCCTGCCCGGCCTTGCGCGCGGGCGTGTGTCGATAGGCTATGGTGGCGTCGCCGCGGGTCAGGCTATGGTGCGCGCCGTCCGGAACGGCGTGTGGTCCGGTCATGTCGGTTCCCCCATGTCGGCTCCCCCACGGCCGGCCCCCGGGGCGCGCAAGCCCGAGACGAAGACGAACGAGAGCACGGCAGCAAGCATGGACATCGAGCCCCACCTTACCACCGGGCCACGGCCAGACAATCCGCCTGCGGCGTTCGGCGGCAGCGGGACGCGCCCGGCGGTGGTGCTGCAGGTGCTGCCCACGCTGGTGACCGGCGGGGCCGAGCGCGGCTGCATCGACGTGGCGATCGGGCTGGCCGAGGCCGGGGCGGTGCCGCTGGTCGCCTCCCAGGGCGGGCCGATGGTGCGCGAACTGGACCGCGCCGGCATCCGGCACATCACGCTGCCGCTCGCCTCCAAGAACCCGATGACCATCCGCCGCAACGCCCGGCGGCTGGAGCAGGTGATCCGCGAGCACGGCGTCGACATCGTGCACGCCCGCTCCCGCGCCCCGGCGTGGAGCGCCTGGATGGCCTGCCGGCGCACCGGCGCGCATTACATGACCACCTTCCACGCGCCCTACAATTTCAAGGGCGGGCTGAAGCGCTGGTACAATTCGGTGATGGCGCGCGGCGAGCGGGTCATCGCCATTTCCGAGTTCGTGCGCGAGCACGTGCTGGCGAACTACGAGGTCGACCCGGCGCGCGTGCGTCTGATCCACCGCTGCTACGACCCCGCGGTCTTCGCGCCGGACCGGGTGTCGTCGGCCCGCATCATCCAGCTCGCCACGCAGTGGCGGCTGCCGGACGACCGCCCGGTGATCCTGCTGCCCGGCCGGCTGACCCGGTGGAAGGGGCAGGTCGTGCTGATCGACGCGCTGGAGAAGCTGGGGCGCAAGGATGTGTGCTGCCTGCTGGTGGGCTCCGACCAGGGGCGCAGCGGCTACCGGCAGGAGTTGGAGGAGCGCGCCAGACGGGCCGGGCTGGCCGGCGTGGTGCACCTGACCGGCGATTGCACCGACATGGCCGCCGCCTACACGCTGGCGACCGTCGTCGTCTCGGCCTCGCGCGAGCCGGAGGCGTTCGGCCGCGTCATCGTCGAGGCGCAGGCGATGGGCAAGCCGGTGATCGTCACTTCCATCGGCGCCTACCGCGAGACGGTGATCCCCGGTGAGACCGCGTGGATCGTGCCGCCCGACGATTCCGACGCGCTGGCCCAGGCGCTGGGCGAGGCGCTGGCGCTGAGCGACGCGCAGCGCGAGGCCATCGGCGCGCACGCCCAGGCGTTCGTGGCCGAACGCTTCACCAAGGAACGCATGGTGGCCGAGACGCTGGCGGTGTATGGGGAGTTGCTGGGGGCCTAATGCGAAACGCCTGACGTCGGGCCGCACCTGCGGCGCCCGCTGCGCTTGACAGTCCGTTCCATATATTTAGAGTCCTGCCTCCCGATTCCCTTCGGGACACGCAAACTTATGGAAACGGTGAACCTGGTGTCGTCCAACATTGCCATTACGCTGCCCGACGGCAGCGTGCGCGAATTCGACGGTCCGGTCACGGGGGCCGACGTCGCCGCCGCGATCGGGCCTCGGCTGGCCAAGGATGCGCTTGCCGTCAAGATCGACGGCGAGGTCAAGGACGTCACCACGACCATCACCACCAACGCCAGGATCGAGATCGTCACGCGCAGTCATCCCGACGCGCTGGAGGTGATCCGCCACGACGCCGCCCACGTGCTGGCCGAGGCCGTGCAGGAGCTGTATCCGGGCACGCAGGTGACGATCGGCCCGTCGATCGCCAACGGCTTCTATTACGACTTCGCCCGCAAGGAGCCGTTCACGCCCGACGATCTGGAGAAGATCGAAGCGAAGATGCGCGAGATCGTCCAGCGCAACGCCGCCATCGTGCGCGAGGAGTGGGACCGCGACGACGCCATCCGGTACTTCAAGGACCATGGCGAGCATTACAAGGCCGAGCTGATCGAGGCGATCCCCGAGGGGCAGGCGATCAGCGTCTACCGCCAGGGCGACTGGCTCGACCTGTGCCGCGGGCCGCACGCGCCGACGACCGGCAAGGTCGGCACCGCCTTCAAGCTGATGAAGGTGGCCGGCGCCTACTGGCGCGGCGACAGCCGCAACCCGATGCTGCAGCGCATCTACGGCACGGCGTGGCGCGACGAGAAGGAGCTGAAGGCCTACCTGACCCAGCTGGAGGAAGCGGAGAAGCGCGACCACCGCCGCCTGGGGAAGGAGATGGACCTCTTCCACACGCAGGAAGAGGCGGCCGGTTCGGTGTTCTGGCACCCCAAGGGCTGGACGCTGTACCGGACGCTGGAAAACTACATCCGCGCCAAGCTGGACACCGCCGGATACCTGGAGGTGAAGACGCCGCAGCTCATCGACAGCTCGCTGTTCAAGGCGTCCGGCCACTGGGACATGTACGGCGACAACATGTTCAAGGTGGAGGCGGACGAGGGCAAGAAGTTCCTCGGCGTCAAGCCGATGAATTGCCCCGGCCACGTGCAGATCTTCAACAACGACCTGCGATCCTACCGCGACCTGCCGATGCGTCTGGCCGAGTTCGGGTCGTGCCACCGCAACGAGCCGTCGGGCGCGCTGCACGGCATCCTGCGCGTGCGCGCCTTCACGCAGGACGACGCGCACATCTTCTGCACCGAGGATCAGGTGCCGGAGGAGTCGGCCAACTACTTCAAGCTTCAGTTGGGCGTCTACAAGGACCTGGGCTTCGACAACATCGCGGTGAAGCTGGCCCTGCGCCCGGACGTGCGCGCCGGCACCGACGCGGTGTGGGACCGCGCCGAGGAGGGCCTGCGCACCGCGCTGCGCTCGGCCGGGCTGGAGTTCGAGGAACTGCCCGGCGAGGGCGCCTTCTACGGCCCGAAGGTGGAGTTCCACCTGACCGACGCCATCGGCCGGACGTGGCAGTGCGGCACGCTGCAGCTGGACTTCGTGCTGCCCGAGCGGCTGGACGCCACCTACATCGGCGAGGACGGGGCGAAGCACCGGCCGGTGATGCTCCACCGCGCCATCCTGGGCTCGCTGGAGCGCTTCATCGGCATGCTGATCGAGCATTACGCCGGCAAGTTCCCGCTGTGGCTGGCCCCGGTCCAGGCGGTGGTGACCACCATCACCAACGAGGCGGACGGTTATGCGGCCGAGGTGCACAAGGCGTTGAAGCGCCAGGGCGTCCGGGCCGTGCTGGACGTGCGCAACGAGAAGATCAACCTGAAGGTCCGCGAGCACAGCTTGCAGAAGATCCCGGTCCTCGTCGTCGTCGGCCGGCGCGAGGCGGAGGAACGGACCGTCGCCTTGCGGTACCTCGGCGGAAAGGATCAGGAAGTTCTTGCCCTGGACGCCGCGCTCAATAAACTGGTGGACCAGGTGAAGTCTCCGGCCGGTGACCTCACCGAGGATTCGCCGTTCTGACCGGCCCGCTCCTGCGGGCCCCCATGACGTCGGGGGCCCGTGGGAGGGGTCTCAAACCATGGAGAAGCATCCATAGCCAGGTTACCGCAAGAAGCCGCCCCGACCCGCGACGGTCCGCGAGTGAACAGGGAGATTACGGCTCGCTCCGTCCGTCTCGTTGGCGCTGATGGCGAGATGGTCGGCGTCGTTTCATTGCGCGACGCGCTGATGGCGGCGGAAGACGCCGGCCTCGACCTTGTCGAGGTGGCCCCGCAAGCCGAGCCGCCCGTCTGCAAGATCCTCGACTACGGCAGGTTCAAGTACGAGGCGCAGAAGAAGGCGGCCGAGGCGCGCAAGAAACAGAAGATCATCGAGGTCAAGGAGATCAAGCTCCGGCCGGGCATCGATGACAATGATTACGACGTGAAGATGCGCGCCGCCCGCCGCTTCCTCGAGGAAGGCGACAAGGTCAAGGTGACCATGCGCTTCCGCGGACGCGAGATGGCGCACCAGGACCTGGGCATGAACGTGCTGATGCGCGTGCGCGACAACCTGGACGATCTGGCGAAGGTCGAGCAGATGCCGAAGCTCGAAGGCCGCCAGATGGTCATGGTGATCGCACCCCGGTGACCCGTCGGCGCAGGGTGACGCACGAAAAGAGCCCGCCGGCGACGGCGGGCTTTTTTGTTTGTTCGACATGGGGCGGTGGGGGCATGTTGCTCCCGAGAATCAACGGCCCGTAGGTTGGGTTGAGCGCCAGCGAAAGCCCAACACCCTCCAGCGTTGCAGGCACGTTGGGTTTTCGCTGGCGCTCAACCCAACCTACGGGACTCCCCCTTCGGAGGCAGGCGGCGGGCGTCCCTCACTTCTTCTCCAGCATCAGCATGCCCTGCTGGCGGATGCGGTGGGTGAGCTTTTCGCCGAGCTTGGCGAGCAGCCAGGGCAGGTCCACCTCCACGCGCACCTCGCGCTCGTCCACGTCGATGCGGCCGGCGATGGTCTGCGCCAGGGCGGACAGGCGGAAGTCCAGGCGGTCGTCCGTCCAGCTCTCCTCGACGCTGGCCTGCAGGCTGGACAGCTGCGAGCGGACCTGGCCAAGCCCGCGCTCGATGCGGTCCTTGGCCTCCTGCCGGCCGAGCTGGTGGGGGATGGTGACGGTCAGCGGCTTGCTCATGCGGCCTTTCTCCGGATCGGGGACACCCACCATAACAGCCACGGTGCCGGCTTGGCTCCCGCATTGAAATTAGGGGGTATCCAATTGTAGAGCCCCCGACGCATGACGACGTGTGGCGCGCCCGAGTTCCCCCCGCGGAACGCCCCTGTGGAAGACCATGCGCCGCACCTCGTTCCTTCGCCGCACCACGGCCCTGTTCGCGCTGGCCGTCCCGCTCGTCTTCGCCGCCGGGCCGACCAACGGCGCGCGGGCGCTCGACCTGTTCGGC
Organism: Azospirillum sp.; assembly: GCA_036401175.1. Lineage (GTDB taxonomy): Bacteria > Pseudomonadota > Alphaproteobacteria > Azospirillales > Azospirillaceae > Azospirillum. Next base: position 2,427 of record DASWVP010000143.1, on the reverse strand, counting down.
GAATCCTTCCGTTCCGTGGACGAGGTGCTGGCGTACAACCGTGAGGGCGGCGTGCGCTTCCTCGACCGGCAGGGGCGTTTCCTCGGCTCATCCGGCGAGAACGCCGGAGCCGCCGTGCCGGTGGACAGGATGCCGCGCCACCTGCTCCAGGCGCTGATCGCCAAGGAGGACCGCCGCTTCTTCGAGCACGCCGGGCTCGACTACCTGGGGCTGGCGCGGGCGCTGTCGGTGGCGGTCACGTCGGGCCGCATCAGTCAGGGCGGCAGCACGCTGACCCAGCAGACCATGAAGAACATCTTCCTGAAGGACGAGGACCGCTGGACCCGCAAGGTGCAGGAACTGGTCACCGCGCAGGAGTTCGAGGAGAAGATCGGCAAGCGCAACGTCCTCTACCTCTACCTCAACCGCGCCTATTTCGGCACCGGCGCCTACGGCGTGGAGGCGGCGGCCAAGGTTTATTTCAACAAGCCGGCGACCGGCCTGACCTTGAAGGAGTCGGCGGTGCTGATCGGCATGCTGCCGGCGCCGTCGCGGCTCAACCCCTTCGCCGACAAAAAGCGCGCCGAGGAAAAGGCCGCCATCGTGCTGGACACCATGGCCGCCGCCGGTTTCATCACGCAGGCTCAGGCCGACCGCGCCAAGCGCCAGCGCCTCACGCTGGCGGAGGCCAACCGGACCGCCGTCGCCGTGTCCGGCGGCTTCCGCGAAACCGCCAAGGTGCGCTTCGACCGCTTCCACGCGGATTTCTACGGCAAGGACGCGGAGTTCGGGAAGGATACCACCGGGCCGGGGCCAACCTTCACCGTGCGCACCACGCTGGACCGCGACCTTCAGGTGGCCGCCGTGCGCACGCTGGAGGCCGTGCTGAAACGCAACGCCGCCCGCATCGGCGACGCCGAATGCGCGCTGATCGCGCTGAGCGACACCGGCGAGGTGCTGGCGATGGTCGGCGGGCGCGACGCCGCGGCGCGGCGCGACCATTTCAACCGCGCCATGCAGGCGAAGCGGCAGCCGGGCTCCGCCTTCAAGCTGTTCGTCTATCTGGCGGCGCTGGAGCGCGGCCTGACGCCGGCCAGCGTGGTCGACGGCTCGCGCCTGGAAACGTCCGGCGAACGCGCCATCCGCAACTTCGACGACCGCTACCCGGAGCGCCTGACGCTGGCGCAGGCGCTGGCGCGGTCGAGCAACACGGCGTCGGCCCGCCTCACCCGGGGACACGTCGGCGAGGTGGTCGAGATGGCCCGGCGCCTGGGCATCGGCACGCCGCTGGACCGCACGCTGGGGCTGGCGCTGGGAAGCAGCGAGACGACGCTGCGGGAGCTGACGCAGGCCTACGCGGCGGTGGCCAACGGCGGCCTGCGCGTCGAGGCGCGCACGTTCCAGCGCATCCTCGATCCGCGCGGGCGGGAGGTCTACGCGGCATCCCCGCCGCCGCCGGAACGCGTGCTGGCGCCGCAGACCGCCGCCGCCATGCAGGCCATGCTGCGCGGCGTCCTGGGCAAGGAGGGCACCGGACGCGCCGCCGCGTTTGGCAAGGCGGCGGGCGGCAAGACCGGAACCACCAACGACTACCGCGACGCGCTGTTCGTCGGCTTCGCCAACGGCATGACCGTGGGCGTGTGGGTCGGCAACGACGACAACACGCCCATGAAGGGCGTCACCGGCGGCTCCGTCCCCGCCGAGGTCTGGCGCGGCTTCATGACCGCGGCTGCGCGGACGAAGAAGGCGGACTGACGGCCACATCCCCCAACGTCGGGTTCGCCTTGGAAATGGCGCTACCGTGCCTTGTCCAGCAGCGCGCCGCTGATGTAGCCAAGGGCGCGGCCCTGGCGGGAGACGCGGTACCAGCCGTTCCGCTCGTCCGATACGGTGACGGTCTCCCCCTCCTCCAGCACGTCGAGGACGCGGCCCCGACAGCCCGGTGCGTCGCGCAGGTTGGCGTCGGCCAGGATGCGCGCCCGGCTGCCGTCGGCCAGGAACACGCGGCGTCCCGACGGAATGTCCGGCGGCAGCGAGCAACCATCGTCGTCCGACGAGCCGCCGCCCTGGGATGCGGCGCGCGCGGCGGGGGCCTTGTCGGTCAGGAAGCTGCTGGCGGCGTAACCCAGCACCTGGCCGTTGCGGGCGACGCGCGACCAGCCGTCGACGTCGTCGGGCAGCACCTCCACCTTTTCGCCGGGCAACAGCGCGCCCAGCACCTTGCCGTCGCGGCTGGGGGCGGCCCGCACGTACACGTCGTCCCGCGCCCAGGCGGTGCGGCCCCTGCCCTTATCCTTGTCGTTATCCTTGCCAGCGTCGGTGGCCGGCGGCTTCGCGGCTTCGGCCGGCTTGGCGATCACCGGCGGCGCGGCCGGGGCTGGCGGCGGCGCGGAGGGGGCTTCCGGCGGTGGCCGCACCGCCGTCACCGTGGCCGTCACCGCAGGGGAC
>DASWVP010000142.1:0-5136 GCA_036401175.1 Azospirillum sp. | reverse complement strand
GGAGGGGGCCTGCGGCGACGGCATGACGCGCCTGCCCGCCGGCCTGACGCTGCGCCCCTGCGCGCCGATGGTCGGCGAGGTATGGACGACCACCGACCGCTACGGCGATTGAGGCGGCTCCGGGTCCGTCTTCCTCTCGGGCTCGGGTTCGGGCTTCGGCTCGGCCGGGCGGCGCCACCGCTCCCGCAGGCGGCGGCCCAGCGCGCGCAGGACGGAGGGGCGCGGCGGGCGCGGTTCCTCCTCCGGTTCGTCGCGCAGCCGCTCCAGCGTGGACGCGCCCTCGGCGTCCATCATCGCCTCGATCCGCTCGATCAGCGTGTAGAACGGGCGGTTGTCGACAAGGCTCATCAGCACTGCGTTCTCGGCCATCATGTCCAGGAACGTGTGCCCGCTCATCGTCGGGCTGCCCGGATACGACAGGCGGACATAGCGGAAGAACATCACCGGCACGTCCAGTTCGATGCTGGAGATGTGGCTCACCCGCACCGTGCGCTCGACGAAGCCGCCCTCGATGCCGAACAGCGTGACGATGTAGCCGAACACGCCCCCCTTGATGATGCGCAGCCGGTTGCCGGTCAGTTCCAGCCGGCCGCCGACGCCGCGCGCGACGAGGGTGCCCTTGCCGTCCTCGACCGCCGGTCCCGACGTGCTGTGCGGCCTGTGCGCTGCCATTTCCGTTCCCGTCAGAGGTCGGCGTGGTGGTGGCGCCGGTACTGGTACGCGGCGGCCAGCACGAGGAAGATCCAGAAATTGAGCGAGTACACCGCCCACAGGATGAAGACCACGCTGTACGCCGTGATGAACGCGCCGGACAGGGTCAGCAGCGCCGCCGCCCCGATGTTCCGCAGCCCCTCGCCCCAGCCCGACACCAGCACCGCCAGCACCGCCGCCACCGCCAGCGCGCCAAGCGCCAGCCAGACGGTGACGCGCATCGCCAGCCCGTTCTCGCCCGCCAGCCCGTCCCGCGCCGCCCCCGGCAGGTCGTAAGCGAAGGGATCGGCGCAGCGCGCCAGGAACTCGGTCGCCGCCATGTTCCAGTAGCTGCCGGGCTCGAAAAAGGCGCCGGCGTCGAAGCGCCCGTCCGGCAGCCAGTCGGCCAGCACTACCACGCCCAGCAGGATGCCGGCCAACTTGGGCAGCAGCATCAGCGCGGGGATGCCGTAGAAGTCCAGCGTCGCCAGCCGATGGCTGAGCGCCGAAACCACGCCGATCACCAGCATGGGAAGAACAAGGGCCAGCACCCCGGCCGTCGCGTTCGCCGCCAGCAGGTTCCACCCGGCCTCGCCTGTCACCATGTCCTCATCGGCCAGCCCCGCGGGGTGCCTCCTCCGGTATGGCTGGGGGCGGCCACACCGGCGCGCCACCCGCGTCCCACATCCGCGCGATTATTCGTTATCACGCGACGCGGTCAAGTCGGGACTTCAATCCCCTCCATCAATCGTGGTACTGAAAAAGGGGAATAATCGGGGATGCGCCGCCCGCATGCCGCGCGCGGACGGATGCCCGGGATCGCGGGCGTAGGGACAAAGAGGGGGACTGCCATGGGGGTCGGGCGTGTGCTGCTGCTGATCGCGGCGCTTGTCGGGTACGGACAGGGCGCGATGGCTGAGTCCATCACCTTCCGCCAGCAGATCCTGTCCGATATGGACCGGGCGCACCTGGAGATGACGCAGACCGAACCGGCCCAGCCGGGCACCCCGCCCAGCGTCCCACCCAGCGCCGCCCCGGGTGCTCCGCAGCCGCTGCTGAACCTGGAGCCGCAGCAGATCGTGGCCATCGGCCTGGGCATCGTCGGCGGCCTCATCGTGCTCGACGGGGTGATCGGGGTGCCCACCCTGGTGGCGGCGGTGATCGGCGGCTTCGCCGGCAACTGGTTCCACCACTACACCCAGCGGACGTCCGGGGCGAAGCCGAACCCGGTCCACTACATCGCCGACGACGGTCAGCCGGCCGTCGCGCTGTGGTCGTCGGCGGTCGCCACCGACCGCGTCTACGCCCGCCCGTGATCGGGCGTCCAGGATCCAGCACCGCCGTCCTGCGGCGCGCCCCCACTCCATGATGGAAGACCGCATGTCGACGTCCGTTACTCCCGAACTGGATCGGGCCTCCTCCGAGGCGAAGCCGGGCGCGAACACCGTGGAGAAGGAGCTGACCGGACCCTCTCGGACCGGGCGCTCCGCCCCGGAACGCGGGCCGGTGGCCGCTGCGCCGCGGGCGCGGGGCAACGGGCTCGCCCTGTTCGTGTCGCTGGTGGCGCTGACCGGGGCGGCCTTCGCCGTCGCCACGCCGGCCTTGCGCCCGGTGCTGGTGGAGAAGTTCGGCCACATCCCGTCGGTGGCGCCGGCCATCGATCTGGTGACGGCCGATGGCCGTCTCGAAGCGCTGTCGCAGCGCATCGCCGCCCTGGACGGCCAGAACCGCCGGACCGAAGGGCGGGTCGAGGCGATCGAGGCGGTGGGCGGCAACTTCAACGTCTCGGCGCGCCGCATCGACCAGTTGGAGAGCGGCTTCGCGCAGGTCACCGGCCGCCTGTCCGCCACCGAGGAGCGCGGCGACCGGACGGCCGGACGGATGGACGGGATCGAGGGGCGCTTCAACGTCATCGAACGGAGGTTCGGCGAGATCGACGCCGCCGTCGGCGCCACGCCCGAGCGGCTGAAGGCGCTGGACGCCGGCCTCGCCACCGTGACCGGCCGCCTGGACACCGAGGCCGGCGCGCGCGGCGCGTTGCAGGCCCGCGTCGACCAGCAGGACGCCGCCCGCACCGAGGTGCAGGCCAAACTCGACCAGGAGGCGGCCGCCCGCGCCGACATCCAGGCCCGGCTGACCGGCGAGGAGAGCGCCCGCACCGAACTCCAGGCCCGGCTGGCCAGCGAGGCGGCCGCCCGCGCCGACCTGCAGGCCAAGCTGGAGCAGGCGCAGCGGGAGGCCGCCGCGCTCGGCGAGCGTCTGCTGGAGGCGGAGAAGCGACTCGAACAGATGAACGGCAACGGCCCGGCCGCCACCCGGCTGGCGCTGGTGTCGCAGCAGCTCCTGGTCAAGCTGCAGACGTCCAAGCCCTACCAGCGGGAACTCGATGCCGGCATGAAGCTGGTCGGCGACGACCGCCGCCTGACCGACGCGCTGGCCGCGCTGGCGCCGTTCGCGGCCACCGGCGTGGCGACGGTGACCGAACTGCGCGAGACCTTCGTCGCCCTGGTCGCCCCCAACATCCAGGCGGTGGCCGATGCCGCCGCGCAGCGGTCGGTGACCGACCGCATCCAGGACTGGATCACCCAGCTCGTCGCCACCTCCGGCCTGCCGGGCGCCATGGAATCGAACACCACGGCCAAGGCACTGGACATCATCAACCGCCGGCTGACCGAAGGCGACCTGACCGGCGCGCTGCGCCAGCTCAACGAACTGGGCGAGCCGGCCACCCGCATGGCCAAGCGCTGGATCATCGAGGCGAACGCGCGTCTGTCCGTGGACGCCGCGGTCGAAGCGCTGCTGGCGACGACGCTCGACCGGATTTCGGCGTCCTGACCGCTTCATCCACCCATTCCGCCCACCTGGGCCCGCCCACCCGGCCCGCCGTCACGCGATAGGGGAACGCTCCATGAAGGGTCCCGCTCTGGCCTTGGCTCTCGCCGTCGCCGCCACCAGCCTGCCCTCCGGCGGGCACGCCGCCGACCTGCTGCTCACGCAGGCCCAGGCGCCGAGCGCCGCGCCGGCGCCGCTGCCGCCCCTGCCGAAGCTGCCGCAGGCGGTCGACGACAGCAGCTGGATGCAGCGCAACCAGTCGCTCGCCCTCGGCCTCGGCGCCATCGGCGGGGTCGTCGCCTTCAACCTCGCCACCGGCGGCCTCGGCGCCTTGCCCTTCGTCGGCGGCGCGACGATGGCGGCCGGCGGCGCGGTCACCGCCACCGAGGGGGCGGTCGCCGTCAGCCGCGTCTATGCCGTCACCTCCGCGGTGGCCGGCGCCCTGGCGATGGACTGGATGGTGACCAAGTCCAAGGCGGTGGGCACGAGCCGCGTTCCGGTGGCCGTCGCCGCGCGACTCGCACCCGACCAATAAGGCCGCCCACGCCGCCGTCCGTATCAGTTCTGCGGCGTGACCATCGCCTGGACCGAGGTGAGATGGTCATCGAGGCGCTGCTTGAGCAGCCGCGCCAGCAGCGCCTCGCTGTCCTCCTCGGACCGGCGCAGCGACTGGCGCACCGCCGCCTCGAAGTCGCGCCGGTTGAACGCGGCATCGAGTTCCGACAGCAGGAAGTCGGCAACGTAGAACACCGACTTGGCGACCACGAACACGAGAATCGGGCCGCCAACCACCGCGATCGGCAGGCCGAAGCCGGCCAGGAAGGCCATGATGCCGGATGCCGACACGCTGAGCGACACCGCCGTGGTGGCGATCGGCCGGCTCAGCCGGATCAGCACCGAGTTGATCTGCCCGTCCAGCTGCAGCGCGCGCTCGTACAGTTCGGCCGGCACCGTCGGCGGGCCGGCGGGCGGAGTGCACAGGTTCGGCCACGCCGACAGTTCGACCCCGTCGCGCGCCACGGCCGTCCAGCGACCGGGTTCCGCCGCCACCTCGATCGGGCCGCCATGGGTCAGCACGAAGTTGCGGAAGTCCTGGCCGTACAGGCTGCAGACCTTGCCGACGTCGCGGTCGAGCGCGCGGATGGCCGACTTGACGGCGGCGGTGATCTCCGGCCGCATGTCGTCCGGCTGCGTGATCAGCGCGTATTCGGCGCGGACGTAGGTGGTCAGCGTCTCCTGCACCGCGGGCTGGATGCCCGACAGGTCGCCGCGCACCAGCCGGTCCACGCCGGTGACCAGACCGCGCGTCAGCAGGATGTAGCTGGTCCACCAGTTGAACACCCACTCGGTGTAGGCGGGAACGCGCGCGTCGAGCTGGATGAACACCGGCGAGAACTCGTCGCGGGCGATCTGTCCGGCGTGCTCGTCCAGCATCGCCCGATGTTCGGCGAGGTGGGTGGCCAACGTGTGGTTGAACGCCTCCAGCCGGCTCGCCTCGACCTCGGTGCGGCGGGTCCGGCCATCGTTGCCGGTCCACGTCAGCATCGCCTTCGCCGGGACGGAGCCCTCGGCCGGGACGGGCGCGGTCGCCGCCTGGGTGGCTGGCACGACGTC
>DASWVP010000141.1:0-21870 GCA_036401175.1 Azospirillum sp. | reverse complement strand
GCGCCGAAGGAAATCGCCGCCAGCCTCGTCATGATGTGCGGATACGCCATGGGAAGCGCCTCTCGAAACCGTCGCAGTGGATCAGGGTCCCACCACCATGACGGGATACACATCCGACATAAAGCGGCAAATTGGCTCCATACGGCGGTAGGCGTGCGCTGGCGCACTCGCGCTATGATTGCCGCTGACGCACGCGCGCCAGAGGCAAGGCCCTAGGGGACGGCGGCCAGGAACGCCTCCACCGCCGGCCGGTGCGGAATCGGGGTCACCGCGCCCCAGCCGGTCGTGGACAGGGCCGCCGCCGCGTTGGCGTAGGCGGCGGCCGTGAAGGGGTCGCGCCCGGCGGCGACCTCCGTCAGGAAGGCTCCGGCGAAGGTGTCGCCGGCGCCGGTGGCGTCCACCGCCGCCACCGCATGGCCGGGGATGTGGCGGCGCTCGCCGCCGGCGGCGATCCAGGCCCCCTCCTTGCCGACCTTCAGCACCACCACCTTCGGCCCCATGGCGCAGTAGCGGTCGAGGATCGCGCCCGCGTCCGCGGTTCCGCACAGCGCCTCGGCGTCCTCCTGGCTGAGCAGCGCCACGTCCGCCCCGGCCAGCGCGGCGTGGATGATCGCGCGGGCCCGATCGATCGGCCACAGCTTGAGCCGCAGGTTGGAATCGTACGAGACGGTGACGCCGTGCCTGCGCGCCATCTCCATGGCGGCGAAGCCGGCGTCGCAGGCGCCGGGGCTGATCGCCTGGGTGATGCCGGACAGGTGCAGGATGCGGGCCGACGCGATGGTGTCCTCCGGCAGGTCGGCCGGCGTCATGCGGCTGGCGGCGGAGCCGGCGCGCATGTAGGTGAAGCCGTGCCCGCGGGGACCGTGGCTGATGAAGTACATGCCCGTGTGCGCCGCGGGGTCGCGGCGGACCGCGGCGGTGTCCACCCCCTCGGCCCGCCACAGGTCCAGGAAGCGGTCGCCGAAATCGTCGGCGCCGACGGCGGTGACGTAGCCGACCCGCGCCCCCTGGCGCGCCGCCGCGATGGCGGCGTTGGAGGTGTCGCCGCCGAAACCGGGGAGATAGGCGCCGGTTTGCCCGGTCTGGTTCAGTTCCACCAGGGGCTCGCCGAACGCCACCAGATCGAAACGCTTGTCGGCCATGGATCAGATCCGGTTGTATTTGGCGAGGCCGCCGCGCAGCGACTTCGCCTCGATGATCAGTTTAGCCTGTTCGAGTTCGCGCTCGTCGATCTCCCGCGCCATCTCCAGAACCGCCTGGGCGTGCCGGCGCGGCACGACGATCACGCCGTCGACGTCGGCGACGATGATGTCGCCCGGATTCACCATGATGCCGCCGATGCGCACGGGGATGCCGGCGTCCAGCGTCTTGAACCGCCCCAGCGTCGTGCCGGGCGACACCGAGCGCGCGAACACCGGGAAATCGTAGTCACGCTTGATCTCCACCAGATCGCGCACGCCGCCGTCGAGGACGGCGCCCTCGTGTTTGTTGGCGACCGCGCCTGCCGTCATCAGGCCCCCCCATACCGCCACCTCCGCCTCGCCGTTGATGGCGATGCAGATTACGCTGCCTTCGGGCGATTCGTCGATGGCGTCCAACGCGTGCGTCGGGGGCACGAACTCGTCGGTCGGGCCTTCCAGGATGGTCACGGCGGGGCCGACGATCTTCCGGTCGTTGATGCGCGGCTTGATCGGATGGTCCATGTAGCCGCGCCGGCCGGCGACCTTGTCGACGGCGTCGGCGACGGAGGCGGTCGCGACCTGCCGGAAGCCGGCGATCAGCTCGGCGGGGACGGGGTCGGGGTCGGTCATGGGGGGCTCCTGTTCTGGGGATTGGGACGTCATCGCTCCTCCCGCGCTCAGGGCCAGCGGTTGACCCAGTGCACGGGCTTCTCGCCGCGCAGCACGCGGGCCACCTCCTCGGCCGCCTTGCGCTGCAGATCGGCGACCGCCTGTTCGGAGTACCAGGCGGTGTGGTCGGTGACGACGACGCGCGGGGCGTGCAGCAGCGGATCGTCGGGCGGCGGCGGTTCCGTCTCGAACACGTCGATCCCGGCGCCGAACAGACGGCCGTCGCGCAACGCCTCGGCCAGCGCCGCCGCGTCGAGCAGCGGGCCGCGTCCGGTGTTGACGACGATCGCCGTCGGCTTCAACAGTGTGATGCGCGCGCGGTTCAGGATATGGCGCGTCCCGGCATTCAGCGGCGCGTGCAGCGACAGCACGTCCGCCTCGCGGCACAGGGTGTCGACGTCCACCAGCGCCGCGCCGTCCGGCGGATCCTTGAGGAAGGGGTCGTGGACCAGCGTGCCGGCGAACCCCAGCGCCGCCGCCTTGCGGTGGAAGGCGGCGGCGATCCGGCCGTACCCCAGCAGCCCCAGCACCCGGCCCCGCAGCCGGTACATCGGCTCGGCCCGCGCGACGTTCCAGGCGCCGGCGCGGACGGCGCGGTCGCGGCTGACGACGCGGCGAGCGACGGCGAGGAGCAGGGCCAGCGCGTGGTCGCTGACCTCGTCCACGCCATAGTCCGGCACGTTCGCCACGTGGATGCCGCGTTCGGCCGCCCCCTTCAGGTCGATGTTGTCGACGCCCACGCCATAGCGGACGATGACCCGGCAACCGGGCATGGCGTCCAGCGCCCGGGCATCGATCGGGCTTTCCCGCACCAGGACGGCGACCGCGCCGGGCACCGCGGCCCGCACCCTGGCGGCGTCCCCGCCGCACGGGCGCGGCACCACCACGGCGCCGAGCGGCGCCAGTACGGCGTTCTCGATGTCGTAGTCGCCGTAGCCCTCGTCGAGGACGACCACGGGGAGCCGCTGCTCGGGTGCGCTCATGCCGGTTTCACTCCTGGGGGCTCGCCCTAGTTGGTCTTCCGCTGCGCCGCTTCGACGGCTTCGACCAGCCGGGTGACCCGTTCCTTGCCGAACTCCTGCTCCAGGAAGGCGCGCACCGGCGGCTGCGCCACGTCGCGGAACGCGTCGCGCTCCGCCGGCGTCAGGGTGGTGACCTGCATGCCCTTGGATTCCAGGATCGATTTGGCGGCGTTGTCCTGCTCGGCGGTCATCCTGCGGTGGATGTCCTTGGCGATGTCGACGCCCTCGGCGACGATCTTCTTTTCCTGATCGGTGAGCGTCTGCCAGAACGCGTCGCTGAACAGGTAGGCGTGCAGGCTGTACACGTGGCCATCCAGGGTGGCGTGCTTCTGGTGCTGGTAGAGGCTGGCGGCGAGGATGTTGGTGACGCCGTTCTCCTGCCCGTCCACGGTGCCCTGCGCCAGCGCCGCCGGCAGCTCGCCCCAGTCGATGGCCGACGTGCTGGCGCCGAGGCTCTCGACCAGCTTGATGTACACCGGGCTCGGCTGGACGCGGATCTTCAGGCCCTTGAGGTCGGCCGGTGTCTTGATCGGGCGCTTGGAATTGGTGAAGTGGCGGATGCCGTTGTCGGCGAAGGCCATCAGCCGGATGCCGGTCCGCTTCAGCATGTCCTCGCCGAATTCCTTGGTGAAGGGACCGTCCCAGACGGCCCAGGCGACCTGGGAATCCCGGAACAGGTACGGCATCATGAAGACGTCGATGGGCTTGTAGACGCTGGAGATGCCGCCGTCGTGGACGACCGCCAGCTCGATCGAGCCGAGCCGCAGCCCCTCCAGCACGCTGGTGGCGTTGCCGAGCTGGCCGGCGGGGTAGATCTGCACCTTCAGCTTACCGCCGCTCTTCTCCTCGACGTGCTTGCGGAAGGCTTCGGCGGCGGCGTGCTTGGGCTGGTCGGCGCGGCCCGGCTGGAAGTGCGTGTACTTGATCACCTTCTGCGCCAGCGCCTCGGGCGTGCCGCCCACCAGCCCCGCCAGGGCGGCGGCCGCCGCCAGCATCAGCATCCTTCGCATCTTCGTGTCCTCCCGTGCTCGTGCGCGTTTCTGGTTGGGTGAGATCCTAGTGGGTGAGACCGACCAGCCCGGGCAGCCACAGGCTGATCGCCGGGAACAGGATGAGCAGCAGCACGACCGCCAGTTCCGCCAGCAGGAACGGCAGGATGGCGCGGGCCAGCGCGATCATCTCGATCCTGGCGACGACGGTGACGACGAACAGCACCCCGCCGACCGGCGGCGTGATCATGCCCAGCGTCATGGTCAGGATGACCACCATGGCGAACTGCAGCCCCGGAATGCCGGCGGCGTCCGCGATGGGGGCCAGGATCGGCACCAGGATGATGACGCCGGGCAGCGTGTCGATGAACAGCCCGCAGACGATCAGGAATCCGACCACCGCGATCATCAGCGCCACCGGCGACAGTCCCAGGCCGCCGATCCAGGCGCTGACCGTCTGCGGAATCTGCAGCACCGTCAGCATCCAGGCGAAGATGGTGGCCATGGAGATGATGAGCAGCACCGCCGACGTCATCAGCGCCGTGCGCACCAGAATCTCCGGGATCTGGCTCCATTTCAGGGTGCGCAGCACGAATTTCGCGACGAACAGCGCGTAGGCCACCGCCACCGCCGACGCTTCCGTCGGGGTGAACAGCCCGCCGTGAATGCCGCCCAGGATGATGAAGGGCAGCAGCAGCGCCGGGAACACCTGCCAGGACACGCGCAGGAATTCCGGCCACGACAGCCGCTGTTCATGGAAGTAATAGCCCCGGCGCACCGCCATGACGTGGTTGGTGGCCATCAGCGCCAGCCCCAGCAGGACGCCGGGCACGATGCCGGCCATGAACAGCCCGCCGACGCTGACCGAATTGTCGGTCAGGGCGTAGATCACCATGATGATCGAGGGCGGAATGATCGGCGCGATGATCGAGGAGGAGGCGACGATCCCGGCGGCGTACGCGGGGGGATAGCCGCCCTGGCGCATCATGCGGATACCGACCGCACCGGGCCCGGCCGCGTCGGCCAGCGCCGAGCCGCTGATGCCGGAAAAGAAGATCGCCATCAGGATGTTGGCGTGCGCCAGACCGCCGCGCGCGCGGCCGATGAGCTGCTTGGCGAAGGCCAGCAGCGCGTCCGTGATGCGCCCGCCGGTCATCAGCTCGGCCGCCAGGATGAAGAACGGCACCGCCATCAGCGGAAAGCTGTCGATGCCGCTGAACAGCCGCTGCGGCACGATCAGCGGGGAGAACGTCCCGCCCCACACCAGGGCCGCCATTCCCGACAGCCCCATCACCACCGCGATCGGCACGCCCAGGACCATCGTGGTCACGAAGACCAGCACCAGCACGGTGGTCATGACGCCTCCCTCCCCTCCAGGACGGCCCGCGCGCCGGGCGACCGTTGATCAGGCGCCTGGGGATCTGGCGAGTGCGGATCGGGCGCGGCGACGGCCTGCCCGCCCGCCCCCATCGCCTCGTCCATGTCCAGTTCGCGCGTCACGTACGGCCGCAGGACCAGCAGCAGATGCACGATCATCAGAAGGGAGCCGATCGGGATCGCCAGATAGATCAGCCCCAACGACAGGCCCAGCACCGGCGTGGACTGCATCCAGGCGAACGCGGCGTAGCGGAAGCCGTACCAGGCGACGGCGGCGAAGAATCCGAGGATGACGACGACGACCAGCGCGCGCACGGCGAGCATCGCCGGCCCCGGCAGCGCGTCGTGCAGCAGCTCGACGGCGACATGCCGGCGATGGCGCAGTGCCAGGCCGGCGCACAGATAGGCCAGCCAGATCATCATGTAGCGGGTCACTTCCTCGACCCAGCTGAAGGAGTAGTCGAACAGGTACCGGCCGACCACGTTGGCGAAGACCAGCACCACCATCACCGCAAGGATGATGGCGGCCAATGCGCTGTTGACGCGAACCAGGAGGCGATCGGCCTTGTCGAGCATGGGCGCCGGCTGCGAGGGGGGCGGCTTTTCACCAACAACAGCCCGGCACCGGTTTTGTTTAGAACACTAACCGAAATTCACGCCGACCCGGCCAAGGCAGCCCGGCCAAGGCAGCCCGGCCAAGGCAGCCCGGATGGGGTACGCGGGCGCGCCGCCGGACGCGCGACCGGAGCAACGGCCTGGAACCGGAAGCACCGTATCAGAACATGGTCAGCTGGACGGAGCCGTCGTTGCGGGCATGGCGGGCCGCCGCGTCGGCGGCGGCCTCCTGGGCGCCCTGCTGCGACAGGGCAACCCCGGCGGCGACACGGTCGCTGGCCACCGACACCGCCCAGGTCCACCGGCCGTCGGCGCGCCAGGCCACGGCCAGTTCGCAGCCGTGAGCCCGGCTCACCAGCTGCCGCACCGACCAGTTCACTCCCGTCATCGCCCCCGTCTCCGGCGTGGTTGCCCCGCCCGCCCTTTATGCACCAGGAGACTCATCCTGTTCCAGCGTCCGCCGAACGATCGATAAATCCGTCTGGGCTTCCCCCGGAACAACGGCCACGGCGCTGAGGAACAGGATGGCCGCCAGCCCCAGCAGCGCCTCGATGGACGAGCGCCCGGGCGGGATGGTGGGCGTCTCCCGGCGGCCCCGCAAGGCCGACGTGGCCCGGTGACCCACCGCCACGCCGGCCGGGCCGCCACGCTTTTTCGAGGAACCCGCGGATCGGCATGACGTTGCCTTGGAGTGCAGGGCCTCCGTTCCCTGCCCTTCGCAAGGACAGGATCGGCACCATGCGCATCCTGATCGTGAAGACGACCCTCTGATCGGCCACGCCATGCGGGCGGTACCCGGCCAGACGGGGCACGAGATCCCGGCGGCGTCCGGCCATGCCGCCGCCGCATCGATCTGGGACTGACCGCGATGCCACAGCTGTTCCGGCCCGGCGCGAACAGGACCATGGGGTGGTGCTCTGCGGCATCGCGTTCGCCGTCGCGCTGGCGGTGGCCGCCGGCTTCATCCTCGTCCGCTCCGACCTTGCCTGGGGCGTCGGGAAGCCCGTCGCGCAGCCCGTCCCCTTCAGCCACGCGGTGCACGCCGGGGAGCTGGGGATGGATTGCCGCTACTGCCACGACGCAGTGGAGACGGAGGCCGTCGCCGGCATCCCGCCGGTCGGAACCTGCATGGGCTGCCACAGCCGGGTCTGGACCGCGGCCCCGGCGCAGGCGCCGCTGCACGCCAGTCTGGCGGCGGGCGAGCCGCTGGCATGGAACCGCGTGCACCGGCTGCCCGGCCACGTCCGCTTCCACCACGGAATCCACGTGGCGCGCGGGGTCGAATGCGCCACCTGCCACGGTCTGGTCGAGACCATGGCCCAGACGAGGAAGGTCGAGAGCATGTCGATGTCCTGGGGCCTGGACTGCCATCGTGCGCCCGAGCCCTACCTGGACACCCGGCCGCAGGAGCGGTCGCGGACGGCCCGGCTCGACGACTGCTCGCTCTGCCATTACTGAGGACGCGGGCATGGCGGACGGGCGGGAGACCTGGGAGGACGCACATGGGCCGCGTTTCTGGCGCAGCCTGGAGCAGCTCGCCGCCTCGCCCGAGGCGATGCGCCTCGTCGAGCGCGAGTTCCCGCACCTGGGCGAGGCGGCGCGCACCGACCGGCGGACCCTACTGAAGCTGCTGGGCGCCTCGCTGGTGCTGGCCGGCCTGACCGCCTGCGACGACGCCCCGGCCCGACCGCGTCCCCGACCTTCCACGCCCTGGCAGACGCGGTGCTGGAGCGCCTGCCCGAGGCGCGCCGGCATCGGCGTGATCCCCGGCACCGCATACCCGCCGCTGGCGGTGCAGGCCGCCGCGCCGCCCCCGCCGCCGCCTTCCGCGGGGGACGGCGTGACCGTCGCCTTCGCCCCGGATCCCGCGGTGTGGGACGGGCGCTTCGCCAACAACGCCTGGCTCCAGGAGCTGCCCCGGCCGCTCACCAAGCAGGTGTGGGGCAACGCCGTGCTGCTCGCCCCGGTGACGGCGGCGCGCCTGGGCGTCGCGGACGGCGATGTGGTGGAGGTGACGGTGGCCGGGCGGAGCGTCGCCGGCCCGGCCTGCGTCCTGCCCGGCCACGCCGCGGACGCCGTGACCCTACCGCTCGGCTACGGGCGCTGGCGGGCCGGGTTCGTCGGCGATCACGTGGGGTTCAGCGCCTACGCGGTGCGCCGTTCCGATTCGCCGTGGTTCGACCGGGCGGACCTGCGCCCGACCGGCGCGCGCTTGCCCCTGGTCACCACGCAGGACCACCACACCTTGGCCGGGCGCGATGTGGTGCGCGCCGCGACGCTGGCCACGTTCCGCGAGAACCCGGAGTTCGCACGGGGCCCGGCCGGTCCGTTCCCCTCCTTCTACCCGGAGTACCGGTACGAGGGGCACGCCTGGGGCATGGCCATCGACCTGAACGCCTGCACCGGCTGCAACGCCTGCGTCGTCGCTTGCCAAGCCGAGAACAACGTGCCCGTGGTCGGGCCGAAGGAGGTGGCGAGACACCGTCAAATTGACGGCACCTGACCGAACGGCGGTCATGGTTCGAGCCGAAGGTGGCCGGTAGCCTGATGATTACGCGGCGAGGGGCGCGCCAGCGACCTCGGCCCAGGAGGCGAAGGCCTGGGCGCGTGCGGCGCGGTAGTCGGAAGCGGAGCGGTGATCTCGGCGGAGGTGGAATAGATTGGCGATCGGGTCGTGGATGGACAGAAAACGCTGCACCTGTCGGGGCGACTTGAAGCGCTTCATCTGCCGCTCGCGTCGTCGGGTCGCTGATGCGAGTTCTCGGCCCGGTTGTTGATTCCCTTGTGCTGGCGGTGCTCGACCCCGGGCATGACGTCCCGCTTGGCCGCACCGTAGGACTTCAGCTTATCGGTCACCATCACGCGGGGAGCCCGGCCCTGCTTCTTCAGCAGCTTGCGAAGCAAGCGCTTGGCCGCCTTGGCATCACGCCGGCTCTGGACCAGGACGTCGAGCACAAAACCGTCGCGGTCGACCGCCACAGGTAATGCTTTTTGCCGGCGATCGTCAGGACGACCTCGTCGAGGTGCCATTTGTCGCCCCGGCGCGGTGCCCTCCGGCGCAACCGTTCCGCGATCTCGCGGCCGAACTTCAGACCCCACTGCCGCACCGTCTCGTGGCTGACAACGATGCCGCGCGCCGCCAGCATCTCCTCCACCATCCGCAGGCTCAAGGGAAAGCGGAAGTACAGCCACACCGCCGTCGCGATGACCTCGGCGGGGAAGCGATAACCGGCGTAGCGGGGATCACGAGGCGTCGTCATATCAAACGTGTACCGCCCCTCCGGCCAACGCACCACCGCGGACTTGACGGTGCCCTTCGTCTTCAACGAGTTGGAAAAGAGCCTGCCGCACCAGTCCCAGCGGTGGCGCCTGCACCATTGGCGCGATCAGAGGACATCGCGACATTTGTTCGGTCAACAACGCCAAGACTGAACGAACCGGGAACACGGCTTTCAGGCGGCATGGCGGCGACGTCCCAGGTTGAGCGGTCGCCTTCCCATCGGCACGGCCGCCGCACGGTCCCACAGGAAATCGCCGGACAGGCCAATGTGCTCCCAGCCGACCGGTGAGGTGTGGACGAGCAGGTCGTCGGGCACGGTCTCGCCGACGGCGCGCAGATGGCCGACCGCGTCGGCCATGTAGGTCGAGTTCCAGTAGACGATCGCGGCGATGAGCAGGTTCAGCCCCGAGGCGCGATACTGCTGCGCTTCGGACCCGCGGTCGGCGATCCGGCCCTGCTTGAACGTGCAGATCGCCTGGGCCAGGGCGTGACGCTGCTCCCCTTTGTTCAGCCCGATGTGGCAGCTCCGCCTAAGCTCCAGGGTTTCCAACCAGCCGATCATAAAGAGTGTGCGCTCGATACGGCCCAACTCCTGGAGCGCCAGATCGAGCTGATTCTGCCGCTCGTAGGCGGCCAGCTTCTTCAACATGGTCGAGGGCGCCACGGTGCCGGCCTTCAGCGACGCGACCAGACGCACCACGTCGTTCCAATGCTCACGGATGACGTCCACCTTGATCCGCCGGCCCAGCAGCGGCTGGAGGTCCGGATAGCAGTTCGGCGGCTCGATGCTGGCCAGCCTGCGTTCGGGAAAGTCGCGCAGGCGGGGGCAGAAGCGGAAGCCGAGCATGGCAGCCAAAATGAACACGTGATCCGAGGTGCCGCCTGTATCGACGTAGTGGGTGTCGATCTTCAAGCCGGTCCCGTGGTGCAGCAGGCCGTCCAGAACGTAAGGGGCCTCGTGGGTCGCCGCCGAGATGACCCGGACATGGTATGGACCGTGCTGGTCCGAGACGTGGGTGTAGAAGCTGAAACCGGGGCTGCCGCCGTACCGGGCGTTCACCTCGCCGGCGACATTGCCGCGCTTGCCGGAGCGGAAGAACTGGCCGTCCGACGAGGACGTCGTGCCGCCACCCCAGATGGCAGCCATCGGCAGCCGATGGTGCGCGTCGATGATCCGGGCCAGCGCCGCTTGGTAGGTTTCCGGCCGGATGAAGGCGTCGGCGGTCCAGATCAGCTGGTCGCGGGTCACGCCCTGGCTGGCCTCCGCCATGCGCGTCAGGCCCAGGTTGGTGCCATCGGCCAGGATGGCGGCGAGCAGCGCGTTCTCGTTGTCGCAGGGCTCGCTGGTGCGCAGGTTGGTGAACGCCGCCGCGAAGCCGGTCGCGCGGTTGACCTCGTGCAGCAGTTCGGTGATGCGCACGCGCGGCAGAAGGGCGTCGAGCCGGTCGGCGAGCGCGTCCGCCTCCGGCGGTGCGGTTGCCTTCAGCGCCGCGATGTGCAGTCGCTCGTCGCGCAATGCGACGCCCTCGAGTTGGCCGTCGCGCAGGCGTTGGGCAAAGCGCTTCAGCCGTTCGTCGAGGTCGTGCCCCCGCGCGGCCAGCCACTCATCGGCCGTCGCGGGCAGCGTCATCTCCGCCGCGATCGGGGCCGCCGCCGCAGCGGGCAGCAGGTAGCTGTCGAAGCGGCGGTAGTTGGACGACCGCTCCACCCATACGTCGCCGGAGCGCAGCTTGTTGCGCTGGGTGGCGAGCACCGCCGTCTCATAGAGCCGCCGGTTGGGCTTGCCGTCCTTGGTGACGAGCCGCCGCCACTCCTTGCGGAACGGCATCGGCGCGTCCGACGGAATGTCGCGCCTGCCGGATTGGTTGAGTTCCTTGAGCAGCTCGACCGCGACCAGGATCGGGTCCTTGCTCCGAGCCGCCTTGAACGTGAGCGCTTCGAGGAGCGCCGGGGCGAACTTCCGGATGGTGACGTACCGGTCGGCGGCGCGGCCAGCGGGTCCTCTTCGGCGAGCTCGGCGAGGCTGGCGACCTCGCCGCGCACGCGCAGCAACTGCGACCAGCCGACCGCCTCGTTGCGGTATTCGGTAGCAAACACACCCACGGACAACTTTCCGATAAGCCGTTGATTTCGCTACACTATAGCCCATCCATTCCCTGAGAGGAAGCCATGGGCGACACCTTCATCATCTCGGGCCTGACCGCCAAGCGGGCCGAGCTTTCCGGCATCATCGCGGACCTGGAAAAGCGGGCGGCTCAGCGCCGGGCCGACTTGGTGCACCTGGACGCCACGCTACGCCTGTTCGCCCCCGACGTGGTGCCCGAGGATATCGCACCCAAGGCCGTACGGAAGCGCAACGACTGGTTCAAGCCGGGGGAGTTGTCCCGCATGGTGCTGGACATCCTGCGCGTCGCGCCAGCGCCGATGACCGTCAAGGAGATCGCCGCCGAGATCATGCGGCGCCGGAGCATCGATGCCGGGGACGCGCGCACAGCCCAGCTCGTGGGAAAGCTCGTGCACAACGCCGTCACCCGGCAAGCGGCGGATCTGGTGGAGAAGGTGACGGATGAGAAGGTCGCGGCGTGGAGGGTGGCGGGGTAGCGGCCAGCCATTTCCGTATCCACGGGATTTTACCTAGAATCGACACAAAGCCGAAGTGGTGGTATGGCTTGGAGTGCGCATATCGCATTCTGGGAGACCGCGTTTGCCTACTGCACCCGCAGAACTCACGCCATACCATATATACGGTGACGAGACTTGCCAGACGCAGCATACCTATATGGTTCTTGGCTGCCTTGTATGTCATCCACGCGATGCCAAAACTATTGCGTCCTCTATTCGTAAAATCAAAGAGAGCCGCAACGAGCATGGCGAGTTGAAGTGGGAGAAAATCAAGAAGCGCAACATCGAAAAATATGAGTCTGTCGTTGATGCGTTCTTTTCAACATTCAACAGCAATTCAGTACATTTCCACTCTGTCGTTGTAAACACCAGCGAGTTGAACTATCGCGCCTACAGCAATGGCGACAAGGACGTAGGGTTTAACAAATTCATATTCCAGATCTTACACAAATGCTGCCGAGAGCACGGCGGCGATGCTCGTTTTTACGTCTTTCTTGACAAAAGAACAACAAGACAGTCGCTTGACGCACTACGTATGATGCTAAACCATCATGCAAGGAATAAGTTAAAGATTCGACACTGGCCGTTCAAAACGATTGAATTCAGGGATTCGGAAAAGTCTTTACTTCTGCAAATGAACGACATATTACTTGGGGCGGTTGGATACCGCGTTAATAAAAAGCATGAAGCAGAGGGTAGCGCGCAAGCTAAGATGCTTCTCTCAGAGAGAATAAGAGAGCTTTCAGGCTTGCAAAACCTTGAGCAGCAAACGCCGATATCGCGCAAAAAGTTCACGATATGGCACTTTAAGCTTCAGCCAAGGATTGGGGCGCCCCGCAGGCCTAGGCTTGTTAAAGCCATCGCTTAGGCGATGCCCCTTGCGGTCAAGCGAGGGTTTCGGCCCACGGGACTATGGGACAGGAATATATGTCACTTTGCGCAAAACGCAAAGGTTAAAAATAGGTTACCGATCCTGGCGTATACCCTACAGATCCTCCACCCGCACCGCCGGGCACCCGATCGCCTTCATGCTGGCGAGGAAGAACCACGTCGGGAAGGCGCCCCGGTTGATCTTCATGGCAACCGACCCTTCCGACTCCTCTATCCCCATCTCAGTCAGGCGGCGGGCCAGTTCCTCATAGGTCACGTCCCGGCGCTTAAGTTCGGCCTTGAAGAACCGCTTGCTGCGGCCGGACCAATCGTCCTTCGAGTCCATCGCGACACCTCAACGAATTCGTTCTCTGGATAACGTATCCGTTGTTTTTCTCGTTGACAAGTCCGCACTGAAAGGATAACGTATTCGTTATCAACAGCACGGATACGTGTCATGCCCCAGCACTTCCTCATGTCCGCCGCCGCCCGCACGGTCAGCCTGAAGCAGGTTGCGCGCATGACGGACGGGGAAGCGAGCGCGCTGTTCCGCAAGATCCGCTGGCCCGACACCAACGGCGCCCCGGTGTGCCCGCACTGCAACTGCACCATCTGCTACGCCTACGACTGCCGCCCGGTGTTCAAGTGCAAGGCGTGCCGCAAGCAGTTTTCGGAAACCTCGGGCACGCTGTTCGCCTCGCGCAAGCTGCCGATCCGGGATTACCTGATCGCCATCGTGATCTTCGTCAACGCGGTCAAGGGCATCAGTGCCTTGCAGCTCGGCCGGGACCTGGACGTGCAGTACAAGACGGCCTACGTGCTGGCGATGAAGCTGCGGGAAGCCATGGCGGCGGAAGTGCGCGGCGTGGTGATCGGTGGCGACGGCGCCGACGTGGAAGTCGATGGCTGCTACGTCGGCGGTCACATCCGCCCGGAGAACCGCAAGGAAGACCGCAAGGACCGACGCCTTGCCGAAAACCAGACGGGCAAGCGTCAGGTGGTGGTGGTTGCCCGCGAGCGCGACGGCCGCACCGTGACAGGCGTGTTCCCCTCGGAAGACGCCGCAACCTCCTTCATCAAGGCCCGCGTTGACCGGAACTCGACCGTGCACGCCGATGAAGCCGCCGCCTGGAACAGCCTGCATGCCCGCTTCAACATGAAGCGCATCAACCACCAGGAGTCCTACAGCCTGGACGGCGCCTGCACCAATCAGGCGGAAAGCTTCTTCTCCCGTCTGCGTCGCGCGCAGTGGGGCCAGCACCACCGCATCAGCGGCAAGTACCTCGGTCGGTACGCGGCGGAAATGGCGTGGCGCGAGGATCGCCGTCGGGAGAGCAACGGGGAGCAGTTCCGCACCGTGGGCTTTCGCGCTGCCGCGCTGCCGCCGTCCGTGGACTGGTCGGGGTACTGGCAGCGCGGCCGGGTGTGAGGATTACCCCTCTCGTTCAAGCCTTTTGTACGCTGCGTCACGCGAGCGTTCGAGTCGGTCCTCTTCTTCTCGGCGCCGTTCCTCCTCCACCTCGGGCGGGACGTAGTTCTGTAGTCCCATACCCCACCCAGCCAGCCAAATCATTGCCCGCTTAGTGCGGCGATTATACGGGCAACTACCTTCAGAATCACCGAATTTCCCGGCGTCGAACCCATCCTTCTCAATGTCAGCGGCCTCTTCATCGCTAATGCGGCTCATCTCGCGTCCTTTTCTAGAATGATGCGCCATAGTTGGCGCCACTTGTTGAGTAGGTGTTGGATTAGTCGCCCATTACGATCCGATCGTACGCGGCCTTCACGATCCGAGCAGATCGCGCCGACTCTTTGGCGCAAGGATCGTTCCCATACGCGTTCTTGACCTTGATGCGGTCGGTCGTGGCTGCTTCGGCCATGCGCGTCATAGCAAGTTCCCCTTCCGACATCACGTCGCGGACGCTCTTGCGAGGCGCTATCCCCCGCTGGATTTTGGCGACGCGACTAGGCATCCCAAGGATCGGCTCTTGGATCGCCTCAATGCACTTGGCGTATCCTGCGTCGACAACGCCGTGGTCCTTGAGTGCGTCGGTAAAGGATCGGTGGACGCGGATACCCTCCAACCGTTCGACGGTCCTTTTCTGATCAGGGACGGACATGCGTTGGAACATGTCCTCGACCATTGCCGGATCAGCGTCGAGATAGCGGCGGACGATCTCATTTGCCCACATGTGGAACTCGGGCGACAGATACCGAGCATACGCCAAGGCCACCTGCCAATGCGCCCAGGTGCCGCCATTGCGCCCGCGAGAGCGGCGGACCGCTGCGGGCAAAATCCCGGATTTTCCGGTAAATTCAGGGTTGTTTTGGCCTGCCCGCAAACTATCGTGATACGTGCGCTCCACCGCCGGAACGAAGCGAGTGACCTCAGGTAAAATCAGCCAATCGCTGGGAGCGCTATGCTTACCGCGACCACCGGCCTTGTGCATGTCGGTAAGGCACCAGAAGTCGCCTTCCCTATTGATGAGTCTGTTGTTGAAGCGAAGCTCCGGGATTTCCCGGATAGGAACGGATAGCATGGCGGCTCTCCATATGCCGTTTCGCAAGTGCGAACTGCCTTGACGCCAGCCTCCCCCCAGTGCATTCTCAGGCTTGCATAGTAGCCGGGTCGCCGCAGTCCGCTGCGGTGCCCATCTCGATAAAAGGCCGGGTCCACCACCCGGCCTTTTCTCTTTCGAGGCAGACACCATTCATTATTGTGGATTGCACGCGGATGGAGAGTCAAGCGACTCCAGTTCTCCGTGGTTCACTATGTGTGCACGTAGCGTTCTCGTGCGAAGTCTGCACACTCCGGTATGCAAAACCGCCAATCAGCCGTGGGTGTGTTTGCTACCGAATACCGGAGATTGGCATGAAAGTCGGAGTTGCTTGCGTCCAGTTGGATGGCCTTTTGGATCAGGGTAATGCCATGCTCCACATCACCCGCTTGCGCGGCAATCAGACCAAGCAAGTGGTGCGCCGAAGGCTGCTGTGGATCCGCGTCCAGAATGCGTTCGTACACTTCTTTGGCTTCGTTCAGACGTCCCGCCATGTGGTGATCCAGACCCATGTGCAGAGCCTCCAGAACCGTCGTCACAGCAATCTCCATCGGGGCAGGGGGGCGGTCGTGTCCCCTCGCGTGGTTGTAGGAGCTGTGGGTAACCGGCCCGCCGAAGCGCCCCTCAAAGCTGGCGTAGGCGGGCCGGTTATCCACAGCGGAGCGGTCATCGAGGTTCTTCGGTAGAGTCTGGTCACCACATCTCAACCCACACGAAGGGTGACCCCCGTTGACCGATGCGATGATGACGCTTCGTTCGATGCTTGAGAAGGGCACGGATGCCGATGTTCTGCGCGAGATGATCGGCTTTGCCGCCGAACGCCTGATGGAGCTGGAGGTGCAGGCGCTGACCGGCGCCGGCCACGGCGAGCGGGCACCCGGCCGGTTGGCCCAGCGCAACGGGTATCGCGAGCGCGACTGGGAAACCCGCGCCGGCACGGTGGGACTGCGCATTCCCAAACTGCGCCAGGGCTCGTACTTCCCTGGCTTCCTGGAGCCCCGGCGCATGGCCGAGAAGGCCCTGACCGCGGTGATCCAGGAGGCCTACATCCAGGGCATCTCGACGCGCTCGGTGGACGATCTGGTCCAGGCCATGGGCATGAGCGGCATCTGGCCTGTGCGTCTGAGCGGGACGGTGTACTGTCATAAGGCTTCTTTGAGGGGCTGGAACTTGTTGAGGCAGCGATGGATGGTTGCCGGATGCACATTGAAGGTTCTGGCGACCTCGCTGATGGAGCGGCCTTCCTGGACCAGCGCAATCGCGAGGGCCTCTTGATCCGGACGTAGTTTTGGTGGCCGTCCGAACGAGACACCGCGACGCTTGGCCGCTTGGCGTCCTTCGTCCGTGCGATGCTGGATCAGCGCCCGCTCGAACTCGGCAACGCCGGCGAAGACGGTCAGGACCATTCGACCCGCCGGGGTCGTGGTGTCCGCCCAAGGCTCTTCAAGCGACTGCAAACCCCCGGATTTCTCGGCAATGGCCTCGGCGATGCGCAGCAGTTCGGTGGTCGAGCGCGCCAGCCGATCGAGACGGGTGACGACCAGGACGTCCTCTGCGCGCATCTCCCGCAGCAATTGCTCCAGCATCGGGCGGTGCCGAGCGGCGCCGGAGATCTTCTCTTCGAACAGCCGGGCGCATCCCACCTCGCTCAGGCGAGCCCGCTGAAGATCGAGCCGCTGATCTTCGGTCGAGACGCGGGCGTAGCCGAGCTTCATGGCCGGACCCCGACCGCCGTGCGAAACTTATCGCAAAACAGCACATTTCCGCATAGGAGTTTTGCAGAGGGTAAGACCTTGATGTTTGGTCCGGCGCCGGACCTCTGCGAAAGTCCGGAGTTCCGCACGTCATGGCGAGCCGCTTCCTGTCCGACGAGCGGCGTTCGCGCTACGGCCGCTACGTCGGCGACCCGAGCGAGGAGCAACTCGCCCGCCACTTTCATCTCGATGCCCTGGATCGTGAACTCGCCGGCTCGAGGCGCGGTGCCCACAACAGGGTCGGCTTCGCCGTCCAACTCGGAACGGCGCGGTTCCTCGGCACGTTTCTCGACGACCCGACCCAAACGCCTCTGGTGGTGATCGCGACCGTGGCGCGTCAGCTCGGAGAGGGTCTTGCCCCCGATCTGGACGCCTGTCGCACCAATCGGCAACGTTGGCGTCATGTCGCGATGATCCGCGAACGCTACGGGTTTCGTGATCTGGAAAACGATGCCGCTGCCGGCTTCCGGCTGACCCGCTGGCTTTACGCGCTGTGTTGGACCGGAGATGACCGCCCAGGGTTGCTTTTCGACCGGGCAACCACCTGGCTGCTGGCCCACAAGATCCTGCTGCCCGGCATCACCACGCTTGAGCGTCCGATCGGCCGGGTGCGCCATCGCGCGACCTTGCGGCTCTGGCGCCGCCTGACCTGGGCCTTGACCGACGAACAGCGGCGCAAGCTCAACGCATTGATGTCCTTGGACGGCGTCACCTCCGCCACGCTGGAAGAGCTGCGCACGGTACCCAAGCGGCGGTCGCCGACGGAATTGCTGCGGCATTTGGAGCGCATCGACGCCATCCGCAGCCACGGCCAGCATCGACAGCCTGGTCAGCGCGCCCGATGACCGGCGGTATCAGGAGTTGCGGCCATACTGGCGTCGGGTGCGCGCCCTGTTCTCCGCCCTGCTGCTGCGGATCACGCTCGACGCCACCCCAGCCGGCCAGCCGGTGATGGCGGCGCTGACATACCTGAGTCCTGTGGAGGATTGGACCAAAGCCCGCTTGCGCGACGCGCCCACCGACTTCATCGGATCGGCCTGGAGACGTCATGCGCTGGATAGCGCCGGTGGCGTCGCCGCCAATCTTCCGAGCAACCCGGCCGCCCGGATCGAACGTCGGAACGACCGTGACGAACTGGTGCTGAGCCCGCTCGATAAGATCGAGCAGCCGCCCAGCCTGATCGCCTTGCACACGGCGATCGCGGCCCGGATGCCGCGGATCGGTCTGCCGGACATCCTGCTGGAGATCGCCGCCCGCACCGGTTTCGCCGACGCCTTCACCCATGTCAGCGAGCGTCAGGCGCGCGTCGAGGACTTCGCCACCAGCCTGTGTGGCGCCCTGATCGCGCAGGCCTGCAACTTCGGCTTCGAACCGATCATCCGCACCGACCAGCCCGCGCTCAGCCGCGCCCGATTGTCCTGGCTCAGCCAGAATTTCATCCGGCCGGAAACCATCGCCGCCGCCAACGCCCGCATCGTGGCCGCCCAGAACGCTCTGCCGATCACCCACATCTGGGGGGATGGCGAGGTCGCCTCCGCCGATGGCAGGCGCTTCGTGGCGCCGAGCGGCGCCATTCATGCCGGCCCCAATCCGAAGTACTTCGGCGCCGGCCGCGGCATCACCTATTGCAACCTCGTCTCCGACCAATTCACCGGCCTGAACGCCGTCGTCGTGCCCGGCACCTTGCGGGACAGCCTGCTCATCCTGGGGCTGCTGCTCGAACAGGAGACCGACCTCGACCCCGTCGAGATCATGACCGATACGGCGGCCTACACCGATACGGTCTTCGGGCTGTTCTGGCTGCTGGGCTACCAATTCAGCCCGCGGCTCGCCGATATCGGCGACGCTCGGTTCTGGCGCATCGACCGCACCGCCCATTACGGCGCGCTCGACGATCTGGCGCGTCATCGCATCGACACCGAACTCATCACGCGGAACTGGGAGGATCTGCTGCGCCTGGCGGGGTCGCTCAAGCTTGGCCGCATCCATGCCGGCGCCATCATGCGCATTCTGCAGGTCAAGGACCGTCCGACAACGCTGGCGCGCGCTCTCGCCGAACTCGGCCGCATCGTGAAAACGTTGCACTTGCTCGGCTACATCGACAGCAAGGAAAAGCGGCGCCGCATCCTCACCCAGCTCAACCGGCAAGAGTTCCGCCACCGCTTGGCCCGGCGCGTTTGCCACGGCGACCGGGGCGAGATCCGGAAAGCCCACCGCCAAGAGCAGGAGGAGCAGCTCGGCGCCCTCGGCCTGACCCTCAACGCCATCGCGCTCTGAAACTCGATCTATATCCAGGCGGCGCTCGACCAACTCACCCGCGAAGGATGGAACATCGCTCAGGCCGACATCGCCAGGGTTTCGCCGCTCACCTTCAAGCACATCAACTTCCTTGGCCGATACGCCTTCGACCTGCCGCAGGCCGTCGCCGAGGGCGGCCTTCGCCCACTTCGGAATCCTAATTCCGAATAGGAGTTTCGCATAGCCTTATGACAGCGCACCGTCCCGCTCAGACGCACAGGCCAGGGTGCTGTACGCGGTGTCGAACAGCGGCTCCAAGGCGGCTTTTGCCTTGTCGAGCGCCTTGTCCAACTTGGCGTTAAACCGCTGGCGGGCTTCGGTGGACATCGGCATTCCCTCCTAATCGAGCCTATCGTCGTCACGCGGCGGGTTGCCTCTGCCCGAGCGGGCCAGGATCGCCTTGGCCTGACCGCGCACGGCGCGTGCACCGCGGGCGGCGAAGTAGCGTTCCGCCTCGGCCTGGGCACCGACGCGCGACGCCAGCGCCGTGGCGATGTACTGGTTCAGGCTGACGCCGGCCGCCTCGGCCTGGGCGCTCGCCTCCTTCTTGAGGTCGTCGGGGATGCGAAGTGGAAAGGTGCTCATGAGCGAAGCCTCCTGAGAACGTCCTTCGGACGCTCGACGGGGATGCCGAAGCGACCGGCGGCGGCAGCCATATCGACGAGGTTGAAGCTGGCGATCACGTCGGCGGCGCCGTTGATGGCGGTCTCCAGCACCAGGTCGTCGTCCGGATCGGCGGCGCCGGGCCGCCAGCGGTAGTCGAAGGCGACGGGGACGCACAGGCCGGCGATCTCATCCAGCACGCCGACGAACTTCGCCACGTTGGCCGGCCGCGTCAGCACCGCCTCGTACTCGATCATCAGGGTGGTCGAGAGCAGGAGGTGCGCCTTGCCGTCCAATACCTCCAGCAGCAGGTGGCGCGCCGCCCCCACCGGGCTGTGGAAGGCGGCGAACATGACGTCGGTGTCGAGGACGATCTTCAGCATTAAGATATCATATACGACATCATAGACAATGTCAATGCGTGATGCCGCATATGATATCACGAAGGCTCCTTGTGAGACACTTCGGCGGTCGGCGCAGGAGCCGCCGCGCCCTTGCAGGCTGGGCACACGCGGCCCTTGCTCCCGGCGGTTACACCCCGGCTTTTCAGCCACGGGCTGGTGTGGCCGCAGACGGTGCATTCCAGCCGTACAATGTTCACCCCCTCCGGCGCCGTGCCGGCGTCGATCACCTGCATGGGAGGCTTCGGCGCCGCCGGTCGGCGGGCGGGACGGAAAAGGTCAAGCTGGACGGCCATGGCGAACCCTCGGCTCTGAGCCTCAAGCGGCTCGCTGGAGGTCGTAAGGTTGGATCAGGATCTCCGCGGGGATGCGAAGCTCCTCGGACAGACGACGGATCATGGACACGGAGAGGGCGCGACGGCGGTTGAGAACCTCCGAGACCCGTCCGCTGGATCCGATGTTCGGTTCCAGGTCGGCGCGCGTCATGCCGCGCTGCTCCATCATGAACTTGATCGCGGCGATGGGGGCGGCCGGCGGCATCGGATGGTGGCGGCGCTCGTAGGCCTCCACCAGGGTCATGAGGATGTCCAGGCGGTCGCCCTCCTGGGTCTCGGGCTCGGCGTCCCAGAGCCGCTCGATCCCGGCGAGCGCGGCGCGGAAGTCGGTGTCGGTCTTGATCGGGGTCACGTCCATCAGATGCTCTCCAGCCTGCCGGTGCCATTCAGCTCGTCGTACTCGGCGTGGGTGCCGACGAAACGGATGTAGACCATGCGCCACTTGTACTTTACCACGACCACGAGCCGGTACTTGTTGCCGGCGACGTTGAAGACGACGCGGTCGCCGACGAAGCTGGCGCTGCGGAACTGGTCCTTGCGCTGCGCCGGCCCCGTCCAGTCCGCCGTCTCGGCAATCGCGTACCACTGGGTCAACGGCTCGTTTTTGCGGTCAGTCGACCGGCCACGTGGTGGCTTTCATCAGGTCGATGTGCTGGGGCAGCTCAATACATACGTCCATTAAACAATAGTGCCGTTCTCCGTGGAATATATCCATGCGGGCTGTTGGGCGCCAGAATCGCCGGTTTGTGGTGCGGTGAAATGGTGCGCCGCCCCCGGAGCCCCTGACGGTTTGCTTGACGCCACAACCAGACACAGGACGTCAAGAGATGCGTCGTCACGTGATCGCTGTCGGTGGTTGCGGCACGGTGCTCCAGAATAGCGGATCGTGGCCGAACACAATGCGAGCGCCGCCCCTTTCCAGAGCTTCCAACCGATCCAGTGAAGCAAGCATCCTCTCGCGATCCGCCACGAAACGGGGCAGTCGGCGCTCACGGAGGGTTTGACAGAAATAGCAGGCGTCGGCGGCAAGCACGAGATCGCCACCGGCGAGCCGCAGGCGTAGCGACTGGTGCCCAGGTGTATGGCCGTAGGTCGGCAAGCAGGTGACCGAGCCGTCACCGAACACGTCGTGCTCTCCGTCGATCAGCTGCACCCTATGGCCAACGTCGAAATCGCGGGGATCGTATCCGTGCAGCGTGGCCAAGTCCGCGTCCCGGGCGGCATCCCATTCGCGCCGTTGTACGAGCATGGTCGCGTTGGGAACCAAAGCGTTGCCACCAACGTGATCGAAATGAA
>DASWVP010000140.1:0-5732 GCA_036401175.1 Azospirillum sp. | reverse complement strand
GCCACGGTGTACTGGCTGCCCCAGCCCCAGCAGTACAGCCCGGCCTTCCAGTACGGGCCCTGGTTGGGCTTGGCCGGCTCGTACGGGTAGCAGATCGGCCCCAGGCGCTCGGCCACCTTCACCCCGTCGAAGTAGAGCCGGGCGAAGCCGTCCGAGCCCCCGGCGTAGGTCCACTTGAGGTGCCAGGCGACGTTGGTCCACCGGTCGAACAGCTGGCTCAAGGGCCCCGACACCGGGGTGTCGGCGTTGCCGCTGCCCGGCCCGTCGTAGTCGGAGGGGTCGGTGGTGGAGCGGCAGGCCATGAGCCAGCGCGGGTTGCCGCCGTTGGGGTCGTACTGCAGCGCCAGCGGCGGCGAGCCGCTCGTCGGCGTGGCGTGGAACTGCGTGATGATGCAGGCGTGCTCGCTGTAGCGCGACCAGTCGGCCGAGGGCAGGTAGAGGCGCTCGCCGAACCACATCTCGGTGCCGGGGATGTAGACGTTGGCGCCGTTGGGGAACAGCGGCGCCGGCAGGTTGCGGATGATGCACTCGGTGCGGATCGGGTCGGTCGAGCCCGGCCAGGTGCTGGCGCCTTCGGTGCCGGCCTTGTACAGCGCCACCCGCCACGCCCGCTCGCCGAAGAAGGTGCCGATCCGCTGGTCCGGCGTCGCCCCGTCGCCGCGCGAGGCGTCGCTGTTGCCGGAAAAGCTCCAGCCATAATCGGTGACGCGCGTGCCGGTGTCGAAGGTCTGCGTCCACAGCGGCGCCGTGGCCGGCGGCGGCGTCGCGCTGTTGCGGATGGTGCCGTTGGCGGCGGCCGTCCCGATGGTGGCGCCGAAGGGGTTGGACAGGGTGACGGTGAAGGTCTCCGTCGCCTCCGCCGTGCCGTCGCCGGCCACGGCGACGGTGATCGTCTTGGCCGCCTCACCCGCGGCGAAGGTGAGCGTGCCGGCGGGGAAGGCGTTGCCGACGAAATCGGCCGCCGCGGCCGGGCTGGTGCCGCTGCCCGCCACCGTCCACGTCACCGTGGAGGTGCCGGTGGTGGTGCCGGTGCGCGTCACCGTGAAGGTGAAGGGGGTGGAACCGGAGGAGCCCTCCACCTTGTCGGCGTCGGTGGCGATGATGGTGAGCACCGGCGGCGGCGGTGGGGGCGGCGGCTGCGGTTCGCCGCCGTCCTGCCCCGGCGGCGTCACCACGGCGGGGAAGCTCTTGAGGTTGGGGATGGCGGCGGCGGTGAAGCCGCGCCCCGAGCCGTTGGTGAGGCGCGCGCCGTAGAGGCGCCCCACCATGCGGTTGCCGTCGCTGGCGTCGCGGCCGAGCGAGAGGTCGCCGCGCGCCTCCAGGGTCCCGGTGAAGGCCATGGCCTTGCGCCGCACCCCGTCGACGTAGCCGTACACCGCGTCGGCGGTGCGCGCCAGCGCCACGTAGGTGTCGGCGTCGAGCGGGCAGGGGCCGAGGGTGAGGGTGGCCCGCCCCCCGGCGGCGTCGGCCATTTCGGCGATCAGCGCGTCGGTGCCGTCGGTGTGGATCGACCACACCGCGCCCGCCCCGTCGGCCCGGCCCTGCGCCATGATGGTGGCCGGCCCGGCCACCGTCTTGCGGAACATCACCTCCATGGCGCAGTCGGCCGTGCCGAAGTCGAGGGCGCTGGAGTGGGGCACCACCACGCCGGTGCCGGCGCTGCCGTCCAGCACGATGGCGCCGCCGCCCGCGCGGTGGGGAGAGGCGGCGATGCGGGCGGTGCCCAGCAGGTTGATGGGCGGCGCGCGGCGCCCCGCCTCCTCGTCGACCAGCCCGGCGTCGAAGTTGCACAGCAGCACGGTGCCGGCGGTGTGCCCCGGCGGCTGCGCCGTGCCGCCCGGCGGCGTGCCCGGCTCGCCCCCGCTGTAGGGCGGCGGCTCCGCCCCCACCCCGTCGATCACGTTGCCGAAGCGCGTCACCGTGACGCCGCTGCCGGGCGCCGTGTGGTCGGCGTGGACGACAATGTCCGGGTTTGGCCCCTCGTTCACCCAATTGTAGCGGATGGTGATGGCGGGCACGACCTTCCACGGGTGGGGCACGCTGTAGGTGGGGAAGCCGGTCAGCTCGATGCCGCCGGCCACGCCGCCCGGGCGGGTCGGCAGGCTGGCGCCGCGCGAGGAGCCGCTGACGCGGTTGTACTCGATCACCAGCTGGTTGGAGGCGCCGGGGTAATGGTCGGCGTGGTACTCGATGCCGCTCACGCAGGAGCGCTCGACCTCGTTGCCGATGACGCGGCCGCTGGAGCGCATCGAGATGCCGGCGCCGTCGAGGCTGTCGCTCACCCGGTTGTCCTGCACCAGCGCCTCGGCCGCCTGGATGTACAGCGCGTGGTTCTGCGCGCGCTGGCTGGCCGGCAGCGCCGCCCCGGCCAGCCCGGTGTTGCGGATGACGTTCTTGACGATCTTGAGGCCGGGGTGGTCGACGGTGACGGGCAGGCTGGTGCCGTTGCCGCGCTGGGAGGCGATGATGGCGTAGCGCTGCGTGGATTCGATGGTGTTGTTGTGGATCACCACGTCGCTGGTGGACCCGTTGGCCGACAGCAGGATGCCGAACTGGTGGCCGGAGATCTGGCAGCCCTCGATGCGGATGTTGTGGCTGTTCTCCAGCCACACGCCGGTGGAGCCGGTGAGCGCGCTGCCGTCGATGACGCAGTTCTTGACCCACACGTCGCGCTGGCCGGTGAGGTTGAGGGCGTCCAGCGTCTGGTTCTCGAGCACCGTGGTGTAGCCGGCGGTGTCAGGGAAGCGGTAGCGGTGGTCGTCGGTCTGCACGGCCGGGTCGGGCGTCGGCTCCGGTTCGGGCAGCGGCGGCGGGGCGGAGCCGCCGGTGAGGTCGGGCAGGGCGATGGGGCCGGTGAAGAGGTGGGGCTGGTATTCGCTGTAGCGCGGCTGCACCACCGTGCGCCAGTCGTTGCCGAGGATGCCGCCGGTGTCGCCCGACAACGGGCCCCAGCACCACATGGTGAAGTGCACCCCCTGCTGGCCGGCGGCGAGGATGGTGGTGCCGTTGTTGTTGACGTCGCCCCGGGCGTACTGGTGGAACTTGCGGATCCACGCCCGCATCCTGTCGGTGTCCATGAAGCCGCCGATCTCGCCGACCAGCACCGGCGCCACCGCCTGCCGGTAGGCCCAGCCCCAGAGGTCGTCCCACCACGCCGGCAGGTTGTCGGGGAAGCTGGCGGCGTTGGCGATGTGCTGCGGCAGGCCGAACAGGTAGTGGTGCGTCGAGTAGACCAGGCGGTTGGCCTTGGCGAGCTGGATCGGCCGCCGGCCCGGTTTGGCGGCGCACAGGTTCTCGCCCCAGGCGGTGAAGCTGGCCTGCTGCGGCGCCCAGCTGCCGAAGGTGCGCTCGACGCCCTCGCAGACGATCAGCCAGTGTGGGGCGTACTGGTGGATGGCGTTGCCGGCCGCCTCGTAGAACAGCGCGATGTCCTTGTCGTTGCCGCCGGTGAGGTAGGAGCCGCCCTCGATGGTGACGGCCATGCCCGGCTGGCCCCAATGCTGGCCGTTGTAGCGCCCGTAAGTGGGCCCCCACAGGCCGCAGTGCGGCTCGTTGTGCAGGTCGGCGCCGATGACGGCCGGGTTGCCGGCGAAGCGCTGCGCCAGCTTTTTCCAATTGTCGATCACCGCGCTCTGACTGTAGGCGCCGTCGTACCACATGCCGTGGTCGAGCGTGCCGGACTCGGCGTCGGTGCCGGCCGTGGTGCGGTGGTGATCGAGGATGACGAGCAGGCCGATCTGCCGGCAATGGGCGCAGATCAGCTCGAGCGCCTCCAACGGCGTCTTGCCCTGGAAATCGGCGTTGGAGCCGTCCTCCACCCCGAGGTTGACGCTGGTCCACGTCGTCTTGGTCGAGGTGACCAGCGCGTCGCAGATGGGGATGCGCACGCAGTTGAATCCCAGCGCCTTGATCTGGGCGAGCATGGCCTTGTAGCCGCGCGCCCACAGGCCGACGATGATGAGGTCGGCGTGCTCGGCGCCGGCCAGGTTGACGCCGGTCAGCCGGATCGGCCGGTCGGCGGCGTCGAGGATCTGGTGGCCGCTGGTCTTCCATGATTGTACGGGGACCGGCGGCGGCGCCTGCGGCGGATCGGGCGGCGTGGTGCGGCGGTCGCCGGCCAGGTTGACCGAGGCCAGCGTGCCGGTGGCGTCGGCGATGGCGAGGTTGTCGATGAAGAGCGTGCGGCTGTTGGGCCCGGTGTCGGTGGCGGTGGCCCACTCGCCCTTGTGCAGCCCGAAGCGCACATAGGGGCCGAAGGTGTCCTTGTAGCAGTTGGGCAGGGTGTGCTCGACCAGCCGGCCGCCGTTGCGGTACAGCTCGAACAGC
This sequence comes from Azospirillum sp., assembly GCA_036401175.1. Lineage (GTDB taxonomy): Bacteria > Pseudomonadota > Alphaproteobacteria > Azospirillales > Azospirillaceae > Azospirillum. The sequence goes on along the minus strand of DASWVP010000140.1, from coordinate 1,406 downwards.
GGCGACTGGCTCTCGGCATAGCCCCAGCGCACGTGGAACACCCAGGTCACCCAGGACCCCAGCCACGGGGTGATGTCGCCCAGCGTGTAGGTGCGGCTGTCCTGCGCGCCGTTCCGCCCGTCGTCGAAGCCGTTCCAGCGCACGGTGAGCGCGAACACCTGCGCGGCGCCGTCCTTGCGCGTAGCCAGCGCCGCCACCGGGGCGCCCACCGCCGGGTAGCCGTGGAACTCCACCAGCACGCTGTCGGCGCTGTCCACCTCGGTCCACGCGCTGGGCAGGAACAGGCGCACGCCGTACCAGTACTCCTGCCCCATCCGGGCGAACAGGCCCTGGCTGAAGTGGGCGGCGGGCAGGGCGTTGGGCTGCACCTGCGTGCGCGTCTTGTTGGCCGACGCCGCGTGGTCGAGGGTGATCGCGACGCAGCGCGCGCCGTGGTGGAGGCCGATGGGGATCGGGGTGTTGCCGACCGGGATGAGGCCGAGGTCGGGCAGGGCGTTGCCGGCGGTGAAGGTGGCCGTCCACACCGGCAGGGCCGGCGGCGGCGTCGGCGGACCCTGCGGCGTCGTCGGGCCGACGTAAGCGTAGTCGGTGGTGTGCAGGGCGAAGCCGTCGATGGCGTGCAGGCCGTCCACGTAGCCGTGATACCACTCCCACCCCGGCGCGCCGACGAAGCCGGTAGCGGCGACGACGTTGCCCAGGGTGGTGGGCACCTCCAGGGTGCGGCCGGCCCCGGCGAAGGTGGCGGTCGCCACCACGGTGCCGCAGAACAGCAGCCGGAACAGGTCGCCGTCGCGGTTGACCTCGATCTCCACCTCCTGAAAGGCGGCCATGTCGCCGCCCGTGAGCAGCGGCGTGAGTTCGGAGTAGGCGCCGAGGTAGACCTCCACCCGCCCCTCGTTGAGGGCGAGCAGCCAGCCGCCCTGGCCGGCCACCGTCTGCCACTGGCCGATGACGGCCCGCCGGCCGGCCACCGTCTCGGCGTACAGCCGCAGGCGCAGCGTGAAGTTGCCGGTGAGGCTGATGGTGGGGGCGATGACGACGTGGGCGTCGGCGCCGGGCAGGTGCAGCGAGGCGCTGCCGTAGGCCGACCACGAGGTTGAGATCGCCGCCCCGCCGAAGGCGGTGAGGGTGCGGGCGAAGGGCGAGGCGGCGGGGCGGCTCAGGTCGTTCAGCCCGGTGTCGCCGGCCGAGGGCTGCAGCAGCAGGATGGTGTTGTCGGCGAGATCGTCGGCCCCGTAGCCGCCGAGGTAGGACGGCATCTTGTCGGGTGCGTAGCTGTCGAGGGACATGGCGGTGACTCACGGCAGGGGGTGGGCGGCGGGGGCGGCCCGTCACCCGGTGCGGGGGCCACCCGCCGGGCCGGCCGGCGGGGGAGAGGCGGGGGTGGCCGGGAGCGCCCCGGCAAC
>DASWVP010000139.1:0-19235 GCA_036401175.1 Azospirillum sp. | reverse complement strand
GGTGCCGCCGCAGGCGCGCGTGCTGCACACCTACTGGAGCCGGCTCAAGCGCCAGCGCCCGATGCCCGGCGCCCGCGAGATCGACACCGCGCACATCCGCGACTGCGTCGCCCGGCTGGCGCTGCTGGAGCCGGTGCGCGGCGGCGCCGACTTCGTCTACCGCGCCTGCGGCAAGGCGGTGCAGAAGCGCCTGGGCCAGCGGCCGGTCAGCCGGCTGGTCACCGCCTGCCACCCCGAGGACGCGGCGGAGCGCTGGCTGGCCGACCTGCGCGCCTGCCTGACGGATGGCGAGCCGCGCAGCCTGCTGGTGCGCGACGACCCGATCCTGCCGGGACAGCGCTTCGTCGAGCTGCTGCTGCCGCTGGCCGACGAGAACGGGCGGCCGGCCTACGTGCTGGCCTACCGGCACCTGCCCGGCGGCTGAGCGGGCCGCCCCGCCATGGCGCAGGACCCCGCAGGGGCGCCGTTTCCCGAGTCGCCGGACCGCTGGCCGGCCCTGGTGTGGATCGCCGCCGGCGTCTGGCAGTTCGCCGCCATGCCGGAGCTGTTCGCGCTGTGGAAGGGGGCGCTGTACTTCCTGATCGGCGCGCCGGTCATGCTGCTGGTGACCGGCACGGCGACGGCGCGGCTGCGCGCCGTGATGCTGGACATGGTGCGCGACGTCTTCCCGACGCGGGACCGCTTCACCCGACTGATCGCCATCCTGCTGCGCGTCATGCTGGCCACCGTCGAGGGCGTCCTGGTCCTCACCGCCGCCCGCGGCGCCTTCGTGCTGATGGCGTAGGGGGCGGTTGACGGTAGGGCGGGGCGCCACTACCGTTCTTACGGTACGAGGAGCCATCCCATGAGTCCGATCGACACCGCCGTCCACCGCATCGTCGAGGCCATACAACCGGAAGCGGTCTTCCTGTTCGGCAGCCGGGCGCGCGGCGATGCCGTCGAGGGGAGTGACTGGGACCTGTTCGTCGTCGTGCCGGACGGTGTCCAGCCCGGCACCGTGACGCCGTCGAGGCTGCGGCGCCTGTTGAGAGGGACGGGCGCGTCCTTCGACGTGGTCGCCTGCCGCCGCTCCGTCTTCGACGCCCGAAAGGCCGAACCGAACAGCCTAAGCCACGATGTCGCGGAAGACGGGGTATTGCTTTATGAGCGCAAACCTCGCGGCTGAGTGGGTTGCCGCGTAGCGCAGCGGTTGCCGTTGGGCCGCGGCAATCTCAGCCGCCCAGCACCCTTCCCACCGCCGCAACCACCTCCTCCGCCGGAACGGTGAAGTACCAGTCGAAGTTCAGCGCGCCGCGGTTCACCGCCGGGGCGCCGATGAGCTGTTCGTAGCGCTGGCCCAGCAGGCCGGCGAGTATGCCGTACAACGGCAGGACGCAGCGGGTGTGCGTCAGCTCCACCACGCCGGCCGACGCCGGGGCGAAGGCGATGGCGGCCGAGCCGCCGCCGGCCGGCATGACGATCAGCTCGGCCTCGGCGAAACGGCGGATCTGCTCGGCCATGGACAGGTCTTCCGGCAGCAGCGGTTCGACGCCGAAGGGGCGCAGCGCTTCCAGAACCTGGGCTTCGTTGAGGAGCGCGCGGCGGCCGGCGGCGGGGCGCGCGAGGTAGAGGCGGCGCCAGGGTTTGGCGGCCGGCGGGCCGTACGCCGCCGCGACCCGGCGGCGCAGGAAATCCAGGTATTCCGGCGCCATGTACTGGAAGCGGTGCGTCAGCGACGGCACCCACAGCCGGCGGCAGGACACGGCGGCGCCCGGCGGCAGGCGGACCAGCCGCTCCGCCGCCACCCCCAGCGCCCCCAGCAGCTCCAGCACGCCGCGCGCGAAGTTGCCGTCGCCACCCAGCAGGACGCGCGTCCGGCTTACGGGCGGGCGGCCTTGGGGAACAGCAGCAGGCGGTCGGCAGCGACGGAGGCCGCGACCTCGGCGCCCGGCGGCATGGGGACATAGCCGGGCAGGCGGGCGTGGATCTCCACGCTGCCGTCGCGGCCCACCGCCGGCAGGCTCAGGCACACGCGGGTGGAGTTGCCCATGAAGCTGGTGCGCCGGACGGTGGCGGGAATGGCGCCGCCGGTGCCGCCGGCCGGCACCAGGGTGACGTCCTCCACCCGGCAGGCCACCTCGATCGCGCCGCCGGCCGGCAGGGTGGGGCAGTCGAAGCGGCCGAAGGGGGTGCTGAGCTGGCCGTCCGTCACCTCGGCGTCGAAGCGGTTCAGCTCGCCGAAGAGCTGCGCCACGAAGCTGCTGGCCGGGTTGCGGTACAGCGCCAGCGGGGTGTCGTCCTGCACCACGTGGCCGTCGGACATGACCACCACGCGGCAGCCGATCTCCAGCGCCTCGTCAGGGTCGTGAGTGACCACCACCGTGGCGATGCCGGTGGCCTTGATGATCTGCACGACCTCCTCGCGCACGGTGCGGCGAAGCTGTTCGTCCAGCGCCGAGAACGGCTCGTCCAGCAGCAGCACCGCCGGGTCGCGGGCCATGGCGCGGGCCAGCGCCACGCGCTGCTGCTGGCCGCCCGACAGCATGTGCGGGAAGGCGTTGCCGTAGTCCTTCAGCGCCACCAGCTCCAGCAGCTCGGCCACCTTGCGCTCGCGCTCGGCGCGCGGACGGTGGCGCAGGCCGAAGCCGATGTTGCCGGCCACGCTCAGGTGCGGGAACAGCGCGAAATCCTGGAACATCATGCCGACCGAGCGGCGCTCCGGCGGCAGGGAGCGGCCGGGGGAGGCGACGACCGCGCCACCGATGGCGATGGTGCCGTCCTGCAAGGTCTCCAGCCCGCTGATCAGGCGCAGCAGCGTCGACTTGCCGCAGCCGGACGGGCCGACGATGCAGACGACCTCGTGCGGATCGACCCGCAGGTCGACGCCGTCGAGCGCCCGGTGGCGGCCGTAGCGGTGCGAAACGCCGGAGACTTCGATGGTGGACGGCATCGGATCGGCCCCCTTGAAAAGAGAAACGCCGCAGGCCCGGGTGAGCCTGCGGCGCGATGGTGCTTACTTCCAGCCCGCGCGATCCATGATGCGCAGCGCCGGCTGGGCGTACTGCGCATAGGCGGCGGCGTTCATCTTGTCCTGCTTGAAGGCGCCCAGGGCGACCAGTGCGGGGTGCGGCTGCACCGCCGGGTTCACCGGGTATTCCATGTTGCCGTCGGCGAAGTGGCGCTGCGCCTCGGGACCGGCCAGGAATTCCAGCAGCTTGACGGCCTCGGCCTTGTGCGGGGCGGTCTTCACCACGCCGGCGCCGCTGATGTTCACGTGCGTGCCGCGGCCGGACTGGTTGGGGAAGATCACGCCGACCTTGGCGGCGACGGCATTGTCCTCGGGCTTGGACGAGGTGATGAGCTTGCCCAGGTAGTAGGAGTTGGAGAGCGCCACGTCGCCCTCTCCGGCGGCCACCGCCTTGATCTGGTCGGTGTCGCCGCCCTTCGGCGCGCGGGCGAGGTTGCCGACGAGGCCGCGCACCCAGGCTTCGGTCTTCTCCTCGCCGTTGGCGGCGATCATGGAGGCGGTCAGCGCCAGGCTGTAGGGGTGGGTGCCGCTGCGGGTCAGGACGCGGCCCTTCCACACCGGCTTGGCGAGGTCCTCGTAATCCTTCAGGTCCTCGGGCTTCACGCGGTCCTTGGCGTAGACGATGATGCGCGCCCGGCTCGACAGGCCGTACCACGCGCCGGCGGCGTCGCGCAGGTGCGCGGGGACGGCCTTGTCCAGCGTCGCCGACGTCACCGGCGCCAGCAGTCCTTCGCTGGCCGCGGCGGCGAGGCGGCCGGCGTCCACGGTGATGAAGACGTCGGCCGGGCTGCTCGCCCCTTCCGACTTCATGCGCTGGATCAGCTCGTCATGGTTGCCTTCGATGACGTTGACCTTGACGCCGGTGGCCTTGGTGAACGCCTCGTAGATCGCCCGGTCGGTGTTGTAGTGCCGGGAGTTGTAGACGTTGACTTCCTGCGCCTGGGCGGCGGCGGCGAAGCCGAGGCCGGCGAGCAAGGCCAGGGCGCTGGCCGGGGCTTTGGTGGTGAAGCGAGACATCCCGTATCCCCTACGAATGCGAATGACTATCAACTGCATTCGGACTACCAGAATGCGCGCCGCCTGTCGAGAGGCTGAATGGAATCGGAATGACGGTTCCATGACGGTGCGACCACCTGCCGCATCCCTGCCCTCAATGATGGCCGGGCCGCGAGGCGGCGATGGAGCGGCTGAGCAGGATCACCGGTACGAGGCCGGCCAGCACGATGATCAGCGCCGGCAGGGCGGCGTCGTCCAGGCGCTCGGTCGAGGCCATGCGGAACGCCTCGATGGCCAGCGTGTCGAAGTTGAAGGGACGCAGGATCATGGTGGCCGGCAGCTCCTTCATGATGTCGACGAAGACCAGCAGGAAGGCGCTGAGCAGGCTGGCGCGCAGCAGCGGCAGGTGCACGCGGAACAGCACCTGAAGCGGCCGGTTGCCCAGCGAGCGCGCCGCCCCCTCGATGTTCGGGCTGATCTTGGTGAAGCCGGATTCCAGCGGCCCGTAGGCGACGGTGAAGAAGCGGATGAGGTAGCCGTACAGGACGCCGACCAGCGTGCCGCCCAGGATGTAGCCGGTGGCGGCGCCGCCGAACCATTGGCCGACGGTGCCGATGGCGATCAGGATGCCCACCGCGATGACGGCGCCCGGCGTGGCGTAGCCCAGCGCCGCGATCCGCGTGGCGAGCGCGGCGACGCGCGTGCGGTCCTGCCGCACGCCGTGCAGCACCAGGAAACCGACGCCGACCACCAGCACCGCGCCCATCACGCCCAGCAGCAGCGTGTTGGCTGTCAACGCGGCGACCTGCGCGGCGGTGATCTCGCCGCCGCCGCGGGCGATCATCCACACCAGGATGGTGGCCGGCAGCACGAAGCCGAAGAACACCGGCGGCACGCAGAAGAACCACGCCAGCAGGGTGCCGGGGGCCGACAGGCGCACGGTGGGCAGGTGGCGGTAGCGCATGGTCGTCTGGTGGAAGCGCATGCGCCCGCGCGACAGCCGCTCCAGCCCCAGCACGGCCAGGACGAACAGCAGCAGGATGGCGGCGAGCTGCGCCGCCACCACCGGGCTGCCCAGCGCGAACCACGCCCGGTAGATGCCCACCGTGAAGGTGTCGATGCCGAAGTACTTCACCGCGCCGAAGTCGGCCAGCGTCTCCATCAGCGCGTAGCCGACGCCGGTGGCGATGGCCGGCCGCGCCAGCGGCAGCGCCACCCGCAGGAAGCTGGTGAGCGGCGTGGCGCCCAGCGTACGGCTGACCTCCAGCACGCACACGGACTGTTCCAGGAAGGCCGTACGCGACAGGACATAGACGTACGGATACAGCACCGCCGACAGCACGAAGCCGGCACCGCCCAGCGAATGGATCTCCGGGAACCAGTAATCGCCCTTGCGCCAGCCCATGGTGGCGCGCAGCCACGTCTGCAGCGGGCCGGTGAACTGGAAGAAGTCGGTGTACGTGTACGCCAGCACGTACGCCGGCATGGCCAGCGGCAGCAGCAGCGCCCAGCGGAACAGCGAGCGGCCGGGGAACTCGTACATCGTCACGACCCAGGCCGACGAGACGCCGGCGAACAGCGTCCACGCCGTGACCAGCACCATCAGGACCAGCGTGTTCGTGACGTAGTCCAGCAGGACGGTGTCGACGAGATGGCGCCACATGCCGTCGCTGGACACCATGGACTGCGAGAACACGGCGGCGATCGGCGCCGCGATGGCGAAGGCCACCAGCAGCGCCAGCACCGTGCCCCAGCCGAAGCGCGGCAGACGCAGTCGGCGCGCGATGCTCCAGGAGCCGTCCCGGTCGTTCCTCGCCACCGACATACCGCACCACTCCGCTCAGGCATTCTGCGATTGATTCGCAGTTACCATTCATACGCCATATGGCGGTGCGGTACAAATATCTCGGTGCGGGCGCGTGTGGCGGGTCCGGCGGCTGTCGCGGGCGAGGGGGACTCAAGGCAGGTGCAGCCGGGGTTCCATGGCGTCGTGCAGGACGCGGAGGACCGACACGGTTTCCGCATCGCTCATGCGGTAGACGATCACATGGCGCGGAGAGTGGACCGACCCTTCGGACGTGCGCGCCCATCTCTGGCTGTGGACGAGATGAAAGGAACGGAAACCGTCACCGAGATCGCTTCGCGGCTTGCTGCCGGGCCGGACCGGATCTTCAGCCAAGTCGCGCAACGCCGTTTTGATGAGCGCGTTGTATCGCCGATGAGCCACGTCACCGAATGAAACCCGGCTCTGGGCAAGGGCGGAGGCAATGTCCCGTCTCGCTGGCGCGGTGACGCGAACAAGCATCATGGGTCAGCGACGCCCTTCCGACCGCCTGAACCGCTCCTCGTCGTCCATCCCGATTCGATCCACGAAGTCGTCGATCTCGTCAGGCCGAAGAATGGTCACGTCTCCTCGCTCGTCGGCATCCACTCCAACCTGAACGGCCTCGCGCAGCCGCTCCAGCTTGAGGGCGTCCTCCTGTTCCTGCTGCTCCAGCAGGCGCAGGGCCGTCCGCACCACTTCGCTGGCGTTCTGGTAGCGCCCGCTGGCGATGCCGGCCTCGACGAAGCGGTCGAAGTGGTCGGTGAGGCTGATGTTCCGCGTGGGCATGGGCGGTCCTCCATGTCGGTCGACCGGCACTGTACGCCGATTGCCAATTCTTGCCAATCCGTCCGCGCGGTGGATGAGGGTCACGGGGCGGCGTCCACCTCGAAGACGTAGAAGAATACGATGTTGAGGTCTTCGCGCGGCATGGTGACGGGGATCGTCAGGATGTGCGGGACCAGCCAGCGCGGGGCCGGGATGCCGAACCCCTTCATGTGCCCCTCGACGAAACGGAACCCCCGTTCCGCCATGAACTCCGGGAATTCGGCGAAACGCCAGGGCAACGGGCGCCGGGGCTTCCAGGTGCGGCTCCGGTAGAGCCAGGCATGGTGGTTGGACACGGTGCAGATGAACCGGGCGCCGGGCTTCGCCACCCGCCGGATCTCCCGCAGCGCCGTGTCCAGGTTGCGGAAGTTGCCGAACGCCTGGGTCAGCACCAGGACGTCGGCGCAGGCGTCGGGAAGCGGGATGCGCTCGACGTCGGCCAGCGCGGCGTTGACGCGCCGCGACCGGGCCAGCGTCCAGCGCAGATGGAACTCGGACAAGCCGATGTCGAAGGCGTTGAACCAGGAGCCCGGCGGGACGAAGCGTTCCAGCGACAGCGCGCCGCAGGCGATCTCCAGATAGGTCGCGCCGGGCCGCCAGTGGCGCTTCAACAGCCGCCCGACCTCCCACTCGATGAAGCCGTCGCCGGTGGCGTCGAGGAGAGCATGGTACAGCGGCCAAACCAGCCGCTTCCACGCCACGGTGCGCCGCGACTGCCGGCGCAGGCCGGCCCATCCCGGCGGCCGCGCCTCCACCTCCGGCGCGATGGGGATGCGGTGGCCGTCCAGCTCGACGAAGCGGTCCGTCCGCCAGCGCAGGCGCGTCGATTCGTCGGGCGGGGCCGCCACCGTCATCGGGCTGTCACACCCCCGCGCGCTTGGCCGACAGGCCGGCGGAGGAGAGCAGCACCTCGCGCTTGCCCTGGTGGTTGGCGGCGCCGACGACGCGCTCCTGCTCCATGCGTTCGACCAGTCGGGCGGCGCGGTTGTAGCCGATCTGCAGCTGGCGCTGGATGAAGCTGACCGACACCTTGCCCTCGCGCACCACCAGATTGACGGCCTGCATGTACAGGTCGTCGCCGGTGGCGCCGCCGGAGCCGCCGTCCTCGTCCTCGTCCGCCAGCGCCTCGTCCTCCTCCTCGGTGATGGAGGTGACGTAGTTGGGGGCGCCCTGCGCCTTGATGAACTGGACGATCTCCTCGACCTCCGAGTCCGACACGAAGGGGCCGTGCACGCGGGTGATGCGGCCGCCGCCCTGCATGTACAGCATGTCGCCCTGGCCCAGCAGCTGCTCCGCCCCGGCTTCGCCCAGGATGGTGCGGCTGTCGATCTTGGAAGTGACCTGGAAGCTGATGCGGGTCGGGAAGTTGGCTTTGATGGTGCCGGTGATGACGTCCACCGAGGGGCGTTGCGTCGCCATGATCAGATGGATGCCGGCGGCGCGCGCCATCTGCGCCAGACGCTGGATCGCCGCCTCGATTTCCTTGCCGGCGACCAGCATCAGATCGGCCATCTCGTCGACGACGACGACGATGTAGGGCAGGGGCACCGGCTCCTGCGGGGTCAGGTCGTACAGCGTGTCCGGCTCGCCCGGCGGGCTGCGGCGCGGCATCTTCTCGCCGCTGGCGATCATCTCCGCCATGCGGGCGTTGTAGCCTTCGATGTTGCGCACGCCCAGGCGCGACATGGCCTCGTAGCGGCTTTCCATCTCGCGCACGGCCCAGCGCAGCGCCACGACCGCCTTCTTGGGGTCGGTCACCACCGGGCTCAGCAGGTGCGGGATGCCGTCGTAGACCGACAGCTCCAGCATCTTGGGATCGACCATGATGAAGCGGCAGCGCTCCGGCGGCAGGCGGTAGAGCAGCGACAGGATCATCGTGTTGATCGCCACCGACTTGCCCGAACCGGTGGTGCCGGCGACCAGCAGGTGCGGCATGCGGGCGAGGTCGGCCACCACCGGCTCGCCGCTGATGTCCTTGCCCAGCGCGATGGCGAGATGCGCCGAGGTGTTGCGGAACACGTCGGCGTCGAACATCTCGCGCAGGTAGACCATCTCGCGCACCGGGTTCGGCAGCTCGACGCCGATGACGCTGCGGCCGGGCACGATGGCGATGCGGGCGGTGACCACGCTCATCGAACGCGCGATGTCGTCGGTCAGGTTGATGACGGTGGAGGATTTGGTGCCGGGCGCCGGCTCCAGCTCATAGAGCGTGACCACCGGGCCGGGGCGCACGTCCATGATTTCGCCGCGCACGCGGAAGTTCCGCATCACCGTTTCCAGCATCCGCGCGTTGCGGGCCAGCACCGTCTCGTCGTGCTGCTGCGGCGGGCGCGGCGGCGGCGATTGCAGCAGGTTGGACGGCGGCAACTGGTAAGGGCCGCCGGGCACCGGCCGCTCGACCGGGGCGCTGGGGACCGTGGAGGGGATGTTGGCGACCGGCAGGTGGATGACGATCGTGGTGTTGGTTGGCGTGGTGTTGGTTGGCGTGGTGACGGTGGGGGCCGTGCCCGTGACCGCCGTGTTGGCCGGGGCGGGCGCCGGGGCGGGCACGGCCGGTTCGACGGGGGTGGACAGGGTCGGCGTGTCGGCCGCGACGGCGCCGGTGCCCGACTCGACCGACGCGCGCGCCTCGTAGGCCCAGTCGACGCCGGCCAGGAAGGCGAATCCGGCGACCACCGCCAACCCCTCCTCGCCCAGGCCGGTCGAATAGACGGCGCCGGCGCCGGGCGTTCCGGGCAGCACTTCGACCGCCCACAGCGCGCGGCCGTCCGCCGCCGTGTGCGGGACCAGATTGAAGGGGCGGCCGTTCAGCGCGCACCACAGGTTGAATTCGTCGGCGGTGACGATGCCCGACTGAGTGAGAGGGGCGGCGAGGTGGGGAATTCGCGGCTTCATGCCGGGGCTCCCGAGGTCTGGGTGGCGGCGGGTGCCGGGGCGATGGCGGAAGCGGACGGCGCGGCGGCCTCGACCACGCGCGGCTCGGTCGGCGCGACGGTCGCGGCGCCGGTCAGCTCGTAGGCGGCGACCAGCAGCTTGTCGACCGTGGCGCCATCGCTGGACAGCGGCAGGACCAGCCGCTCGAACGTGCGCCGGGTGCCGTCGAAGTCGCCGGAGTAGACGCGGGCGACCGGCAGGCGTTCGCGCAGCACGGCGTCGTACTCGGCGGCGAGGATGGCGCGCTGCTCGTCCGGCAGGGCGTCCAGCGTGTGGCCGAGCCGCGAGTGCCCCCACGCGTCCGCCAGCGCCTTGCCGTAGTAGGAATAGACGAAGTCGTCATCGCCGATGACCTCGAAGATGACAATATTGTCCTTCCACGGCCGCAGGTCGGCGGGCGCGATGGTGCTGGACACCGGCGGCGTTCCACCGGAACATTTGCCGAGCCAGAAGTCGAGCAGACCGCTCAGGGCAAGCGTGGTCAGCTCGGTTCTTTCCTTCATCATGGGATGTGCGGTTTCGCGACAGGGGCCACAGGGGCTTTCAGGGACGGACCGAACCATACCCGGAACGGCCGGCACGGTGCAACCGGACCGTACCCCGAAGGGGTGGGACATCGCGCGTGCGCGGCGACCCGTGTCGGAAATGCCGCGGCGGGAAAGGCGCTTACGCGGCGCGCGGCCGCACTTCGTCGTCGAGCCGGGGGCCAAGCTGCCGGCGCGCCATGTCGAGGTCGTAGCGGCTTTGCAGGTTCAACCAGGACTGTGCGTCGGTGCCGAAGTAGCGGGCCAGACGCAACGCCGTCTCCGCGCTGATGGCGCGGCGGCCGGCCAGGATCTCGCTCACCCGGTTGGGCGGCACGCCGATGTCCTTCGACAGCCGGTAGGCCGTGATGCCCTGCGGTTCCAACCATTCCGCCCGCAGGATTTCGCCGGGATGGATGGGGGGCAGCGCCTTGCCGCCAGGGTCGATCGCGTCGCCGAGGTCGACGCGGTCGGATTCGACGTCCTCGATGCGGATGGACATGGCTGTGGCCCTCAATGGTAATCGGCGAATTCGACGTTGTGGGCATCCCCGTCCCGCCAGACAAAGCAGATCCGCCACTGGTCGTTGACACGAATGCTGTGCTGGCCGGCCCGGTCGCCTTTCAAGGGCTCCAGCCGGTTGCCGGGCGGGGAACGCAGGAAATCCAGCGTCGCCGCCGCGTGGATCAGGTCGAGCTTCATCTTCGCCCGCCGCAGCACGTCGGCCGGTACGCCCTTCGCCGGCAATCCCTTGAAGAGCGCAACCGTGCGGGTGTCCGCGAAGCTTCTGATCATGTGGCATGATGGGGCGCGTACATATATCCGTCAAGCGGACATATGGTGATGTTCCTCACCCCGGACAGCGCACCCCCGTGCCGCCCAGGCCGCAGTAGCCGCCGGGGTTCTTGGCGAGGTACTGCTGGTGGTAGCCCTCGGCGTAGTAGAAGGGCGGCGCCTCGCGCAGCTCGCTGGTGACGGCGCCGAAGCCCTCGCGGGCGAGCGCCTGGTTGTAGGCGTCGCGCGAGGCTTCGGCCGTGGCGCGCTGCGCGTCGGAATGGACGTAGACGGCGGAGCGGTACTGCGTGCCGACGTCGTTGCCCTGGCGCATGCCCTGGGTGGGGTCGTGGCTTTCCCAGAAGACCTTCAGCAGGTCCTCGTAGCGCACGCGGGCCGGGTCGTAGACGACGCGCACCACCTCGGTGTGGCCGGTGCGGCCGGAGCAGACCTCCTCGTACGTGGGGTTGGGCGTGACGCCGCCCTGGTAGCCGACGGCCGTCACCCACACGCCCGGCACCTGCCAGAACTTGCGCTCCGCCCCCCAGAAGCAGCCGAGGCCGAAGTCGGCGACCTCCAGCCCCGCCGGAAAGGGCGGCTGGAGCGGGTTGCCGTTGACGTGATGGCGCGCCGGCACCGGCATCGGATCGGCCCGGCCGGGCAGCGCCTCGGCCGCGGTCGGCAGGGTGAGCGGCTTGCGCAGGAACTGCCCGAGCATGGCGCGGCCTCCTCCAAATGGTCTGTGAGGAAAGGCAAGTGGGTGCCGAACGGCCGGGCGGCAACCCCAACCCGGCGGGAGGTTCGGCGGGTTCGGGTGTCCGTTACCGCTTCCGGTGGAGTTGGCGGGGGCCGTCCGGCTCCCGATTGTCAAGGTCCGGGGAAGCCAACATGGAACGGGAGGCCGCCATGGCCATCAACGAAGCCGCCTACCAGCGCCTGGAAGCGCACGGACGCCGCGACGGCCGCATCACCGTCGAGGAGATGGGGCGCGAACTGCCCATCGAGGACATGGACCCGGTCGAGATCGCCGAGGTCGTCGACCGGCTGGAGCGCGCCGGCATCGACGTGGACGTCGACCCCGCCCTGCTTCGGCCGCATCCCGGCGAGCGGATGCAGGGCAACGACGCCGGGGTGGTCGACATCGCCCACCCGGCCGCGCCGGCGGTGTCGGCGCCGGGCGTGCGCCCGTCGCGGCCGGCCGATATCGCCGGCATGGGCGAACCGCTGCACGGCCACCATGGGCACGGCCGGCGGGCGCCGACCTGGAACCACAACGGCATCGACCTGCTGCCGATCGTCTGCGTCGGCATCGTCGCCGTGGTGATGATCGTGGCGCTGGGCTGACGGCGATGCGGGTCAGATCCAGGCGGTTTCGACGGTCTGGTCGCTGAAGCGGATCAGTTCGACCCGGTAGAGCCATTCGCCGTTGTTGACGACGACGGCGCCATCGGCCGCGCGGGCCAGGACGTATTCGGAACGTGCGTAGAGGAAGACGGCGGTGTCGGTGCCGTCGCCGCCGTCGATGGTGTCCCACCCGGCGCTGCCCGCCGTCGTCGTGTTGTCGCCGTAGAGGGTGTCGTTGCCCAGGTTGCCGAAGATGGCGTCGTTGCCGTCGCCGCCCTGGATGATGTCGTCGCCCTGGCCGCCGAAGATGGTGTCGAAGCCGCCGCCACCCAACACGGAGTCACCCGCCATGTTGCCGTAGAGCACGTCGCCGCCGTCGCCGCCGGACATGGTGTCGCCGCCCTGGCCGCCGAACAGCGTGTCCGCGCCGGTGCCCCCCAGCAGCGTGTCGTTGCCCAGGTTGCCGTACAGCACATCGTCGCCGCCCTGGCCGTCCGCGTAGTCGTTGCCGCCGAGCATGCCCGCCGTGTCGTTGGCCGAGGTGCCGATGTATCGGTCGTCGCCCTCCGTCGGCGCCGTGCCGGTCGGCGTGTCGGTCGTCGTGGCGCCGGACGGGCCGTACAGCGCCACCGCGCCGGCGATGTCGTCGGAATGCAGGGCGGTCTGGTTGTCGTTGTAGGGGTACATGATCGCCTCGGCCACGCTGGTGTGGTCCAGGCCGATGGCGTGGCCGATCTCGTGCACGGCCACCGAATACAGGTAGGTCCCGCTGCTGGCCGAGGCGGACCACGCCTCGCTCGTGTCGAAGACGATGTCGGACTGCGTCATCGTCGCGCCGCGGTACATGTAATGCGCGGTCGCCAGCGTGCCGCCGGACCCGTCGATGCTGCCGCCGCCCAGGCGGATGTCGACGTCGGCGCTGTCGGTCACCTGCACGAAGCGGATGTCGGCGACCTGCTCCCAGGCGTCGAAGGCCTGCTGCACCAGCGCCTGATAGCCGCCGGGCATGAAGGAGAACGTCGAGCCGAACGTCTCGCGGTCGCCGTAGTTGTACTCCGCGAAGCTCCAGGTGACGGTGCCGCCGGACGTGCCCATGCCGCCGTCGCCCCACTTCGGGCCTTCGAGCACGTAGTCGACCTGGACGCTGACGCTGCCGTCCGGGTTCCGCGTGACGAGTTGGCTGTCCGACCGGTGGCTGCAGGTGCCGCACCCGCACGCGAAGGTTCCGCCGCCGACCGATCGGGCGGCCTCCGGCGTCAGCTGGCCGGGGAGTGGCGAGGGCAACGGATCCAGCATGCAGGTTCTCCCCACGGGCGCCGGCGCGCCAAGCCCCTCGCACGCGGACCGGCCGAATGATTCCAGGTTGAATGTTCCGTTCGCATTCGCGCGGAGTCAATCGGCAAAGCGTTGCCGGCAAAGCGGTGCCGGCAAAGCGCCGCCGGCCCCGGCGGGGACTACGCCTCGCACCGCATGCGGTTGCGTCCCTCGCGCTTGGCGCGGTAGAGGGCGGCGTCGGCGCGGTTGAGCGATGCCTCGATGGAGGCGTCCTCGGGGGACCATTCGGCGACGCCGACGCTCACCGTGCAACGCACGTCGGCGTCGCCGCCGGTCAGCGCCGCCCTCTCGACCGTTTCGCGCAGGCGCTCGGCCGTGGCGACCGCGCCGTCCAGCGTGGAGTCCGGCAGCAGGACGGCGAACTCCTCGCCGCCGATGCGGCCGATGTGGTCGGTGGCGCGCAGCACCGACTGGGCGAGGCGGGCGACCTGCTTCAGCACCTCGTCGCCCACCGCGTGCCCGTGCCGGTCGTTGATGTCCTTGAAGTGGTCGACGTCCAGCATCAGAACGCCCAGCGGCCGCTGGTGCCGGCGCGCCAGCGCCACCTCGCGCTCGGCCGTCACGAAGAAGTGGCGGCGGTTGGCGATGCCGGTCAGCGCGTCGAGCATGGCGAGCCGTTCCAGCTCGCGGTTGGTGCGCTCCAGCGCCGCGGCCATGCCGGCGAGGTCGCGCTCGCTCTGCTTGCGGCGCGAGATGTCCTCCTCCAGCGCCACGAAGTGGGTGATCGCCCCGTCGGCGTCGCGCACCGGCGAAATGGCGACGGACACCCAGACGTCCGCGCCGTGCCGGGTCCGCTGCAGCATCTCGCCGTGCCAGTCCTCGCCGCGCCGCACGGCGGCGACGTGCGGGTGATAGGCGTCGCGCGGCGCGCTGGGCGAGCGGAAATCGGCCGGCGTTCTGCCCTTCACCTCATCCAGCGTGTGGCCGGACAGGCGCTCGAACGCCGGGTTCACGTATTCGATGCGGGCCTGGGCGTCGGCGATGATCACCGCCGCCGTGCTCTGGGCGATGGCGCTGGAGAAGGTGCGCAGCTCGCGTTCGGCGCGGCGGCGGTCGGTGATGTCGTGGACGATCGAATAGAGCAGCGTCCGGTCGTCCATTTCGATCGGCCCGGAATGCACCTCCACGTCGCGCACCTCGCCGGAGGCGAGGCGGTGGCGGAACTGGAAGTGGGTGCGCGACTCGGCCCTGGCACGCGCCATCTCGGCGGCGACCTGATCGGGCGTCAGGCAGTTGATGTCGCTGATGCGGCGGGCCTTCAGCTCCTCCACCGGCCAGCCATAGAAGTCGGCCGCCGCCTGGTTGGCGTCGACGATGGCGCCGTCCGCCGGGTCGATCAGCAGTTCCACCGCCTTGCACTGGGTGAACAGGCGGCGGTAGCGCTGCTCGCTCGCGCGCAGCGCCGTCTCGACCCGCCGCCGCTCGGCCCGTTCCCGGTCGCGCGCGATGCCCAACGTCAGCTTGGCCGCCAGCTCGCCGAGCAGGGCCACCTCCTCCCCGTCGAAGGCGTCGGGCTGCACGGCGTAGACGCCGAGCGCGCCGATCACCCGCCCGCCCAGGCGCAGCGGCAGGCCGATGCACGAGGCGAAGCCGCGCCGCGTGGCCTCCTCGCGCCAGGGGCCGAAGGCGGGGTCGGCGTGGATGTCGCGCACCACCACCGGCCGGCCGGTGCGGATCGCCGCGCCGACCGGGGTGCGCCCGCGCTCGCCGTCGTCCCAGGAAAGCGCCAGCCCTTCGACGTAGCCGTCGCCGAAGCCGCTCTGCGCCATCGGCCGCACCGGCTTGTCCGGCGCATCCACGGCGTAGCCGACCCAGGCCATGCGGTAGCCGGCCTCCTCGACGATGACCGTGCAGACCTCGGCCAGCACCTGCGCCTCCGGCAGGTCGCGGGCGAGGATGTCGCCGCAGCGGCCGATCGCGGCGAGCGCGCGCATGCGGCGGCGCAATGCCGACTCGGTGTCCGGCGGCGCCGTCGTCGCCCGGCGCCGCGCCGGGATCGGCAGCGCGGCTCGGGCGGCGGCCATCAGGCCAAGGGCGACCTTTGCGAGGATGGACATCGGGCGACGGGGGGCAATGGGGGCTCCGGCCCTGGGGCGAGAGAGGGTGCGCCTATCATAGTATGCGCAAAGCGTTGCCAAAGCCTTTCCGTCCCACCACGTGCGGGTGTGGAAGCGCCGGTCAGGCGCCGCCGGTCAGCATATGGACGAGGATGGCCGCCGTTGCCGCCACGTTCAGCGACTGCACGTGTCCGGAACCGGGGATGAGCACCACGTCGTCGCAGGCGTCGATGGTGGCTTTGGGCAGGCCGTCCTCCTCGTTGCCGAGGACCAGGGCGATCGGCTTGCCGGTGTTCGCCCCCAGGGAGGCGCCCAGGGAAGCCAGTGGCCGGGCGCGCGGCGTCAGCGCGGTGCCGACCACCCGGTGGCTGTCCTTCAGGCGCTTCAGCGCGGCGGCGAAACGCTCGGCCCGATGCACCGCGACCCACTCGAAGCCGCCTTCGGCGACCCGGTAGCTGGCCTCCGACGGCAGCGCCTGGCCGGGGTGATCGGAGACGACGACGCGCGGCAGCCCGAAGAAGGCGGCGGTGCGCACGATGGCGCCCAGGTTGTGCGGGTTGCCGACGCCGTCGAGCAGCAGCAGCGGCTTGCCCTCCACCGCCCAGCGCTTGGCCTGTTCGGGGTCGAAGGCGGGCACCGGGCGCGGCGCGATCAGCGCCACGACGCCGCCGTGCAGGGCGGTGCCGGCGACGCGCGCCAGCTCCTCGCCATCGACCAGCCGGTAGGGGCGGCGCGCGCGGGCGAGCTGCTGGCAGAAGGCGCCTACCTGCACGCTCAGCCGTTCGTCGAAGAACAGCCGCTCGACCCGGCCGGCGTCGTGCTCGAACAGCGCCGACACGGCGGCCAGACCGGCGACGCGGAACAGCTTGCCCGACTCACGCTCCCGCGCGGGGGGTGGTGCGGCGTCCTTGCGGGGGGCCGGTCTGCGCGTGGGGTGCCGGTCCGCCGGTCGTGCCATGTCCGTCCCTTGGTGTGCGTCAGGGTGTGCTTGGGGGCGGCAGTGTGGCGCAAGCGGTGCCGGGGTTCCAGCCCGATGCGGGCGGCGGCAGGGCTCCGAACTCGGGTTAACGTGTTCATCCGTGTCTCGAAACCGTCTCCCGCATCAGCCGCCTTCCATTGACCCGAGTTCGGAGCCCTGGGCGGCGGCGGCCCTACAGCAGCTTCACCGCCAGGAAGCCGCCGACCAGGGTGACGGCGAAGACGCTGGTGACCAGGGTCAGGCGCTTTTCGATGAAGTCGCGGATCGGGTTGCCGAACCAGTAGAGCAGCGCCGTCACCAGATAGAAGCGCATCGAGCGCGAGATGATCGAGGCGCCGATGAACACCCAGATGTCCAGTTTCGCCACGCCGGCCGTGATGGTCAGCAGCTTGTAGGGGATCGGCGTCATCCCCTTGATGATGAGGATCTCGGCGCCGTAGTCGACGAAGGTCTGGCGCAGGTTCGCGAACTGCGCTTCCAGGTGGTAGAAGTCGATGACCCAGCGGCCGATCGTCTCGTACAGGAAGAAGCCGATCATATAGCCGGCGATGCCGCCGACCACCGACGCCAGCGTGCAGATGGTGGCGATGCGCCAGGCGTTCGCCCGGTTCGCCAGCACCATCGGCACCAACAGCAGGTCCGGCGGAAGCGGGAAGAACGAGCTTTCGGCGAAGGACACGCCGGCCAGCCACGTCGTGCTGTGCTTCGAGGCGGCCTTGGCCATGGTCCAGTCGTAGAGGGGCTTCAACATGCCGGGCGGCCCGTCGGTTGGCTGCGGTGCGGCCATCTTGTAACCGCCAACCGGGGCCGCCGCTACGGCCAAATTGGAGTCATGCCACCGGCGGTACGCCGTCAGCGCGCCGGCTTCTCCGAATCCGGCAGGTCGTTGCCGATGGGGTCGCAGTTGCCCTCCTTGTCGCCGGGCAGGCCGCGGTGGCGGGTGTCGGTGGCCGATCCGCCGCCGCCGCTGGCCTCGTCGCATCCCGGCGCCTGGGCGGGGCCGGCGTTCGGGTCGCGGCCCGTGTCGGGCTGCTGCTGCGGCTTGGTGCTCATGGTGCTGGGCTCCTGATGCGGGGGTGTCCCCGGCCAACAGGAGCGCGTCCGGTCGGTTCCCGGCCTATTCCCGGGGCATCACGCGCGGAAAGCGGACGATGAAGGTGGTCCCCTTGCCCGGCGCGCTGTCGATGGCGATGCGGCCCTTCAGGCGCTGCGTCACCAGATTGAATACGATGTGCAGGCCAAGGCCGGTGCTGCCGGCGCCGCGCCGCGTGGTGAAGAACGGCTCGAAGACGCGGGCCTGCAGCTCCGTGGGGATGCCGCGGCCGTCGTCGCTGAAGCGCAGTTCCACCTGCTCCGACCCGCGCCGGCGCACCTTGATGGTCAGCTTGCCGGCCTGCCCCGGTTCGTAGCCGTGCAGCATCGAGTTCATGGCGAGGTTGGTGAGCAGCTGGCCGAGCGCGCCGGGATACCCCTCCACCTCCAGGTCGGCGGGGCACTCGACGGCGGCCTTGAGGCCGGCCTTGCGCAGGCTGACCGACAGGCTCTGCATCACCTCCTCGATGTAGGCGCCGAGCGGGAAACGGCGGTGGTCCTCGCTCGCCTGATCGACGGCCACCTGCTTGAAGCTGTGCACCAGCTTGGCCGCGCGGTCGAGGTTGGCCTGCACGCTCTGCGTCACCTCGGTGGCGGTGGCCAGATACTCCTCGAAATCGGCGCGGCGCATCTGGCCGTCCTTGAAGCACTTCGACAGCTCGGCGGTGCGGTCGGCGAGCAGCGAGCTGGCGGTCACCGCGACGCCCAGCGGCGAGTTGATCTCGTGCGCGACGCCGGCCACCAGCGAGCCCAGCGCCACCATCTTCTCGGCCTGCACGAGGTGGCTCTGCGCCGTGCGCAGGTCGTCGACCAGATGGTCGAGCCGCTCGACCGAGCGGAAGATGGTGTCCATCTCGCTGGTGCTGGCCGTCGGCAGGTGCACGTCGTGGGCCCCCGCCCCGATCCGTTCCAGCGCGTCGGCGGCCAGCAGCACCGGCCGCACCACGTGGCGGCGCGCCATCCACACGGTGGCGCCGAGCAGCGCCAGCATGCCGACGAAGCCCGCCGCCACCACCGACGACACCCATTGCGCCGTGTCCTGGATGGCGGCGAAGCGGCCGGCGGTCAGGCTGGCGACGTCGACCGACAGCCGGTCGGCGGTGGCGTCCAGCGCCACCAGCATCTCGTGCCAGGTGCTGGCGGCCTTGCGGTTGAGGTCGGTCGCCTCCTGGCGCGCGGTGGTCGCCGCGGTGGGCGTGACCGCCGCCCCCGCCTCCTGCCGGCGGCGTTCCGCCTCGTCCTTCAGCGTGCTCGCCTGACGCAGCACGTCGAAGGCTTCGGAGATCTGCAGGCGCAGCGCGCTGTCGAAGTGGAAGCCGGGGTGGAAGGCCAGCGCCTGCGCCGCCAGCAACGCCTGCCGGCGCTGCCACGCGTCGTCGGACGCGATGACGACGGCGCCGTAGCGCTTGAACCGCTCCAGGTTCACCGCCGCGCGCTGGCGTTCCAGGATCAGCGGCGCCACGCGGTCCTTGCTGTCCTCGGCCACCTGCTCCATGGAGCGCTGTTCGAGCGCGATGACCAGGAACAGGGCGCCCACCAGCAG
>DASWVP010000138.1:0-10296 GCA_036401175.1 Azospirillum sp. | reverse complement strand
CGCCGCCTCCGCCGCCCGGCCGGCGGCCAGCGCCTGCCGGGCCGCCGTCAGCGCGGCGTCGCGCCCGGCGGGGTCAGAGGCCAAGGCGTTCCGAGACGGGGTCGTCGGCCAGCGACACCCAGCCGCCCCGCTCCATGCTGGCGTACAGCGCGTGCAGCAGGCGCAGGGACTTCATGCCCGCGTCCACGCCGACCGGCACGTCGGTGCGGCCCTGGCGCAGCGTGTCGAGGACGCCGCGCAGGTACGGGCCGTGCCCCAGGCCATAGCCGGTCGGCACGTCCTGTGAATGCAGCGCCGGCACGTCGGCGTCGCCAGGGTGCGCGTTGACCGGCTCCCACGTCTCGATCCGGTTCAGCGCGATGCCGCCAATCTTGGCCAGCGCCTTCTCGCCGACCAGATGCAGCGACGCCTCGAAGTCGCGCGGGCGGGCCGAGGTCGTCGCCTCGATGGTGCCCATGGCGCCGGAGGCGAAGCGCACGGCGGCCACCGCCGTGTCCTCGGCCTCCAGATTGTTGAGCACCGCCTGCCCCGCGGCGCACACCGCCTCCACCGGGCCGGCCACCCATTGCAGCGCGTCGAGGTGGTGGATGGCCTGCTGCGCCAGGACGCCGCCGTCCATCGACCAGCGGCCGTGCCAGGGGTCGTCGTAATAGGCCTGGGTGCGGCACCAGTGCACGCGCACGCCGGCCAGCACGATGCGGCCGAATCGGCCCTCGTCCACGGCGCCGCGCAGGAAGCGCATCGCCGGATTGTAGCGGTTCTGCTTGACCACGGCGCAGATCACCCCGCGCGCCGCGGCGGCGTCGCGCATGGCCAGGGCGTCCTCGGGCCGCAGGGCCACCGGCTTCTCGACCACCACGTTGACGCCGCGCTCGATCAGCGCCAGGACGTGCCGGGCGTGGTTGCCCGATTCGGTGAGCACGCAGACCAGATCCGGCTCGGCGGCGGCGAGGCCGTCCAGGCCGTTGACGACGCGCGCGCCCAGCGCGGCGGCGAAGCGCTCCGCCTTTTCCGGCACCAGATCGGCGCAGGCCACGACCTGGGCCTCGCCCGCCAGCTCGTCGCGGAACACTTCGAGATAGCGTTGCGCCACACGGCCGCAGCCGAGCACGCCGATACGCACGGGATTGCTCAAGACGACGCCTTCCTGCTAGTTCGACGGATCGAATCGGATCGTATCGGAGTCGCCGGCCGGAGTCGCCGGCGCCGGATACGTTGGTACGCTTAGCGGCTCCCGCCGCACCGGCCAAGTGAAAACGGCCGGCCACGCTTGACTGGAACCGGGCTGACGCATGCACGACGCCGCCATTTTCCTGACCGAAGGGACCAGCAACACCGGCCCGCGCCTGTTCGGCAAGGACGTCGCCAACGCCGGCCTGATCCGCGCGCTGGTCGGCGCCCAGACGGAACGGCCGCTGCACTTCTGCGTCGCCGACCGGCGCGCGGCGGATGCCATCACCGCGCAGTTCGGCTTCGACAAGCCGACGGCGGCCCGCGTGCGCCCGATCGCCTTCGACCAGATCACCCAGGCGCCGGGCGTGGACGTGCTGATGCACGGCCAGCCGAACATCTACCATTTCGCCTGGCAACGCCGGCCGGAACACGCGCGCGCCTTCAGCCTGTGCGGCCTGATCCACACGATGGCGCCGCCGGCCACTCAGGAGGTCATCGGCAAGGTGCTGACCACGCCGGTGCAGCCGTGGGACGCGCTGGTGTGCACGTCGCGCGCCGTCCTGCACACGGTGCGCGACCTGCTGGACGGCTGGGGCGAGTTCCACAAGACGCGCTTCGGCGGCAGCCGCGTGCCGGAGATCCAGCTTCCCATCATCCCGCTGGGCGTCGACTGCGCGAAGTTCGAGCGCACACCGGACCGCCTCGCCAAGGGGCGGGAATGGCGCAAGCGGCTGCGCATCCAGGACGACGACGTGGCCATCCTGTGGATGGGCCGGCTGTCCTTTTTCGAGAAGATGCACCCCTTCGCCACGCTGGCGGCGGCCGAGATGGCGGCCCGGCGCACGTCGCGCAAGCTGCACCTGATCTTCGCCGGCTGGTTCCCGCACGAGGCGCACGAGGCGCAGTACCGCCAGCTCGCCACCGCCTTCGCGCCGTCGGTGACCGTGCACTTCGTCGACGGCAACACACCCGACGTGCAGAACGGCATCTGGTTCGCCGCCGACGTCTTCACGTCGCTGGTCGACAACGTGCAGGAGACGTTCGGGCTGGCCCCGGTGGAAGCGATGGCCGCCGGCCTGCCGTCGGTGGTCAGCGACTGGGACGGCTATCGCGACACCGTCACCGAGGGGGAGGCCGGGTTCCGCATCCGCACCATCATGCCGCCCCCCGGCAGCGGCTTCGAGATGGTGCGCACGCACGCCTCGCATCACATGAGCTACCAGCACTACGTGGGCGCCGTGGCGCAGAGTACCGCCGTCGACATCGAGGCGGCGGCCGCTGCCTTCGCCACCCTGGCCGAGGACGCCGGGCTGCGCCGCCAATTCGGCGAGGCGGCGCGAACACGCGCCCTCCAGGTGTTCGACTGGCCGGTGGTGGCGCGGCAGTACCGCGCGCTGTGGGCCGACCTCGCCACGGTGCGCGCCGACGCGGCGGAGGTGCCGCACCCCGGCTACCCGCTGATGCGCGACCCCTACGCGCTGTTCGCCAACTTCGCCAGCGAGAGCCTGGGGCGCGACAGCGTGCTGGCGCTGGCCGACGAATCGGCGCCCGCGCGTCTGGCCGCCGTGCGCGGCATCGAGATCAACACCTTCGCCCGCTTCTGGCAGGCCGACGCCCCGGCGATGCAGGCGCTGCTGGAGCGAATCGCCGCGGCCGGCACTCTGACGGTCGGGCAGTTGGAGGCGCTGGCGCCGGGCGATCCCTCGCGCCTGCACCGCTCGCTGGGGTGGCTGCTGAAGATGGGACTGGTGCGGCTCGTCTCCGGGGGGGCCGCCTGATGGCCCGGCGCGTCGCCGTCGTCACGGCCTCCGACGCCGGTTACTTCCGGCTGCTGCAGGGCCTCGTTCTGTCGCTGGAAGCCGTCCGCGCGGACGTCGACGTGTGCGTCCTCGATCTCGGCTGCACCGCCGAACAGCTCGATTGGATCGGCGCCCGTACCGCCGCGGTGAGCCCGGCCGAATGGCACTTCCCCGAGCCCGCGCAGCGCGGCGAGCCGGCGCACCGCAAGGCGCTGACCGTGCGCGCCTTCATGCGCGACTATTTTCCGGGCTACGAGGTGTACCTCTGGCTCGACAGCGACATCTGGGTGCAGGACGGCGCCTCGGTGGCGCTGTACGCCGATGCGGCGCGGCACAGCGACATCGCCATCTGCGCGGAGGTGCACGGCCGCTACGACATCTGCCGCACCATGGCGAACAAGCACCTGAAGGAAAAGCATTTCTACTACAAGCATTACTTCGGCGAGGAGGTCGCGAACCGCTATTGCCTGCGGCCGATGCTGAACGCCGGCGCCTTCGCCCTGACCGAGTCAAGCCCCTATTGGGAGGCGTACCGCGTCCGGCTGGCCGAGGCGGTGAAGGCCGAGCACATGAATTACAGCGACCAGATGTCGCTCAATCTCGCGGTGTGGAAGACCGGCGGCGAGGCGCTCCTGCCGGTGCGGCACAACTGGCTGTGCAACAGCGCCTACCCGATGGTCGACCGGGACACCGGCACGCTGGTCGATCATTATTACCCGCACGAGCCCGTTGGCATCGTGCATCTGGCCGGCCCGGAGAAGCTGGAACGCTTCGCCGCCGTCAAGGCCATGTGCCCCGGTGGCGGACACACCACCGCCAACCTCCTGTACCGCCAGGGCGACTACTGAACGGCGGGCGATGAACCGGCCCGGTCACCCGCGCGCGGTGGCCGGGCCGATGTAGAAGGTGCGTGGCACCGGCATGGCCGGGCGCGACGGCAGGAGGCGCAGCCCATCGGGCAGCAGTTCGACGTTGGCGTCGGGGTAGACGGCCAGCGCCTCCTTGAGCGCCGGCAGGAACTTGGCGCGGAATTGCCGCAAGTGCTTGTATTCCGGCCCGAACTTCTCGCGCAGCGCCGCCCAGGGGATGTCGGTGGCGCGCGTCAGCGTGCACAGGCGGTAGCAGAGCCAGACATACACGTCGATGACGGTGCTGGAGTTCTGGATGGCCTTGATGGCGTTCTCAGAAACCGGCAGCGGATGCTCGCGCAGGGCCTGGAAGAACTCCGGCGACAGGCGCGCCGTCTCGTCCCAGGCGCCGCCGGGGCCATCGCCAGACCCGTTGGCGCCAGACCCGTTGGCGCCCGCCCCATTGACAGTGGGGGCCAGCATCATGGCGTTGACGATGTTGGCGCGCTCGAACCCGGCCCGGCCGTCCTCGGCGGTCCAGCCGACGGTCAGGCGGCAGGCGGACAGGCGTTGCGCCTGATCGCGGATGGCGGCGTAGCTGCTGCCGCCGGACTTCACGCCCAAGCGCTCCAGCCAGTGGTGCATGGTGTTGCCCAGCCTCACCTCGGGCGAGCCGGTGCGCATCGCCTCGCTTTGCAGGTACAGCAGGATGAGCCGCGCCCGGCTGCCGAACGGGACGCCCTGCCGGCGCGGCTTGCCGTCGGCTCCGGGGATGAAGCCCGGCTCGACCATCAGGCTGAAGCGGCCGTTGGTCCGCTGCCACGCGTCGTTGTCGCTGGGCAGCCGGCGGTGCGGCAGCGCCGTCATGGCGAAGCCGGAATAGAGATAGCCCAGGCCGCCCCTGCCCTCGCCGAGCACCAGCGCCGCCAGATCGACGTACCGCCGATCCCCCGCGGCGACCAGATCGCGCGCGGCGCGGTGCCCATGGCGGACGATGAGATCATGGATCTCCGCCAAACCGCAGTCTCCCTACTCGATGCGCGGGCGAGTTTGATCAAGCAATCCGGCCCCCGCCATTTGGCATTTGGTGACGCCCGTCCGACTCGACCGTGACGTCCAAAGCCTTGTATACGCCGGAGGGAACACCTCCAGGTCTTGCGCTGCCCCGTTGAAGGCCGCGCCATTTGTCGCAGCGGGCGGGCGGTGGGCAAGCGGTGGGCGGCGGGATCACCGGCTCCAGTCACGGTTCACGGCTTCGTTCCGCGTCGTTCTTTGTGCGCCGCAATTACTTTCCGCAATTTGAACATTACAGGGCGGGCGTCACCAAATGCCAAACATGGGACATTGCGCGTCCGCCGCCGCTCAGTCTTCCGGCACCAGGCGGAACCGGCGGCCGTGCAGCGTCAGGCGGAAGGGCTCCGGCGCCACCAGGGAGAAGGCGCGCAGCCGGCGCTCCAGTTCGTCCGGGGCGATGTCCGGCGGGATCTCGCACATCGCCTGGAGCGTCGCCCGCGTCGAACGCCGCCCGCTCCACCGGATGGACGAGGTGGGCAGAGGCGCCGTGGTGCGCAGCAGCAGCGGACAGAGATGCATGAACAGCTTCAGCGCCGCCTTGTAGGTGCGGGCGTTGAGCCGGTCGAGGTCGGAGCCCTCCTCGACGTCGAACTCGGCCACCGCGACGATGGGGCCGCTGTCGACCTGCGCGGTCATGACGTGCGCGGTGGCGCCGAAGCGGCGCGCCCCGTCGTACAGCGCGAAGGCCACCGGGTAGCGGCCGGGATAGGACGGCGGACCGGGGTGGATGTTGTAGGCCGGGCCGCCGATCCGATCGAGGATGGCGGGCGGCACCACCACGGGCGTGAAGAAGGCGATGAATCGCGTGATTTCCGCCGGCTGGGCGAAGCAGTCCTCGAGATCCTGCGCCGTGAACAGAAAGCGCACCTGCGCCCGCGGCTCGAAATGCTCGATGATGCCGAGCAGGACGATGGAGTACTTCGGTTCCGTCAGGACGACGATGTTGGGCGCCATGGGCGGTCTCCACACTGGGGACGGCGACGGGTGTACGGCGCGCCGGGCCGGCCGGCAAGCGCGATGTCCGAGCTTCGGCACTTGACCATCGCCACGTGTTTGTGTCACCTCCCGGCTTGTCACGTTTCCGAACCGTCCCTCCCCGCCGGCCGCGGCGGGCCGTTTCGGAAACGGACGAATTCAATCCGTCTTCGTTATCCCGGTCATCGTTTCCTATGGTGCTGTACAGATGAGCCACGGGCGCCGCATCTCCGTCGTCGGCCTCGGCTACGTCGGGCTTCCCGTCGCGGTGGCCTTCGGCCGTGCCGGCCTTCCGGTGATCGCGTTCGACATCGATCCCTCGCGCATCGAGGAACTGCGGCGCGGCTTCGACCGCACGGACGAGATCGATCCGGCGGAACTCGCCGAAGCCGGGCTTACCCTCGGCACCGATCCGGCCCTCCTGCGGGAGGCCGACTTCCACATCATCACCGTGCCCACGCCGATCACGGCGGGGAACCGTCCCGACCTGGGGCCGCTGTTCTCGGCGACCCGCTCGGTGGGGCGGCAGCTCAAGGCGGGCGACATCGTCGTCTACGAATCGACCGTCTATCCCGGCGCCACCGAGATGGACTGCGTGCCGATCCTGGAGCGCGAATCGGGCCTGACCTTCGGGCGCGACTTCGCCGTCGGCTATTCGCCCGAGCGAATCAATCCCGGCGACCGCGAGCATCGGTTCGAGACGATCACCAAGGTCGTCTCGGGCAGCGACCCGGCCACCGCCGAGATCGTCGCCCAGGTCTACGGCAGCGTCGTCAAGGCGGGTATCCACAAGGCCCCCTCCATCGCCGTCGCCGAGGCGGCGAAGGTGATCGAGAACACCCAGCGCGACCTCAACATCGCGCTGATGAACGAGTTGGCGCTGATCTTCGACCGCCTGGGCATCGACACGCAGGACGTGCTGGCCGCCGCCGGCACCAAGTGGAACTTCCTGAAGTTCGTGCCCGGCCTCGTCGGCGGCCACTGCATCGGCGTCGATCCCTATTACCTGACGCACCGGGCCGAGCAGGTCGGCTACCACCCCGACGTCATCCTCGCCGGCCGCCGCATCAACGACGCGATGGGCGCGTACGTCGCCCGCGACATCGTGAAGCGGCTGCTGCGCAGCGGCCGGCCGGCGCACGAGCTGTGCGTCACCGTGCTTGGCCTGACCTTCAAGGAGGACGTGCCGGACATCCGCAACACGCGGGTGACCGACATCATCGCCGAGCTGAAGGACTTCGGGATCGCCGTGCAGGTGCACGACCCCCTGGCCGATCCGGCACAGACCGAGCACGAGTACGGCTTGGCCCTGACGGCGCTGGACGCGTTGCGGCCGGCCGACGCCGTGGTGCTGGCGGTGCCGCACCGGGCCTACCAGCCGCTGTCGTGGGATTTCGTCGCCGGCCTGCTGAAGCAGCGCCGGGGCGTCGTCTTCGACGTGAAGGGCCGCCTGGACCGCACCGCCGTCCCCGACGGCGTGACCCTGCGCCGGCTTTAACGCGCCCTATCCCGCCAGTTCGGGCGTGCGGCGGAACAGGTCCGCCGTCAACGCCTTCTGCCGGGCGAGCAGCCCGTCGTACCAAGCCCATTGCGAGTCGGCGTGGCGGTCCAGCATCCGATGCGCGGCGACGTGCGCATGCGCCGCGTCGGCGAGAGAGGCGCGCAGCGCCGGATCATCGACGAGTCGCAGCAGCTGGCGCTCGAACTCCTCCGCATCATGGAACAGCAGGCCGGTACGGCCGGGGTCGATGCTGGCGGCGTAGACGGTCGGGCTGGCCAGCACCGCGACGCCCTCGGCGGCCGCTTCCAGGAACTTCAGGTCGGACTTGGCGCGGTTGAACGGGGTGTCGGCCAGCGGCAGCACCGCGATGTCGGAGTGGCCCAGGGTCCGCCGGTAGACGTCGTAGGCGCACAGCGGCCGGAAGGTCTTGCGCGCGGTGGCGAGCCCCTGGAAGAACCCCTCGTCATGGATGACGTCGACGCGCAGGTTCGGCCGCGCCGCCAGCACACGGTTGAGCGCCGGCAGGATGGCCTGGGCGTCGGCGGTGCGGTTCAGCGCGCCGAAGAACAGCACCACCTCGTCGCGCGCACGCGCCGGCTGCCGGGGCGGCAGCGCAGCGAGCTGGTTGGGGAACACCGCGACGTGCGGGTTGAAGCGGCGCGCGAATTCGGCGATCGCCGGCGTGGAGACCTGCACCGCGTGCACCGCGCGGAAGCCGATGAAGCCGTTGTCGGCGTAGCCGGCGTGCTCCGGCCAATCGTCCAGTTCGTGGACGATCAGGTAGCCGTGCTGGAGCAGCCCGCGCAGCAGCCCGGCATCGGCGGGCCAGCGCACGATCGGGCGTTGCCAGACGAAGAGCCGCCGCTCCTCGGGCCGGTGCAGCGACAGGCGGATCGGCCCGTGGTCGAGGTGGACGCGCACCCCCGGCTGCTGGCCGATCAGCCCCAGCGGCTCCTCCATGCGCACCACGTTGCAGCCGCCCACCGGCTTGCGCATGCGGCCGAAGATGAAGGTGGGCGCCGGGGTCTCAGGCATTGCCGAGCAGGGCGGCGGCCGGCGACGGGCCGGTCTGAGCGGTGATGCGTTCGTAGAACGCCTCGTACTGCGCGGCGACGATGGACAGCGAGAAGTGCCGTTCGATCCGCCGCCGGGCGGCCGCGCCGAGCGCCGCCCGCCCTTGCGGGCCCAGCGCCACCATCTGCTGCCAGGCGACCGCCAGCGCCACCGGGTCGCGCGGCGCCACGATGGTGCCGGTGTCGTCGACGATGGCTGCGGCGTCGCCCACGTCGGTGCTGACGCACGGCACGCCGCACGCCATCGCCTCGCCCAGCACGTTGGGGAAGCCCTCGCCGAAGGCCGACGACAGCGTCACCAGATCGAGCGCCGGCAGGATGCGGTCGATGTCGCGCCGTTCGCCCAGGAGAAGGACGCGGTCGTCCAGGCTGCACGCGCCGATCACCCGGCGGATCCAGGCGTTCTGCGGCTGCAGGCCGGACCCCATCAGGACGAAACGCGCGTTCGGGTGCTTGGTGGCGAAGTCGGTCGCGGCGGCCAGGAAGGTGCAATGATCCTTCATCGGGTCGAGGCGCGCCGGCAGGCCGACGAGGAAGGCATCGTCCGGCAGCCCGTGTTCCCGGAGGAAGCGGCCGCGCGCCTCCGGGTCGGGGCGGAAGCGCGCCACGTCGAAGCCGTTGGGGATGAGCTGCCATGCCCGCGGGTGATAGCCGTACCGCTCGTGCACGGCGCGCCCGGCGCCGGAGTTGACGATCACCGCGTCGGGCATGCCCGACAGGCGCGCCAGCAGCAGCGGCAGGTGACGCGACAGCCAGCGGTAGTCGGGCCGGTTCATGTCGGAGCAGCGCAGGTTCCACACCACCCGCGGCACGCCGGCCAGCCGCCCCGCCAGCGCCCCCATGAGGTCGGCGTGGTACAGCCAGGTCTGCAGGACGTCCGGCTTCTCCTGGCGCAGGAGGTGGAGCAGGCGCGTCAGGCCGCGCGGGTCGGCGACGCCCCGGCGCATTTGCAGCGACAGGATGGGCACGCCGCTCTTCGACAGCTCGCCGGCGATGCTGCCGCCGTCGGTCATCGAGATGACGATGTTCCGGAAGCGGCTGGAATCCATGGAGCCGACCAGCTTGGCCAGCATGGTCTCCGCCCCTCCGGTCTGCAGCCCGGTGATGAGGTGGGCGATGGTGATCAAAGCGGTGCGTCCGGGAACGAGATCAGGGCACGGAAACGGGGGCGGCGGTCAGCTCCGCCACCACGTCCGCCAGCGCCTGCCGCCACGGGCGGAGCCGCACGCCGAAGGCGCGCTCCGCCTTCGTGCAGTCGAGGACCGAATTGGCCGGCCGGCGGGCCGGCGTCGGGTAGTCGGACGTCGCGATCGGATGCACGGCGGGGCGGCGGCCGAGCGCCGGGGCGGCCAGATCGAACACCGCCTCGGCAAGGCCGTGCCACGTCGTCTCGCCGGAGCCCGCGAGGTGATAGGTGCCCCAGGCGTCCTCGCGGCGGTCGAGCAGGAGCTGGCGGGCGATCCCGACGATGCCCCGCGCCATCTCGCCGGACGCTGTGGGGCAGCCGCGCTGGTCGGCGACGACGCGCAGCTCGTCCCGCTCCGCGCCCAGGCGCAGCATGGTCTTGACGAAGTTGTGGCCGAACGGGCCGTAGACCCAGGCGGTGCGCAGGATGACGTGGCGCGGGTTGGCGGCGCGCACCGCGCGCTCCCCCGCCTCCTTGCTGGTGCCGTAGACGCCCAGCGGCCGCACCGGGTCGCTCTCCAGGTACGGGCCGTCCTTGCTGCCGTCGAAGACGTAGTCGGTGGAGATGTGGATCAGCGGCACGCCCAGGGCCGCCGTCGCCTCGGCCAGCCAGCCCGGCCCGGCGGCGTTGACCGCGTGCGCCGCCTCCGGCTCCGTCTCGGCGCGGT
>DASWVP010000137.1:0-3667 GCA_036401175.1 Azospirillum sp. | reverse complement strand
TGCCGGTGTGGCGCTTCGGGGCGGTGGACTGGACGCAGCTGGGGACGGCGGCGCGCCCATGGTTTCCGACGCTGCGGCTGTTCCAGCCGCGGCCGGGCGAGACGCTGGACGACGTGCTCGCCCGCATCGCGCGGGAACTGCGCCGGCTGATGCCGATCCGGCCGCCCGACCCCGACGCTCTGCTGGAGGCCGCCGCCGGGCATCACCAGCGGGGCGATCTCGCCGCCGCCGCGCCACTCTACGCCCGCGTGCTGGAGCAGCGCCCCGACGACCCGGTGGCGCTCCATCTGTCAGGCCTGCTGGCGCACCAGACGGGCGATCACCGCGCGGCCGTGGCGCGCATCGCCGCCGCGCTGGACGCGCTGCCGGCCTACGCCGCCGCCCACCTCAGCCTTGGCAGTGCGTTGTTGGCGCTGGAGCGGGCGGACGAGGCGGCGGTCCATTTCGGCCGTGCCCTGGCGCTGGAGCCCGGCAAGCCGGCGGCCCTCACCAACCTGGGCAACGCCCTGGAGGCGCTGCACCGGCTGGACGCGGCGGAACGTTGCCAGCGGCGCGCCATCGCCGTCGATCCGGCGCTGGCCGAGGCGCACGACAACCTCGGCGCCGTGCTGCTGCGTCTCGAACGGCCGGCGGAGGCGGAGCGCGCCCACCGCGCCGCGCTGGCGCTGGCGCCGGGGCTGGCCACCGCCCGGCTCAACCTGGGCGTGGCGCTACGCCAGCTCGCCCGCCCGGCCGAGGCGCTGGCCTTCTACAGGGAGGCGCTGGTCCTGGCGCCGGACGTGGCCGACGCCCTGGGCAACCTCGTCCGCCTGCTGCGCGAAGGCGGCCGGACGGCGGATGCCGAGGTCTGGGGGCGGCGGGCGCTGGCCCTCGATCCCGGCCATCCGGCCGCGCACTTCAACCTGGGCTTGCTCAGGCTGGCGCGCGGCGACCTCGGCCACGGCTGGGCGGGCTACGACCACCGCTTCCGCGACCGCGCCTTCACCGGCGCCGTGCGCCGCGTGGCGGCGCCGCCCTGGCAGGGCGAGGATCTGGCCGGCAAGCGCATCCTGGTGTGGCGCGAGCAGGGCATCGGCGACGAGATCCTGTTCGCCTCCTGCCTGCCCGACCTCGTGGCGCGGGCCGGGCGGGTGATCGTGGAATGCGACCCGCGTCTGGTGCCGCTGTTCGCCCGCGCCTTCCCGTCGGCCGACGTCCGTCCGGCCACCGGGGACACGCCGCCTCCGGTGGATTTCCACACGCCGGCCGGCACGCTGGCGCGCTGGCTGCGCCCGGCCATCGGCGCCTTTCCGGCGCAGCCGGCGTTCCTGTCGGCCGATCCAGCGCGCGTCGCGCGTTGGCGCAATCGGCTGGATGCGCTTGGACCCGGCCTCACGGTCGGCATCGGCTGGCGCAGCGGGTTGATGACCGCCGAACGGCGGGGCGCCTACACGCGCCTGGACGACTGGGGGCCGATCTTCGCCGTGCCAGGGGTGCGCTTCGTCAACCTGCAGTACGACGACTGCGCGGCGGAGATCGAGGAAGTGGAGGCGCGGTTCGGCGTGGCGATCCACCGCTGGCCCGACCTGGACCTGAAGGACGACCTGGACGGGGTGGCGGCGCTGATGGCCAACCTCGATCTCGTCATCGCGCCGGCGACGTCGGTGGCGGAACTGGCGGCGGCGCTGGGCACGCCGACATGGCGCTTCGGCGCCACGGACTGGACGCAGTTGGGCACGGCGGCGCGGCCATGGTTCCCGGCCATGCGGCTGTTCCGTCCACGGTCGGGCGAAGCGCTGGCCGACGTGCTGGCGCGCATCGCCGGCACATTGCGCGCGTCGTAGGTTGGTGCCAAGCGCAGCGCGGCCCAACACCCCTTGCACCGCGAAGACTGTTGGGCCGCGCTGACGCTTGGCACCAACCTACAGGGTCCGGGCAGCCCTGCGGAGTTCCCGCGCCACGTGGTGCAGGGTATCGGCCAGGGTTTCGCCGGGGCGCGGCTGGAAGGGGCGCATGCTGGGGAACCAGGGGCGCACGGCGCTGCCCAGCCACGTCCAGTCCGGCCCGCCCAGACGCCAGACCGGCGTGCCGAGCGCGCCCGCCAGCTCGCCCGAGGCCGTGGCCGGGACGATCACCAGATCCAGATTGGCGATCAGCGCCGCCACCCCGTCCAGGTCGTCCTTCAGGTCCAGGTCGGCCCAGCGGCGGATGGTGACGCCGAAGCGGCGTTCGGCGGCGGCGATTTCCGCCGCGCAGTCGTCGTACTGCAGGTTGACGAAGCGCACCCCCGGCACCGCCAGCACCGGCCCCCAGTCATCCAGGCGCGTGTAGGCGCCTTCGCGCTGCGCGGTGACGATCTGGCTGCGCCAGCCGATGCCGACCGTGAGGCCGGGGCCGAGCGCGTCCAGCCGATCACGCCACAGGGCGAGCCGCCCGGCTTCCGCCCGCAGGAAGGCGGTGCGGGCGGGAAAGGCGCCGAGCGTGCGGCGGGTGAGGCGCGCCAACGTGCCGGCCGGCGCCTGCAGGTCGGCGTCCGGCCGCGCCATCGTCTCGTTGCGGTCGGCGTCGACCGATTCCGCGCGCACCTCCGCCCAGGGGAAGGCGCGGGCGAACAGTGGCACCAGCCGGTGGTCGCATTCGAAGACGACGCGGCCGCCACATCCGGCAAGGTCGTCGTAGCAGGACGCGAACAGGATCTCGTCGCCCAGCCCCTGCTCGCACCACACCAGCAGCCGGCGGCCGGCGAGGTCCTCGCCCTGCCAGGAGGGCAGGGGGATGCGGCGCGGCTTCTGGAGCTGGCGGGCCTGGAAGCGCCGGTCATAGCCGGCCCAGCCGGCCTCCAGGTCGCCTTGCGCCAGCCGCAGCAGCCCGATGTTCCAGGCGGCCAGCGCGAAGCCCGGATCGATCCGCACGGCGCGCTCGAACGGGCGCTCGCCCAGGTCGGTGCGGCCGAGCGTGCGCTCCATGGTGCCGATGTTGTTGTGGGCGTCGGGCAGGGCGGGGCGCAGCGCGGCGGCGCGCCGGTAATGCTCCAGCGCGTGCGCGAAGCCGCCGCGCAGTTCCTGCGCATAGCCCAGGTTGGCGTGCGCCGCCGCGTTCTCCGGATCGATCCGGATGGCGCGGCGGTGCCAGCGCGCCGCCGCATCGATGCTTCGGCCGCGCTGCACCATCAGGCCGAGGTGGGTCAGCGCGTCGCCGAAGTCCGGCTTGAGCGCCACCGCGCGCTCGAAACACGCCTGCGCCGTTCCGTCCCGGCCAAGCGCCTGATACACGAGGCCGAGGTGGTTGAACGCCTGCGGGAACTGCCGGTCGACGGCGAGCGCCTTGCCGATCCACTCCAGCGCGTCGGCGTGCAGCCCGGCCTGATGGTAGAGCAGGCCCAGCAGGTGCAGCGCGTCGGCGTGGTCCGCCTGTTCCCGCAGAGCCTGATGATAGCGGACCTCGGCCTCCTGCAACCGCCCCGCCTGATGCAACGCGACGGCCTCGCCGACCAGCGCCTCGACCCGCGCGGAACCGGCCGCGGCCGGAACCGCGGGCGCCGTCCGGTGCAGTTCCCGCGCGATGCGGGCGAGCACGTCGTCCAGCGTCTCGCCCGGCCGCGGCTGGAACAGCCGCAGCGTCGGAAACCATGGGCGCGCCGCCGTCCCCAGCTGCGTCCAGTCCACCGCCCCGAAGCGCCACACCGGCA
>DASWVP010000136.1:0-26717 GCA_036401175.1 Azospirillum sp. | reverse complement strand
GACGTGGGCGCCGTGGTGGCGGTGACGACCGACAAGGTCTACGACAATCGGGAATGGCCGTGGCCCTACCGCGAAACCGATGCGTTGGGCGGGCGCGAGCCCTACGGCGTGAGCAAGGCGTGCTGCGAACTGGCGGTCGAGGCTTTCCGGCGCAGCTATTTCGAGGACGTTGGACAGGATGGGGGCCGGCCCCTGCCGGTGGCGACCGTGCGCGCCGGCAACGTCGTCGGCGGCGGCGACTGGGCGGAGGATCGGCTGATCCCAGACGCCGTGCGGGCCTTCGTCGGCGGCCAGCCGTTGCGCCTGCGCAATCCGGCGGCGGTGCGCCCCTGGCAGCACGTGCTGGAGATGGTGTACGGCATCCTGCTGCTGGCCGAGACGCTGCGGCGGGACGAGGCGACGGGCCGGCGGTGCGCCAAGGGCTGGAACTTCGGTCCGCGCCCGGAGGACATCCGCCCGGTGTCCTGGGTGGCCGACCGCATGGTCGGCGCCTGGGGCGACGGCTCGGGCTGGGAACTGGAACGCGGCGCCCAGCCCTACGAGGCGCGGCTGCTGATGCTGGACAGCACGCTGGCGCAGGTGGAACTGGGATGGATTCCCCGCTGGTCGCTCGACACCACCGTCGCGCGCACAGTCGAATGGTATCGGTCCTGGCACGCCGGTCGGGACATGGCCGCGGTCACACGCCGCCAGATCGAGGAGTATTTCGGTGACCTCTGACGCTTCCTCTTCCGCGCGCTGCCGGTCGTGCGGCGCGCCGCTCACGCGGAGCTTCGCCGACCTCGGCATGACGCCGGTGTCCAACGCCTTTCGCCGGCCGCACGAGCTGACCGAGCCGGAGCCCTTCTACCCGCTGCACGCCTTCGTCTGCACATCGTGCTGGCTGGTGCAGCTCCAGGACTTCCGCGCGCCGGAGCACCTGTTCACCGACGACTACGCCTACTTCTCCTCCTTCTCGACGAGTTGGCTGCGCCACGCCGAGTCCTATGCCGAGGCGATGGTCGAGCGGTTCGGCCTCGGCGCCGGCAGCCGGGTGGTCGAGGTGGCGAGCAACGACGGCTACCTGCTACAATACTTCAAACGGCGGGGCGTCCCGGTGCTCGGCGTCGAACCGTCGGCCAACGTCGCGGCGGCGGCCGAACGCAACCACGGCATCCGCAGCGTCGTGCGCTTCTTTGGCGCGGAGACGGCGCAGGCGCTGCGGGAGGAAGGCATGGCCGCCGACCTGATGGCGGCGAACAACGTCCTGGCGCACGTCCCCGACGTGAACGACTTCATCGCCGGCTTCGCCATCCTGCTGAAGCCGAAGGGCGTCGTGACCTTCGAGTTCCCGCACCTGCTGCGCCTCATCGAGAACAACCAGTTCGACACGATCTATCACGAGCATTATTCCTACCTGTCGCTGCAGGCAGTCGAGCGGCTGCTGGAGCGGCACGGTCTGGCCGCCTTCGACGTCGAGGAACTGCCCACGCACGGCGGCTCGCTGCGGCTGTACGCCGGCCACCGCGACGCCGTTCCGGCGGCGGCGGCGCGGCTGACATCGGTGCGCGGCGCCGAACGGGGGGCCGGGATGGATACGCCGGCGCCTTACGACGGCTTTGCCGAACGCGTGCGGCAGACCAAGCGCCATCTTCTGGCCAAGCTGATCGAATTGAAGGACGGTGGTGCCCGCATCGCCGCATACGGCGCGCCGGCCAAGGGCAACACGCTGCTGAACTACTGCGGAATCCGCACGGACTTCCTCGACTTCACCGTGGACCGGAGCCCGCACAAGCAGGGGCTCTTCCTGCCGGGGACGCGCATCCCCATTCTGGCGCCCGAGGCGCTGTTCGAGACGAAGCCGGATTACGTGCTGATCCTGCCGTGGAACCTGACGGACGAGATCGTCGAACAGATGGCCGGGGTCGCCGCCTGGGGCGGGCGCTTCATCGTGCCGATCCCGCAGGTGCGGGTGATCGAGCCGAAATGAGGGAACGGGGGCGGGGCGGTGGCGCCCCGCCTGGCGCCGGACCCCGCGCCGGACAAGGCGGGCCGGGCGGTCAGCCGGCCAGCAGGCGCGGCGCGAAGTTCGCGCGCAGGAACCGCGGCAGGTGCTTGAGCCACAGCTCGCGCGGTTCGACCGGGCGGCCGAGCCGGTGCTCGAACATCCAGCGCATGTACGGCTGCACGAAGTCCCAATGGCGCGGCGTCGTCATCGCCACCTTCAGGAAAAAGTCGCCGAACGGCGAGAACAGCACCGGATTCTCCAGGAACAGCCAGCGCATGTTGGCGTACCGCGGGTCTGACAGCGCATCGAGGAAGGAACTCAGCACGCGCCTTTGGAGCTTGGGATTGTTGGCGCCGGACGCGGAATAGCCGTCGTCGTTGGCCCGCATCAGGCACAGCATGTCGGGCACCCGACACACGCCGTACCGGTAGCCGATCAGCGTGTAGGTGAAATAGTCGGAGTGCCAGCGCAGCTTGGGCGGGAAGCCGCCGGCCTCCAGGATGGCGCGTCGGCTGGCGACGATCGAATTGCTGGTCATCCAGATCAGCCGGCGCCGCAGGTGTTTGCGCATGGTCTCCGGCGCCATGTAATCCGGATACTGTTCCAGATTGAAGGTGGCGCCCTGGTTCGGGTCGATGGCGAAGCGTTCGACCCGCTCCTCCTTGCCCTTCATGATGGCCAGTTCGGAGAAGCACAGCCCGGCCTGCGGGAACCGCTCCAGCATGGCCATCGAGCGTTCCAGGAAGTGCGGCAGCAGGCGATCGTCCGATGCCGCCCAGACGACATAATCCCCGGTGGCAGCCTGCAGCGCGCGATCAATCGAATATTGCAGACCTCGATTGACTTCGTTCCGGAGATAGCGCACATTTTTGTTCAAGGAAGCGTAATGTTCGAACACGGCATGACTGTCGTCGGTCGATCCATCGTCGAGGAGCAGAACCTCATCCGCCGGCCGTGTCTGGGAGAAAATACCTTCAAGGGAAGATGGCAGCCAGTGTGCTTGATTGTAATTACAAAGGATTACGGTGACCGTAGACTTTGACATCGAAGCACCCGGCGCGCATGTGGAATTCTCCGCGCATTGTAGGCAAAAGCAACCATTCCCTGTAAAGAGAGAAAGTTTGGCCTTCGTTCAGCGTACCACCACCAACCAGCCAACGGTGTCGCTGCTGCTGTCCAACTACGACGGTATGCCGCACCTCCCCCGGGCCCTGGCCGGGCTGTGCGGCCAGACGCGCCCCGCCACCGAGATCCTGGTGCTGGACGACGGCTCCGCCGATGACAGTCTGGGGGTGATCGAAGCGTTTGCCGCGCGCACGCCGGGGATGACCGTGCTGCGCAACGACGTCAACCGCGGCCTGATGTACTCCATCGACCGCCTGCTGCACGCGGCGACCGGCGATTACATCGTCTGGGCGGCGTCCGACGACGAACTGCTTCCGACCTTTCTCGAACGGTCCATGGCGGCGCTGGAGCGGTTCCCGCAGGCCGGGCTGTGCTGTTCCGAACTGGTGCTGGAGCAGGCCGACGGCACCATCCGCAACGCGGCGCGCACCGAACCGGACCGCTTCGGGCTGATCGGCCTGCCCGCCTTCCTGCCGCCCGACGCCGTGCTGCGCCGGTTCGCCCGCGGCTTCCTGCCCATTTCCAGCAACACGGTGGTGGCGCGCCGCGACGCCGTGCTGGCGGCCGGCGGCTTCCCGCCGGCGCTGGCGTGGCATGCGGACTGGTTCACCTTTCACGCCGTCGCTTTGCGCTTCGGCGTCTGTCCGATTCCCGAAGCCCTCAGCCTGTACCGCTGCGCCGAGGACAGCTATTCGGCCGGCGGTATGCGCGATCCGGCACGCCAGCACCCGGTGCTCGTCGCCGTCGCCGACCGGTTGCGGCGGCCGGAGAATCGCGATCTGCGCAGGGCGTTCCTGGCCGCCCCTTCGTTGCTCAGTGTCTTCGGCCACGCGCCCATCGCGGCATACCGCCGCACCATGCGCCACTGGGGGCTGGCGCGGCGCTACCGGCGCTGGTGCGCGGCTCAGGAGGCGACGGGGTAGCGGTCCAGGCAGGCCAGCAGCATCGCCACCTCATGGTCGGTGTAGGTGATCAAGTCCGCCGGCTGCGGCTCCTGGAACACGCCGGCCAGGCGGTACTTGCGCACCGGAGTCGTCACGATCCGCGGCGGCGGCGGCGCGGTGCGGTCAACCGGCAGCAGCGTGCCGTGCATCTCGAAGATCTGGGCCACCGCCACGTGCCCGTGGCGGCGCGCCGCCTGCATGGCCTCCGCCCGCACCGCCGGATCGGAGACGCGGTTGATCAGGTAGCGGATTACCTCCTGGCGGCCGTTCCCCGCAGCTTCGACCAGCGCCGCCGTGACGCCAACGCCGACACCCACGGACTCGCACAGGAACCGCACCATCTCCAGCCGGCCCGCGGCCGCCGCCGCGCGCAGGGCCGCGCCCTCGCCCAGGTTGAAGTTGGCGCCGACCTGCCGGAGATAGAGGAGCACGTCGATGTGGCCGTTCTTCGCCGCCCGGATGGCCGGCGCGCCGTTCTGCGCGTTGGGGTCGATGCCGTTCTCGCAGAGGTAGCGGACCATGTCGAGGTGGCCGTTGCGGGCCGCCTCGCGCAGGGCGCCGCTTTCGGCGGACGACAGGCTGGCGCCCGTCTGGTGCAGGCGGATCACCGTCGCCAACTGGCCGTTGGCGGCCGCCAGACGCAACGGCTGGTCGTCCAGGGCGCGGTGGTTGGCGCCGTTCTCGTGCAGGAAGCGCAGGATGTCCAGGTGGCCGAGCGCCGCCGCCACGCGGAGCGCGCCACACTCGGCCGCGGTGACGTCCACCCCGACCAGCGCGCGCCGCACCGCCTCCAGGTCGCCGGACACCACGGCGTCGATCAGCGGCGTCCCGGCGAGGTCCGGATAGTCGGACGGCAGCACGCGCATGGAACGCGGCGGCGGATCGGCCTGCGCCGATTCAAAATACGGCACCGCGCGCCAGCGGCTGGCGTTGATCAGCGCCACCTGCAGCTCCAGCGCACCCCAGACGTCCTCGACCGGCGCGCCCCCCAGCATGCGATCAAGGATGAAGTCCTCCGCGGGGGGCGGCACGTGCCGCACCAGATAATGGAAGTGGATGAGGTCGAGCAGCCGGGCGTTCTCCTCCGCCGGGCGCGCCGATGCCGGGTTGCGCGCCAGCGCCTCCAGGAGGATCCCGCGGTAGGACAGGTAGGTGGCGAACAGTTCCTGCGGCCGGCGCATCAGCCACTCCAGCGGGTGCCAGTTCTGGTAATTGGCCGATGGCGCCATGCTGCGGGCGTTGGTGAAGCAACGCAGGCGCGCGACCTTGCCCAGCGCCGCCGTCACCGCGCTGGCCAGCAGTTCGCGCGCGAGGATGCTCTGTACCGACCGCGTGACGTCGAAGACCATACGCAGCACCGTGGTGCGGTAGACGTTGTAGGTGAGCGCCTGATAGTTCTGGAAAAGCTCGGCGATGCGGCGCAGGGGGTCCGGGTTGTCCAGACTGGGTGCGTAGTAGATGACGCGGTCAATCTTCCAGGTCTCGCCCGGACCCTCGTCCGACCGCTCGTCGAACATCACGGCGTAGCCGGACGCCGCCGCATAGTCCGGATGCGCCTGAAGATGGTCGACGCAGGCGCGGATGCCCGGCACGATGATCGGGTCGTCATCGGCGCAGAGCGCGCAGATCGGCGTGGTCACCCGGTGCACGCCGTCGCGGAACTTGTCGAAGGGGGGAGTGCTCTGATCATATTCGATGTAACTCACCACCAAAGGTGATGCGGCGATCGTCTGGCGATTGAGCCGCCGGTGCTCCTCGGCGCTCGAATCCAGGATCATGATGCGGAACTCGACGCCTTCTTTGGCAAGATATTCCAGCAAGTTGGCGACGAGTTTGGAGCGATTGTAGGTCGGAATGACAAGCGTAAAGGACTGTTCCACCTAGTCTCTCCTCCGCAGCGCCGGAAACAATTTTGCAGCCCGCGGTTATCCTGTGAGATTACGGAGATTGGGCGCAAGGATTCGCCCAACGGCTTGTGCACGCAAGGCGAGGGTGATATGACCCCATTACACCGGCGAATGCAAAACCGAAATATCCATGCGTAGAGGTCGGGCACCGTGAAACTCTATTCCGCGCGGCGCCAGCGCCCAATGGCGAAGCCGCGAGCGCCGCATCCCGGGGGCGCGACGGGACCCCGCCTTCCAACCGGACGCGGGCCGGCGCGTCATACGATCGCATGATCATGGCGCGCGTGCTCGTAACCGGCGCCAGCGGATTCGTCGGGCGCCGCTGTCTGGAGCGCCTGACGGCGGGCGGCCACGATGTGCACGCCGTCGCCCGCGCGCCGGGGCCGGAGGGTGGCCCGGTCACGTGGCACGCGGGGGATCTGCTGGCTCCCGGCGCCGCAGAATCGCTGATCGGCCGGATCCGGCCCACCCATCTCCTGCACCTGGCCTGGATCGCCACGCCGGGGCAGTTCTGGAACAGCACCGACAACCTCGCGTGGCTGGCGGCGGGGGTGGCGCTGGCCGACGCCTTCGGCCGGGCCGGCGGCCGCCGCTTCGTCGGGGTCGGCTCCTGCGCCGAGTACGACTGGGGCTTCGGCCTGTGCCGCGAGGACACGACGCCGCTGCGCCCGGCCACTCCCTACGGCAAGGCCAAGCTGGCCATGATGCACGCGCTCGACGCGGCGGCGGCGCTGCACGGTTTCGACACCGCCTGGGGGCGGCTCTTCTTTCCCTATGGTCCGGGCGAGCCGGCCGCGAAGCTCATCCCCTCGGTGGTCGCCGCGCTTCTGGACGGCCGCCCGGTGCCGTGTTCGCACGGCCGGCAGGTGCGTGACTTTGTCTTCGTCGACGACGCGGCGGAAGCCCTCGCGGCGCTGGTCGTCGCGGACGCGACCGGGGCGTACAACATCGCGTCGGGCGAGCCCGTCTCGCTGCGCGACGTCATCGCCGCCATCGCCGCCGAACTCGGTGGCGCCGATCTGGTGCGCTATGGCGCGCGGGCACCCCAGCCGGGCGAGCCCGCCGTGCTGGTCGCCGACATGGCGCGCACCGCGGCCGCGCTCGGCTGGCGCCCGACCGTCGATCTTCCCACCGGAATACGCCGCACCATCGACGCCCAGCGCCGTGCGCGCGCAGCCCGACCCACCCATCCTGCTCCTTAATTCCTGCCGGAGTTCGCTTCCCATGCGCCTTACCGTTGACACCGACCGCCGGACCCTCCAGCTCGAAGACGCCGACGGCCGCCGCGACCTGGACCTTTACGGCAAGGAAGCGTTCGAGCTGATCTCGGACATCTGGATGAAGACGAGCTGGAACCAGAAGTATTCCTACACATTCACGTGGCTCGGCCGGCCGATCATCCAGCACCCCGAGGACATGATCCGCACGCAGGAGCTGATCTACACCCTGAAGCCGGATGTGATCATCGAGACGGGCGTGGCGCACGGCGGCTCGCTGATCTACTCGGCCAGCCTGCTGAAGCTGATCGGCAAGGGGCGCGTCATCGGCGTCGACATCGAGATCCGCCCGCACAACCGTGCCGCCATCGAGGCGCATGAGCTGTCGCCCCTCATCACGCTGATCGAAGGCAACTCGGTGGGCGATGACGTGGTGCAAGCCGCGACCGCGGACATCCGCCCCGGCGACACCGTGCTGATCATCCTCGATTCCAACCACACCAAGGAGCACGTCCTGGCCGAACTGGAGGCCTATCACCGGTTCGTCAGCCCCGGCTCCTACATCGTCGCCACCGACGGGCTGATGCGCGACCTGTGGGACGTGCCGCGCGGCCAGCCCTCCTGGCGCGACGACAACCCGGCCGCCGCGGCCGAGGAATTCGCCTCCCGGCACCCGGAATTCCTCCTGGAGGAGCCGGCGTGGCTGTTCAACGAGAGCGATCTGTCCAAGCCGGTCACCGGTTGGCCGGGCGCCTGGTTGAAGCGCGTCGGCTGAACGGCCGGCACGGCCCCCGCGGGAGAGCACCAGAATGAGCGGAACCACCCCCCTGCACCTCTACCGGACGATGCTCTACATCCGCATGGTCGAGGAGCGCATCGCCGCCTTGTACCCCGAGCAGGAGATGCGCTGTCCAACGCATTTCAGCATCGGCCAGGAGGCCATCGCCGCCGGCGTCTGCGCCGGCATGGGATCGAGGGACTATGTGCTGAGCGCGCACCGGTCGCACGCCCACTATCTGGCGCAAGGCGGCAACCTGCGCGCCATGATGGCGGAGCTGTACGGCAAGGTGACGGGGTGCGCCCGCGGCAAGGGCGGCTCCATGCACCTCGTGGACCGCGGCGTCGGCTTTCTCGGCTGCGTGCCGATCGTCGGCAGCACCATCCCGATCGGCGTCGGCGCCGCGTTTGGCGCGCGCCAGCGCGGCGAAACGGATCGGGTGACCGCCATCTTCTTCGGCGACGGCGCCGCGGAGACCGGCGTCTTCCACGAAAGCCTGAACTTCGCCGCCGTGCACCGGCTGCCGATCCTCTTCGTGTGCGAGAACAACTTCTATTCCGTCAACACGCCCATGGCGCCGCGCCAGCCGGAGGGGCGGACCATCACCGACATCGTGCGCGGCCACGGCGTGCCGGCGCAACGCGCCGACGGCCAGGAGGTGGAACCGGTGGCGGCGCTGGCCGGCGCCGCGCTGGCCCGTCTGCGCGCCGGCGGCGGGCCCGAGTTCCTGGAACTCGAAACCTACCGCTGGCT
Organism: Azospirillum sp.; assembly: GCA_036401175.1. Classification (GTDB taxonomy): domain Bacteria; phylum Pseudomonadota; class Alphaproteobacteria; order Azospirillales; family Azospirillaceae; genus Azospirillum. The sequence continues at coordinate 18,006 of DASWVP010000136.1, read as the reverse complement.
CGAGCACTGCGGCCCGGCCAGCGACATCGCCATGGGCTACCGCCCCGCCGAGGAGTTCGAGGTGTGGCGCCGGCGCGATCCCGTGGAACTGCACCGCGAATCGTTGCGGAGCGCGGGAATCCTCGACGACGCCCTGGAAGCCCAACTGCGCGAGGACATCGACCGCGCCATCGACGATGCCGTTGCCTTCGCCAAGGACAGCCCCTTCCCCGAGCGCAGCGAACTGCTGGCGAACGTTTACCCGATGCAGGCCCACCGATGACCGATACGCAACGGCAGCTCAAGTTCTCCCAGGCCATCAACGAAGCGCTCGACCTGTCGCTGGCGGCGGACCCGGACGTCTACGTCATCGGGCTGGGTGTCCCGGATCCCACCGGCGTGTTCGGCACGACGACCGGCCTCGTGCAGAAGCACGGCGCCGGCCGCGTCTACGACATGCCGATCTCCGAAAGCGCCATCACCGGCGTGGCGCTCGGCTCGGCGCTGGTCGGGTCGCGGCCGGTGATGACGCACATGCGCCTGGAATTCGCCATGGTGGCGATCGACCAGATCGTCAACCAGGCGGCCAAGTGGCACTACATGTTCGGCGGGCAGGCGACGGCGCCGATGGTGCTGCGCATGATCGTCGGCCGGGGATGGGGGCAGGGCCCCCAGCATTCGCAAAGCCTGCACAGCTGGTTCGCCCACATTCCCGGCCTGAAGGTGGTGATGCCGGCGACGCCGTACGACGCCAAGGGCCTGCTCGTCGCCGCCATCGAGGACGACGCCCCGGTGGTGTTCATCGAGCACCGCTGGCTGTACGGCATCCACGGCGCCGTGCCGGAGGGGCTCTACCGCGTCCCGCTGGGCGTGCCCAACCTGATGCGCCGCGGCGGCGACGTGACCCTGGTCGCGTCCTCCTTCATGACGCTGGAAGCCATGCGCGCCGCCAACGCGCTGAGCGAGCAGGGGATCGAGGCCGACGTCATCGACCTGCGCACGCTCAACCCGCTGGACGACACGCTCATCCTCGAATCCGTGCGCCGCACGGGGCGGCTGGTGGCTTGCGACCACGCCACCTACACGGCCGGCTTCGCGGGCGAGATCGTGTCGCGCGTCGCCGAGAAGGCGTTCGACTCGCTGAAGGCTCCGCCGGCGCGGATCACCCTGCCCGACGCGCCGACGCCGACGACGCGGGGGTTGTCCAACTACTATTACCCCGGCGTCGGTCACATCGTCGCGGCGGCCCGGCGCGCGCTGGGTCTGCCGTGCGAGGACCCGGCGGCGTCCATCGCCCCGGCCGACCGGCTGGACATCCCGGACGCAAGCTTTACCGGCCCATTTTAGGAATAAATACTTGACAGGGGACGTGTAGAGCCGCAAAGTCGCTCCGCATCAGGCCCGAACTCCGTCAACGCCCGCCCCGGCTCCGCCGCGGCGGGCGTTTTCGTGTCCGGCCTCCCAGACGAAGGAGCCACCATGAAAAGCCTGCACAACCACCAGGACGCGATGGGCACACCCGTCGCGGCGATCGAACCCTCGACCAGGCGCCTCGCGGTCGTGCTCGCCGCCAACACACCGAAGACCGTCGCCGTGCCCAGTGGTGCCCGCATCCTGCTGCTGGTGGCGACCGGCCCGGTGTGGGTTCAGTACGGTGCCGCCGCCGCGGTGCCCGCGGCCGACGTCCTGGACGGCACGGCGCCCGAACTCAATCCCGCCTGCCGCTGGATCGCCGGAACGGCCAGCATCGGCCTCGCGGCGTCCGCCGCCTGCACCGTCTCGCTGTGCTTCTACGCCTGAGGAGGGGACAATGATCGACCACTACCATTTCACCCCCGTGATCCCCACGGCGAACCCGGTCTTCACGGGCACGGTCGCCGTTCCGGCGGGCAGCATCGCCGCCCCGGGCGTCGCGGTGGGCGGCGATCCGGACACCGGAATCGCGCAGACCGCCGCCGACACCCTGTCATTCGTCGCCGGCGGCACCGAATGGCTGCGCGTCGGCGGCGCCGGTGCCGGGTTTCTCACCGGTCAGGTCCGCATTCCCGACGGCAGCGTGGGGGCCCCCGGCCTGCGGGTCACGTCGAGCAGCGTCACCGGCCTGTATTCCATGGCCGACAATTCGGTGCGCTTCGCCGTGCTGGGCGCGCAGCGGGCGGCGCTCACGAACGACGGGTCGGTGTCGCTGTCGGGCGGGCCGGGCGCCGAGGCTCTGCGCACCGTCGCCGTGGCCACCGCCGTCAACCGCTGGCAGGCGAGCGGGGCGGCGGCCGGTGCCACCGTCGTGCTCGAGGCCGCCGGAAGCGACGGCAACGTCCGTGCGCAGGTGCGCGGGAAAGGAACGGGCGGCCTTCAGCTCGAAGCCGCGGGCGGCGCGGTGGGCTTCTACGGTGCCGCTCCGGTGACCAGGCGCACGGTCGGCGGGTCACGCGGCAGCGGGGCCGCCCTTGCCGACTTGCTGGCCGCTCTGGCCGCACTCGGTCTGATCACCGATTCCACAACCGCTTAAGAGCCTCCGGGCAGGCCGTGCCCAGCCGGTTCCCCCGGCGCCGGGCACGGCATGGCGGCTGGCTGCGGCGTGTTGTCGCAGGCACGGATCGGAAACAAACTCCATTATTGTTATCAGAATTTAGCTTTCCTTCGTCTGTATGTCCTCTGGTATACTCTTGCCGGTAGTGATTCAGCATTCCGGTAGAGGTCCGATGGAGCACGCAACAAAGTTTTTCCGCGAAGTCTCGGAAATTGCGGAACGTATGGATGTCGATGCCATCGAGCGCCTCGCCGTCGAGCTGGTGGCGCTGCGCGAGCGTGGCGGCCGCCTCTTCCTGCTGGGCGTCGGTGGCAGCGCCGCGAATTGCAGCCATGCGGTGAACGACTTCCGCAAGTTGTGCGACATCGAGACCTATACGCCTGTCGATAACGTGTCGGAGTTGACGGCGCGGACGAACGACGAAGGCTGGGACACCATCTTCGCCGCGTGGCTGCAGACCAGCCGGGCGCGGGCCGAGGACGCGATCCTCATCTTTTCGGTGGGCGGCGGCGATGCGGAACGCAACGTCTCCCCGAACCTCGTGCGCGCCATCGACTTCGCCAAGGAGCGCGGCATGAAGGTGTTCGGCATCGTCGGGCGCGACACTGGCTACACCGCCCGCGTGGGCGACGTGACGGTGGTGATCCCGATCGCCGATCCCGCGCGCGTCACGCCGCACAGCGAGGCTTTCCAAGCGGTGGTGTGGCACTGTCTGGTGTCGCACCCCGCCTTGCAGGCGCGCGGCACCAAATGGGAAAGCATCGCGACGCCGACCCCGGCGCCATGACGCGGAAGGCGGTCTTTCTCGATCGGGACGGGGTGCTGAACCGGGCGGTCGTGCGTGGCGGGCGGCCCTATCCGCCAGACACGCTCGATGACTTCGCTCTGCTCCCGGGTGTGAGCGAGGCGGCGGTCGCACTGCACGAAGCCGGTTTCCTCCTGGTGGTCGTCACCAACCAACCCGACGTGGCGACCGGCAAGCAGGACCGTGCGGTGGTGGAGGCGATGCACGCCCGTTTGCGCGCCGAGCTGCCGCTGACCGACATCTACGCCTGCTACGAGGTCGACGGCCCCGCCTGCACGGACTACAAGCCCAAGCCCGGCATGCTGCTGGCGGCGGCGCGCGACCACGGCATCGACCTGGCGGCCAGCCACATGGTCGGCGACCGCTGGCGCGACGTTGGCGCCGGCCGCGCCGCCGGTTGCCGGACCTTCTTCATCGACTACGGCTACGAGGAGTCGCTGCGCGACCCGCCCGACCACGTGGTCGGCTCGCTTGCCGAGGCCGCCTCCATCATTCTCCGCCATCCCCAACAGGGTCTGTAACATCATGGTCACGCCTCGCTCCCTGGACGAACTCACGATCAAGATCTTCGCCGACGGCGCCGACATCGGCGGCATCCGCGCAATGACCGGGAAGCCGTTCGTCCGCGGTTTCACCACCAACCCGACCCTGATGCGCAAGGCCGGGGTGACGGACTACAAGGCGTTCGCCCACGAGGTCCTGACGGTGGTGCCCGAACTGCCGATCTCCTTCGAGGTGTTCGCCGACGACCTGCCGACCATGGAGGCGCAGGCCATGGAGATCGCCTCGTGGGGCCGGAACGTCAACGTGAAGATCCCCATCACCAACACGAAGGGCGAATCGACGGCGCCGCTGGTCGGCCGGCTGGCGCGGCGCGGCGTGGTTGTGAACGTCACCGCCATGTTCACGCTGCAGCAGGTGCAGGACATTCTCGACGTGCTGCCGCTGGAGACGCCGGCCATCCTGTCGATCTTCGCCGGCCGCGTCGCCGACACCGGTGTCGACCCGGTGCCGCTGATGCGCAAGGCGGTGGAAATGGCCGCGTCCAAGCCCCTGGCGGAGGTGCTGTGGGCCAGCCCGCGTGAACTGCTGAACATCTTCCAGGCCGACGAGATCGGCTGCCACATCATAACGGTCACAAATGATGTGCTGGCCAAGCTGGCCGGCGTGGGCAAGGATCTTGCGCAATTCTCGCTGGAAACCGTCGAGATGTTCTACCGGGACGCATCCGCGGCCGGCTACACCATCGCGGTCGACGGCGGACAGCCGGCGCCCGCACAACCGGCCTTCGCTTGACCGGCGCGGGCGATCGGCATCTTCTCAGCTAGGGGTGGATTCATGTTCAAGAAGGTTCTTGTCACCGGTGGTGCGGGTTACGTTGGCTCGCTCCTGGTTCCGCAGCTGCTCGATCTCGGCTACGAGGTCACCGTCTACGACATCATGTATTTCGGCGACGACTTCCTGCCGAAGGACAACCCCAACCTGCGCGTGATCGCCGGCGACATCCGCGACACCGCGAAGCTCGCCGAGGCGTTCAAGGGGCAGGAGGCCGTCATCAGCCTTGCCTGCATTTCCAACGACGCCAGCTTCGAGCTGGACGAGAACCTCAGCACCTCGGTCAACCTCGACGCGTTCGAGCCGATGGTGGTCGCCGCCAAGCTGGCCGGTGTGAAGCGCTTCATCTACGCCTCGTCCAGCTCGGTCTACGGTGTTTCCGACCAGCCCGACGTCACCGAGGACCACCCGCTCGTCCCGCTCACCCTGTACAACAAGTACAAGGGGATGTGCGAACCGCTGCTGTTCAAGCACCAGACGCCGGAGTTCACCTGCGTCACCATCCGCCCGGCGACGGTGTGCGGCTATGCCCCGCGCCAGCGCCTGGACCTGTCGGTGAACATCCTGACCAATCATGCCGTCAACGCCGGCAAGATCACCGTGTTCGGCGGTTCGCAGCTGCGCCCGAACCTGCACGTGCAGGACATGTGCGATCTCTACAAGCTGCTGCTGACGGTGCCTTCCGAGAAGATCGCCGGCGAGACCTTCAACGCCGGCTATCAGAACATGAGCATCATGGACATCGCGCACACGGTGAAGCGCGTCGTCGAGGAGGAGTTCCCGGAAAAGGGCGACATCGAGATCGTCACCACGCCGACGAACGACATCCGCTCCTACCACATCAACTCCGACAAGATCCGCCGGGTTCTCGGCTTCGAGATCAAGCATTCGATCGAGGACGCGGCGCGCGACCTGTGCAAGGCGTTCAAGGCCGGCAAGCTGCCCGACAGCATGACCAACGACTGGTATTTCAACGTGCGCCTTCTCAAGGCGATGAAGGCGGCTTGATCATGAGCGGGCGTCCCATAGCGGTGGTGACCGGCGGGGCCGGCTTCATCGGCAGCCACATGGTGGACCTGCTGGTGGAGCGGGGCCATCGCGTCCACGTCATCGACAATCTCGTCGGCGGGCGCGAGGCCAACCTCGCGCACCACGCCGGCAATCCCGACGTGGTGTTCGAGCAGGCCGACATCCGTGCCTTCCAGCCGGGGCATCCGCTGTTCGCGGGCGCCCGCCATGTCTTCCACTTCGCCGGCATCGGCGACATCGTGCCGTCCATCGAACGGCCGCTGGAGTACATGTCGGTCAACGCGCAGGGCACCGTGCACATGCTGGAGTGCGCGCGCGCGGCCGGCGCGCAGCGCTTCGTCTACGCCGCCTCGTCGTCGTGCTACGGCCTCGCCGACACGCCGACGCGCGAGGACGCGCCGATCCGCCCGCTCTATCCCTACGCCATGAGCAAGTACCAGGGCGAGCAGTCGGCCTTCCACTGGCACGCCGTGTACGGCCTGCCGGTCAACGCCATTCGCATCTTCAACGCCTATGGCACGCGCTCGCGCACGTCGGGGGCGTACGGCGCGGTGTTCGGCGTGTTCCTGCGCCAGAAGCTGGCCGGCAAGCCCTACACCGTGGTGGGCGACGGCACGCAGCGCCGCGACTTCGTCTACGTCACCGACCTCGCCCGCGCCTTTCTGGCGGCGGCCGAGACGGAGAAGGTGGGCGAGGTGTGGAACGTCGGCTGCGGCAATCCGCAGTCGATCAACCGGCTGGTCGAGCTGCTGGGCGGCGACGTCGTCTACGTGCCCAGGCGGCCGGGCGAACCGGACGTGACCTTCGCCGACATCGGCAAGATCACCAGCCAGCTCGGCTGGAAGCCCGAGGTCAGCTTCGAGGAGGGGGTGTCGCGCATCGTCGCGCAGATCGACTACTGGCGCGAGGCGCCGCTGTGGGACCCGCAGTCGATCGCGCAGGCGACCGAGACCTGGTTCAAGTTCATGCAGAAGGTCGATCCGTGATGGACGCGCAGAGCCGCACCCTGGTCAGCCACAAGATCAAGACGGCCGAGGAGGTCGCCGCCCTCATCGGCGCGCGGCCGCGCGACCGCAAGGTGATCATGTGCCACGGCACCTTCGACGTCGTGCACCCCGGCCACGTCCGCCACCTGCTGTACGCCAAGAGCAAGGCCGACGTCCTGATCGCCAGCCTGACCGCCGACGCCCACATCGCCAAGGCCAACTTCCGGCCCTATGTGCCGCAGGACCTGCGGGCGCTCAATCTGGCGGCGCTGGAGGTGGTCGACTACGTCGTCATCGACCCCAACCCGACGCCGCTCGCCAACCTGTCGGTCATCCAGCCCGACTATTTCGCCAAGGGCTACGAGTACCAGAACGGCGGCCTGCACCCGAAGACGCAGGAAGAGCTGAACGTCCTGGAAAGCTACGGCGGCGAAGTCATCTTCACGCCGGGCGACATCGTCTACTCCTCCTCGCACCTGATCGAGCTGGCGCCGCCGGACATCAGCGTGGAGAAGCTGCTGACCGTGATGGCCGGCGAGGGGTTCGGCTTCCCCGATCTGTACGACGCGCTTCGCCGGCTGGAAGGCGTGCGCGTGCACGTCATCGGCGACACCATCGTCGACAGCCTGACCAAGTGCAGCATGATCGGCGGCATGACCAAGACGCCGACCATGAGCGTGCGGTACGAGGAAAAGGTCGACTACGTCGGCGGCGCCGGCATCGTCGCCAAGCACCTGCGGGCGGCCGGCGCCCACGTCACCTTCACCACCGTTCTCGGCAACGACGCCTACAAGGACTTCGTGCTGAAGGACCTGACGGACGCGGGCGTCGACGTGCGCGCGGTGATCGACCCGACGCGGCCGACCACCAACAAGAACGCCATCGTCGCCGGCGGATACCGCCTGCTGAAGGTCGACACGCTCGACAACCGCTCCGTCTCCGAGCGCATCCTGGCGCAGTTCCGTGAGCGGATCGCCGATACCCCGGCCGACGTCGTGGTGTTCAGCGACTTCCGCCACGGTATCTTCAACCGCAACACCATCCCCGCGCTGGTCGAGGCGATCCCCGCCGGTGCGCTCCGCGTGGCCGACAGCCAGGTCGCCAGCCGCTGGGGCAACATCCTGGAATTCCAGGGCTTCGACCTGATCACGCCGAACGAGCGCGAGGCGCGCTTCGCGCTGGGCGACCAGGACTCGGTGGTCCGGCCGCTGGCCACGGCGCTCCACGCCAAGGCACAGGCCAAGACGCTGATCCTCAAGCTGGGCGACCGCGGCACGCTGACCTACCGCACCAAGCGGGAGGGCGATCCGCGCACCGTCGTGGCGCTGGACAGCTTCGCGGAATCGGTGCACGACGCGGTGGGGGCGGGCGATGCGCTGCTCGCCTACGCCTCGCTGGCCCTGTGCGCCACCGGCAACGACATCATCGCCTCCATCCTCGGCAGCATCGCCGCCGGCGCGGAGTGCGCCATCGACGGCAACGAGCCGATCACCCCGGCGCTGGTCCGGGCGCGCATCGCGCGCCTGGAGAAGTCGGCGAACTTCGAATGAGCGGTGCCATGCGCGTGATCGTCGTCGGCCTCGGCGTCCAGGGGCACAAACGCCGCGCCGTGGCCGGGAACGCCGTGGTGGCGGTGGTCGACCCGTTCCACGCCGAGGCGGACTACCGTGCGGTGGAGGACGTGCCGCTGCACCTCTACGACGCGGCGCTGGTGTGCACGCCGGACGAGGTGAAGATCCCGCTGCTCACCCACCTGCTGGGCAACGGCAAGCACGTGCTGGTGGAAAAGCCGCTGTTCGCCGCCGACAACGCCGAGCTGGGGGCGCTGGATCGGCTGGCGGCGGCCAACGGGGCGGTCTGCTACACCGCCTACAACCACCGCTTCGAGCCGCACTTCGTGCGCATGAAGCAGGTGATCGACAGCGGCGTGCTGGGCGAGATCTATACGCTGCGCATGTTCTATGGCAACGGCACGGCGCGGCTGGTGCGCGATTCGGCGTGGCGCGACCAGGGGTCGGGCGTGCTGCCCGACCTGGGCTCGCACCTGCTGGACACCGTGCAGTTCTGGCTGGGCCGTCCGGCCACGCCGTTCCAGGTGCATTCCGCCATGCGGTGCGAGAACCGCGCCTTCGACCACGTGGTCGTCGGCTCGCCCGGCCGGCCTGTGGTCGAGCTGGAGATGACGCTGCTGTCCTGGCGCAACCACTTCACCTGCGACGTCTTCGCCGAGAAGGGCAGCGCCCATATCCGCTCGCTGTGCAAATGGGGGCCGAGCAGCTTCACGCTGCGCGACCGCAAGCTGCCCAGCGGCCGCCCGGACGAGGAGACGGTGACCCTGACCCAGCCCGACCCGACGTGGGCGCTGGAGTACGAGCACTTCCTCAAGCTCTGCGCCGCCGGGGACCGCGGCAACGTCGCCAACGACATCTGGATCAACGACGTGCTCAACCAACTCGCCGCCGGCGCCTTCGCGCGGTTCGGCGGCCCCGCCGGAGAGTGAGCCCCATGAGCCTTCCCGTGATCGGCTTCGCCGGCATGACCCACCTCGGCCTCAATTCGGCCGTCGGGTCCGCCGCCAAGGGGTTCGATGTGGTGTGCTTCGACCCCTCCGAATGCCTCGCCGCCGACCTCGCCGCCGGCCGCCTGCCGGTGCTGGAACCGCAACTGGCCGAGCTGCGCGCGGAGCACGCCGGCCGGCTGCGCTTCACCGCCAAGGTCGGTGATCTGGCGCGTTGCGACGTGGTCTACGTCGCCCCCGACGTGCCCACCGACGACCGTGGCGGCAGCGACCTGGGGCCGCTGATCGCGCTGCTGGAGCAGGTGGACGCGGCGCTGGGCGAGCGCACCGTGCGCGTCATCCTCAGCCAAGTGCCGCCCGGCTTCACCCGCCCCCGCGTGCGTTCCGGCGTGCATCTCTACTATCAGGTCGAGACGCTGATCTTCGGCCGCGCCATCGAGCGCGTGCTGCACCCCGAGCGCTACATCGTCGGCTGCGACGATCCGGCCCAACCGTTGCCCGAGGCCTACGCCGCCTATCTGGGCGCCTTCGGCTGCCCGGTCCTGCCGATGCGCTTTGAGAGTGCCGAACTGGCGAAGATCTCCATCAACTGCTGTCTGGTCGCCTCCATCTCGGTCGCCAACACGTTGGGCGCGCTGTGCGAGCGCATCGGTGCGGATTGGTCGGAGATCGCCCCGGCGCTGAAGCTCGACCGCCGCATCGGCGCCTATTCCTATCTGGCTCCGGGCCTGGGCATCGCCGGTGGCAACCTGGAGCGCGACCTCGCCACCGTCTGCCGTCTGGCCGACGCCGCCGGCACGGACGCCGGGGTGGTGCGCGCCTGGATCGACAACAGCCGCCACCGCAAGGACTGGCCGCTGGCCGAGCTGCACCGCGTCGTGCTGCCGGTGATCGCGCGGCCGCGCATCGCGCTGTGGGGCCTGACATACAAGGAGGACACCCACTCCATCAAGAACTCGCCGGCGCTGGCCTTCCTGGACGCCGTGCGGCCGTTCCCGGTGCGTGCCTTCGACCCGGCCATCGGGCCGCAGCCGGACTGGCACCCGGACCTGACGGCGGCGGCCGGCCCGGTGGACGCCTGCCGCGGCGCCGACGTGCTGGCCATCCTGACGCCGTGGGCCGACTTCCGCCGCCAGTCGCCGGCCGCCGTGGCCGAAGCACTGGCCGGCCGCGTCGTCATCGATCCCTACCGCGTGCTCGCCCCCGCCGCCTGCCGGGCGGCCGGGCTGACGCACCTGACGCTCGGCGCCCCCGCCGCCTGATCTTTCATAAGGACACGACATGCTGCACCACACCTTGGACACCCCGCAGGATCCCGCCCGCGTCGTCGTCCTTGGCGCCCGCGGATTCATCGGCGCCGCGCTGGTCGAGGCGCTGACGGCGGCCGGCACGCCGGTGCTGGCGCCGGGCTCGAACGAGCTGGACCTCGGCGCGGCGGACGCCGCGGACACGCTGGCCGGCATGCTGCGCCCCGACGATTCGCTGGTCGTGCTGGCGGCGCTGACGCCGGACAAGGGGCGCGACATCGCCACGCTGATGCGCAACCTGCGCATGGGCGAGGCGGTGTGCGGCGCCGTGGGCCGGGTGCCGGTGGCGCACGTCGTCTACATGTCCTCCGACGCGGTCTATCCGTTCACCACCGGCCGCGTCACCGAGGAGACCCCGGCCGCCTGCACCGACCTGTACGGCGTCATGCACCGCACGCGGGAGATCATGTTCGAGAGCGCGGTGAAGGGGCCGCTGGCCATCCTGCGCTCGACGCTGGTCTATGGCGCCGCCGACACCCACAACTCCTACGGCGCCAACCGCTTCCGCCGTCTGGCGCTGAAGGACGGCAAGATCACGCTGGGCGGCGGCGGCGAAGAGACGCGCGATCACCTGTTCGTCGACGACGCGGTCGCCGTGCTGATGGCGCTGCTGCGCCGCCGCACCGCCGGCCTCGCCAACCTCGCGACCGGCCGTTCGGTGACCTTCGACGAACTGGCCCGCATGGTGGCGGCGCAGTGCACCCCGCCGGCCGAGGTGATCCACACGCCGCGCACGTCGCCGGTCACCCACCGCCACTTCGACGTGACGGCGCTGCACAAGGCGTTTCCGGAATTCCGCTTCACGCCTCTGGAAGAGGGCGTCGCGCGCGTGCATCGTCAAGTGGCTGGGCAGGCGACGGGGCAGGGCTGATGCCGGAGCTGAACCTGCTCAGCCTTTACCCCAAGGCGCGCCGCAACATCGTCGCCCGCAAGGACTCGCAGGAGGCCAACCGCGCCGCCGCGCGCCGCTACGGATTCGAGTATTTCGACGGCTCGCGCGACCAGGGGTACGGCGGCTATAGGTACGACGGCCGCTGGGTGCCGATCGCCCGGCAGATCATCGACCACTACGGCCTGAAGCCGGGCGACCGGGTGCTCGACATCGGCTGCGCCAAGGGCTTCCTGGTCAAGGACCTGACGGACGCCTGTCCGGGCCTGGAGGTCTACGGGCTCGACATTTCGGACTATGCGCTGACGCACGCGCACCCGGACGCGGCCGGGCGGCTGCTGCGCGGCACGGCCGACACGCTGCCGTTCGCCGACGGCGCCTTCCAGGCGGTGCTGTGCATCAACGTCATCCACAACCTGGAGCGCCAGCGCTGCATCAACGCCATCCGCGAGATCCAGCGGGTGTCGGGCGGCCGGGCCTATGTGCAGGTGGACGCCTACCGGACGCCGGAAGAGGAGTCGATCTTCCTCGACTGGGTGCTGACGGCCGTCACCTTCGGCACGCCCGATTTCTGGCACGCCCTGTTCGCCGAAGCGCGCTTCACCGGCGACTATTACTGGACCATCATCGAGGCCGACCCGGAATGGACGCTGACCGGCGGCCAGCGGGCAGCGGCATCCGCCACACCAGAACATTAAGGGGAAGCATCACATGGGCAAGAAATACGTTGTGCTCGGCGGCGGCGGCTCGTTCGGCCTGCACACCTCGCAGTACCTCCTCGACCACGCGGATGCGGAAAAGGTGATCGCCGTCGGCCGCAACACGCCGAAGTTGGACTGCTTTACGCTGGGCGTGGGTGAGGGCGACAAGCGTTACAGCTATCACGCGATCCACATCAACTATGAACTTGACCTGCTGATGGAGCTGCTCGACCGCGAGCGGCCGGAGATCATCGTGAACTTCGCCGCGCAGGGCGAGGGTGCGGCGTCGTGGAAGAAGTCCTGGCGCTTTTTCGAGACCAACTGCGTGGCGCTGGCCAAGCTGACCGAAGAGCTGATGTCGCGCGACTACCTGGAGCGCTTCATCCACATCGGCACGTCGGAAATGTATGGTTCGGTCGACAAGCCGGCCGACGAGGAGACGCCGATCCAGCCGTCGAGCCCCTACGCCGCCTCCAAGGTGGCGTTCGACATGCACCTCGTGTCGATCTACCGCTTCCTGAAGTTTCCGATGAACGTCATCCGGCCGTCGAACGCCTACGGCCCGGGGCAGCAGCTGCACCGCGTGGTGCCGAAGGCGATCGTCTGCGGCCTGACCGGCGAGCGCCTGCCGCTGCACGGCGGCGGCCGGGCGGAGAAGTCGTACATCCACAACCGCGACCTGGGCCGCGCGATCCATCTGGTGGCCGAGAAGGCGCCGCTGGGCGTGATCTACAACGCCGGCCCGGCCGAGCCGACCTCGATCCGCCGCGTGGTGGAGCTGTGCGCCGACGCGCTGGGCATGCCGTTCGAGCAGCTCTGCGAGGTCACTGGCGACCGGCTGGGCCAGGATTCGCGTTACTGGCTCGACAGCTCGCGTATCAAGAAGGACGTGGGCTGGGAGCCGCAGATCACCTGGGAAGAAGGGCTGGCCGAGATGGCCGATTGGGGCCGCAAGAACATCGACGTGCTGCGCACCTTGTCCAAGGACTTCGTCCTGCGCGCCTGATGCCGTGGCCGGCCGGGCGGTGCGCCGCCCGGCCGTGCGTGCGCGAGGAGACTGCCCTTTGTCGGTTCTGGACAGCGACCATCCGTTCGTCCGCTCCACGGCGCGGCTTCGCCCGTCGTCGGCCGTCGCGGCGCTGCTGACCGTGGGCGGCCTTGGCTACCTCATGCAGCTTCGCGATCCGAAGCCGGAGATCTTCTACCCCGACCACTGGGGCCTGTTCGGCGGCGCCATCGATCCCGGCGAGGGCGAGGCGGAGGCGCTGCTGCGCGAACTGCGCGAGGAACTGGCGCTCGACCCGGCGCAGGCCGAGGTGCGCTTCTTCACCCGCATGGACTTCGACTTCGGCTTTGCCGGGTTCGGCACCGTGACGCGCGCCTTCTTCGAGGTGACGGTGCCGGAGGATTGCCTGTCCGGTTTGTCGCTCGGCGAAGGGGCGGACCTGAAGGTGTTCACTCCGGAAGATGTCCTGCGCCACCGGCAGATCGCCCCCTACGACGCCTTCGCGCTCTGGCTGCACATCAACCGCGACCGCATCGGCTGACGGAGGGCTTTTTCGTGATCATCGAACCGACCCCCTTGCCCGGCGCCGTGGTGATTCGCCAGGAACGGCTGGGCGACGAGCGCGGCCATTTCGCGCGCACCTATTGCCGGCGCGAGCTGGCCGCCGCCGGACTGGATTTCGAGGTGGCGCAGGCCAGCGTCTCCTTCAATCGCCGCCGCGGCACGCTGCGCGGCATGCATTTTCAGGCCGAACCGCACCCGGAGGTCAAGCTGGTGCGCTGCACGCGCGGCGCGCTGTACGACGTCATCATCGACCTGCGCCCGGAATCGCCGGCCTTCCGCCGCTGGTTCGGCGTCGAACTGACCGAGGACAACGGCGACGCGCTGTACGTCCCGGCTGGCTTCGCGCACGGCTTCATCACGCTGGCCGACGACACCGAGGTCAACTACCTCATCTCCGCCTATTACGAACCGGCGCTGGCCCGCGCCGTGCGCTGGGACGACCCGGCCTTCGCCATCGACTGGCCAATCGCCCCCGTCGTCCTGTCCGACCGCGACCGGAGCGTGGCCGACTTCCGCCCCTCCGCCGCCGGATCAGCCAGCCGTCCATGATCGCACCGGAGCATTTGACGGTGGTTTCACTCCGCCCCCGGCACTTCGCTCAGCTGAACAGCGCCACCACGTAGGCGACGCCGACGCGCAGCGGGTGGTCGGCGTCGCTCCACACCAGCTTGGCGGTGATGGCGATGGAGGCCACCACCAGCATCGGCCGCACCACGCGCGCGCCGTTGCGGATCACCATGTGCGCGCCCAGCCACGCCCCGGCGTACTGCCCCACCCCCATGACCAGCCCGGTCACCCACAGGATCTGCCCGCCCAGCAGGAAGAACAGGAGCGCGGCCACGTTGCTGGTGAAGTTCAGCACCTTGGTGTGCGCCGTCGCCTTGCGCAGGTTGTAGCCCAGCAGCGCCACGAAGCCGATGGCGAAGAAGGTGCCGGTGCCCGGCCCGAAGAAGCCGTCGTAGAAGCCGATGCCGGTGCCGATCAGCAGGGCGAAGGCGGTGTCGCTGATGCGGTGGTGCGCGTCGAGGTCGCCGGCCTTCGGCGACACCAGCAGATAGGCGGCGATGCCGATCAGCAGGAAGGGGATGACGTCGCGCAGGAAGCCGGGGTCGAGCATCTGCACCACCGTGGCGCCCAGCGCCGATCCGGCGAAGGTGCAGGCGATCATGCGGCCCATGGCGCGTGGGTTCACCTCGCCGCCGCGCACGAACTTCAGGGTGGCCGAGAACGAGCCGAAGGTCGATTGCAGCTTGTTGGTGGCCAGCGCCTGCGCCGGCGTCAGCCCGGCCCACAGCAGCGCCGGCACGGTCAGCAGCCCGCCGCCCCCGGCGATCGAGTCGACGAACCCCGCCACCAGCCCGACGGCGAACAGGATGCCCAGAAGGTCGAGGGAGAGTTCCATGCGGGATGGCCGTCGGCGCTCAGCCGGCGGCGGCCTCCGCGATGGCGGCGTTGTACGCCTTCACCGCCGCGCCGGGGCCGTCCGGGTGGTTCCACACGCCGGTGACCACGGCGATGAAGTCTGCCCCCGCCCGCACCAGCGGCCCGCAATTCTCCGGCGTGATGCCGCCGATGGCGACGCAGGGGATCTCCATCATCTCGGCCCACCATTCCAGCAGGTCCGGCGTGGGGCGGTAGTCGGACGGCTTGGTGGTGGTCGGGTAAAAGGCGCCGAAGGCGACGTAGTCGGCCCCGGCCTCGCCGGCCTCCATGGCCAGATGGCGGCTGTCGTGGCAGGTGACGCCGACGATGGCGTCCTTGCCGACGATCTGCCGGGCCTTGGCATAGGGGGTGTCGGTCTGGCCGACGTGCACGCCGTCGCACCCGGTTTCCCTGGCGAGGTCGGGGCGGTCGTTCAGGATGAAGGCGACGCCGCGGTCCTGCGCCACCGGGCGCAGCGCGTCGCAGGCGCGGCGGACGGCGTCGTCGGAGCAGTCCTTGAGGCGGAGTTGCACGCAGGCGACGTCGCCGGCGTCCAGCGCCGTGGCGAGTTGCACGGCGAACGCCGCCGGTTCCAGGGCGGGCGGCGTCACGAGGTAGAGGCGGCAGTCGGTCATGATCCGGTTCGCGGTGAGGGCGGAAGCCGCCCGCACTTCACGCGGACGTCCTGCAGCAAGTCGTAGAGCCTCTGAATTTCGCTGTGCAACGGGAAAAGCTCGATGCGCGTGCCGAGCACCACGAAAACCGCCTTTTCCGGGTCGATGAGCCGGAAGACGCAGGTCCCCGGATTGTCCAGCATCCGCTCGGGCGCGATCAGCGACGGCTCGGGCCGGCGGCCGGCCGCCGTGGCCTGGAACGCGTCCAGCCGCTCCTCGATGCGATCGAGGCGGAATTCCGGGGCGCCGGCCCGGCGCAGCGCGCCGTCGTCGGCGACGGCGAAGGCCGCGCGGAGCGTCGCGGCGCGCGCCTGCGCCAGCGCATCCCCCGACGCCGGCCAGAAGTACCGGTGGAGGGCGGCGGCGCGCGCGACGAACTCCTGGAACTCGCTGAATATGGTGATGTGGTTGTCGACGTTGCGTTCCAGCGCGTCGGAGCCGCGCGCCCACGCGGTCATCGCCCGCTCGCACTGGTCGGCCAGGGTGAGGAGGTAGAGCACCTCGAACGCGGGGAGGATGCCCCCGTGCTCCTCGACGGCGGTGCGCTTCGCTTCGGCGGCGTCCATGGGTGTACCGGAGGGGGCAGGGTTGGGCCTGCCCCCGTGTAGCACCCTTACTCCTTGCCCTGATAGATCTTCATGACCCGGTCGAGCAGCTTGAGCGCGTCCTCGCGCGGGCGCTGGAAGGAGTTGCGGCCGATGATCGAACCGTTGCCGCCGCCGTCGCGGATGGCGCGGGCGTCCTCGAACACCGCGTCCTCGCCCTTGGCCGCACCGCCCGAGAACACCACGATGCGGCGCCCCTGGAAGGCGCACTGCATGATGTGGCGCACGCGCTCGGCCTGGGTGGCGATCGGGATCTCCTTGGACTGGTAGATCTTCTTCGCCTCGGCCTGCTCCAGATGGGCGGTGGGCAGCTTCACCTTGATGATGTGGGCGCCGAGCAAGGCCGCCATGTGCGCGGCGTAGCCGATCACGTCGATCGCCAGCTCGCCGTCCTTGGAGATGGTGCCGCCGCGCGGGTACGACCAGATCACGGTGGCGAGGCCGACCGACTTGGCCTCCGCCGACAGCTCGCGGATCTCCTCGTACTGGTCGTACATGGCGTCGGAGCCGGGGTAGATGGTGAAGCCGATGGCCGAGCAGCCCAGGCGCAGCGCGTCCTCGATGGAGGCGGTGATCGCCTGGTCAGCCGCTTCCTTCTGGGTCGACAGGCTGTTGGCGCTGTTCATCTTGAGGATCAGCGGGATCGAGCCGGCGAAGGTCGACGCCCCCGCCTCCAGTGAGCCCAGCGGGGCGGCGTAGGCGTTGCAGCCCGCGTCGATGGCGAGCTGGAAATGGTAGTGCGGATCGTAGCCCGCATCGTTCGGCGCGAAGCTGCGCGCCGGGCCATGCTCGAAGCCCTGGTCCACGGGCAGGATGACCAGCTTGCCGGTGCCGCCCAGCTTGCCTTCCATGAGGATGCGGGCGAGGTTGGTCTTGACGCCGGGATTGTCGCTTTCGTAGTTCGCAAGAATCTCTTTGACGCGGCGGGTGAGCTTCATTTTGGCTCGTCTCCGTGGGGCAATCCTTGGAAATGCGCCCTGATATCGCAGCCCGCAACCCCTGGCAACGCCCGCAGGCGGCCTATTCCAAGCCTAAACCGGTCGGATCGGCGAAGAAAACGGACTATTCCGTGAGGGCGGACCCGATGTCGCGGGAACCGTGCAGGACGCGGAGAACCTCGATGCCGCCGGGGAGCGGGCGGTAGAAGATCACGTAACGGCCGTGGACGTGGCTGCGCATGTGGGGCCGAAGCTCGCCGCGATCCCGTCCGATGCCGGGCTGCGCGGCGAGCAGGCGGCATTTTTCTTCGATGCCGTCGATGAACCGCAACGCCACCTGCGGATCATGCTCCGCAATATGAAGGCCGATGTCGTCGAGATCGGTGAGGGCGCGTTCGGCGAAGGACAGGCGCGCCATCGGTCAATCGCGCTTTCCGAGCCTGGCCCGCAGGCGCGCGAACGCCACATCGCCGTCCACGACCCGCCCGGCATCCGCATCGGCGATCCCCTCGTCGATGTCGCGGCGCAGGGCGGCGAGCTTGGCTTCGCGGTCCTCGATCGGCTCGATGGTGACGCGGTAGGGGGTGCCGGGGATCGGGCGCTCCGGCAGGAGCGCGCGCAGGCTTTCGGGCAGCTCTTCCGCCCGCATCTCGACGGTGGTCTTTTCCGGCATGGCGCGGCGCTTCTCGGTCATGGGGGACACTCTAGCAGAACAGGC
>DASWVP010000135.1:0-10925 GCA_036401175.1 Azospirillum sp. | reverse complement strand
GAGCCGGACAGCGGCGGACGCGGGGGGGCGGTCAGGCGTGCTGACATGCGGCATTCTCCACGAGCCAGCTGACCAGGGCGCCGTACCCGATGCCGACGTGCGCGGCCTGTTCCGGCACGAGCGACAGGGGCGTCATCCCCGGCTGGTTGTTGATTTCCAGGAAGTACAGGCCCTCGATTCCGGGCTTGGTGTCGTCCCAGCGGAAGTCGCTGCGCGACACGCCCCGGCAGCCCAGCGTCTGGTGCGCCAGCAGCGCCACGCGCATCGCCTCGGCGGTGACGTCCTCGGGGATGGGCGCCGGGATGATGTGCCGGGCGTGGCCGGCGGTGTACTTGGCGGTGTAGTCGAACAGCTCGGCCGCGAACTGGATCTCGGTGACGGCCAGCGGCTTGTCGCCCATGACGCCGGCGGTCAGCTCGCGGCCGGGGATGAACTCCTCGACCAGGACGCGCTCGCCGAAGGTCCAGCCGTCGCCGATCGGCGAGTTCTGGCCCTGGTGCACGCGCGTCACGCCGACCGTCGATCCCTCGTCGACCGGCTTGATGATGTAGGGCGGCTCCATCGGATGGCCGGCGCCCAGCAGCTCGCCCTTGTGCAGCAGCATGCCCTTGGGCGAGCGCACGCCGACGGTGTCCAGCACGCGCTTGGTCATCGCCTTGTCCATGGCGATGGCCGACGCCAGCACGCCGGAATGGGTGAAGGGAACGCCCATGAACTCCAGCACGCCCTGGATGGTGCCGTCCTCGCCGCCGCGGCCGTGCAGCGCGTTGAACACCACGTCGGGCTTGGGCGTCAGCGCCTTGATGATGCCGTCCAGGTCGCGCTGCACGTCCACCGCGGTGACCGTGTAGCCTTCCTCCTCCAGCGCCTTGGCGACGGCGGCGCCGCTGACCAGCGACACCTCGCGCTCGGCCGACCAGCCGCCCATCAGGACGGCGACGTGCTTCTTGCGGGCGTTCATCGCGCACCTTCCTTGGGTACGCCGCCGTCCTTCGGAACGCCGATGCGCTTGATCTCCCACTCCAGCGTGACGCCGGAGGTGTCGAGCACGCGCCGCCGCACCTCTTCGCCCAACGCCTCCAGCTCGGCCGCCGAGGCGCCGCCGAGGTTGAGCAGGAAGTTGCAGTGCTTTTCCGACACCTGGGCGTCGCCGATGCGCAGGCCCCGGCAGCCGGCCGCGTCGATCAGCTCCCACGCCTTGGCGCCGGGCGGGTTCTTGAAGGTGGAGCCGCCGGTGCGGGCGCGCACCGGCTGGCTGTCGCCGCGCTTGTCGGAAATCTCGGCCATGCGGCGGGCGACGGCCAGCGGCTCGTCCGCCGTGCCCTGGAACACGGCGCCGGTGAAGATCACGTCGTCGGGCACGGCGCAGTGCCGGTAGGTGAAGCCCATGGCCTCGTTGGAGAAGGTCAGCAGGTTGCCGCGCCGGTCCACGCCCTGGGCGGCGACCAGCGCGTCCTTCACCTCGCGGCCATAGGCGCCGCCGTTCATGCGCAGCGCGCCGCCGACCGTGCCGGGGATGCCCGACAGGAACTCCAGCCCGCCGAGGCCGGCGTCGCGCGCCACGTTGGCGACGTTGAGGTCGAGCGCGGCGGCGCCGGCCGTCACGCCGGTGTCGGTCGCCGTGATGTCGGCGAAGCCGCGGCCCAGGCGGATCACCACGCCCGGCACGCCGCCGTCGCGGATCAGCAGGTTCGACGCCACGCCGACGACGGTCACCGGGATGTCGGGCGGCAGCGCGTGCAGGAACTCGGCCAGGTCATCGACGTCGGCCGGGCGGAACATCACCTCGGCCGGGCCGCCGACGCGGAACCAGGTGACGGCGGCCAGCGGCGCGTCGGCGGTGAGCCGGCCGCGGCACTTCGGCATCAGATCGATGAGGTGGAAGTTGGTCATGGCGAGCGCGGCCGTCATGTGGTCTTCCCCGTGGCTGTGAGCAGCTTGTCCAGGTCGCCGGGCAGGGCGTTCGCCCACTGCGTGATGTTGCCGGCGCCCAGGCAGACCACGAGGTCGCCGGGCCGCGCCATCTCGCGCACCAGCTGCGGCAGCTCGTCGGCGCCGTGCAGCGCCAGCACGTGGCGGTGGCCGTGCATGCGCAGCCCCTCCACCAGCGAGTCGCGGTTCACCCCCTCGATGGGCTGCTCGCCGGCCGCGTAGACGTCGGCGACGATGACCGCGTCGGCGTCGTTGAAGCAGGTGCAGAACTCCTCGAACAGGCTGGCGAGGCGGGAATAGCGGTGCGGCTGCACGACGGCGATGGTCCGCCCCTTGCCGGCGGTGCGCGCGGCCTTCAGCACGGCGGCGATCTCCACCGGGTGGTGGCCGTAGTCGTCGATGACGGTGATGCCGTTGGTCACGCCGACCTTGGTGAAGCGCCGCTTGACGCCGGCGAACTTCGCCATGGCGCCCTTCATCACGTCGTCGGCCAGCCCCATTTCATAGCCGACGGCGAAGGCGGCCAGCGAGTTCTGCACGTTGTGGCGGCCGAACATCGGCAGGTGCACGCCGTCGATGGTGCGCGTCTCGCCCGAATGGCGATCGGCGATGGCGACGTCGTAGGTGGCGCCGGAGGTGTCGAGCACGACGTTCACCGCGCGGATGTCCGCCTGCGGCGAGAAGCCGTAGGTGATGATGCGGCGGTCCGACACGCGCGGGATCATCGCCTGCACCTCGGGGTGGTCGATGCACAGCGCGGCGAAACCGTAGAAGGGAATGTTCTGAACGAAGGTATCGAAAGCGCCGCGCAACTGTTCGAACGTGCCGTAGAAGTCGAGATGCTCCGGGTCCATGTTGGTGACGACGGCGATGCACGCCGGCAGCTTGGTGAAGGTGCCGTCGGACTCGTCGGCCTCCACCACCATCCAGTCGCCGGAGCCGAGGCGGGTGTTGGTCCCATACGCGTTGATGATGCCGCCGTTGATGACCGTGGGATCGACCCCGGCGTGTTCGAGCAGCGTGCCGACCATCGAGGTGGTGGTGGTCTTGCCGTGCGTGCCGCCGATGGCGATCGCCCACTTCAGGCGCATCAGCTCGCCCAGCATCTCGGCGCGGCGCACGACGGGGATCAGGTTGGCGCGCGCGGCGACGACCTCCGGGTTGTCCTTCTTCACCGCCGAGGAGACGACGACCACGGCGGCCGCGCCCAGGTTCTCCGCGCGGTGGCCGATGGCCACGGGGATGCCCAGCTCGCGCAGGCGCTTGACGTTGGCGCTCTCGGCCAAGTCCGAGCCCTGGACGGTGTAGCCGAGGTTGCGCAGCACCTCGGCGATGCCGCTCATGCCGATGCCGCCGATGCCGACGAAGTGGATGGTGCCGATGGTCAGGGGAAGGGCGCGCATGTCAGCGGTGTCCTCGGCGCAGCATCAGGCGCAGCGTGGCGTCGATGGAATCGTCGGAAAGGTTCGTCGGCAGCGGCTCGGCCCCGACGAAGATGTGCAGGCGGTCCCGCAGGAAGCCATAGGAGGCCACCTCGCGCGGGATCAGCGGGCAGTACGGGCGCATGCTCCATGCCCCCTCCGAGCGCGTGGACTCGGCCGGCCAGTCGCGCAGCGTGCGGGGGTGCCGTCTTGGGATGTTCCGCAGGCCCTTGTTGATCATTCCGCAGCCTCCGTGGCGTGGGAGTGGTTGCCGTTCGCGCCGTTCGTCACGCCGGTCATCGCCAGCACCGCGTCGGCCAGCCGGGCGGCGGCGTCCGCCGTGCCCCAGGCGTGCGCGGCGCGGGCCGCTCGCGCCAGTTCGTCCGGCCGTTCCAATAGCGCGGTCAGGCGCGATGCGACGGCTTGCGCCGTGAACTCCGGCTGGGCGATCGGCCACGCCGCCCCGGCGGCGGCCACCGCGCGGGCGTTGGCCGTCTGGTGGTCGTCGGTGGCGAAGGGGTAGGGCACCAGGATCGCCGGACGGCCGACGCAGGTCAGCTCGGCCACGGTCGACGCCCCGGCGCGGGTGATCGCCAGATGGCAGCCGGCCAGCCGTTCCGGCACGTCGCGGAAGAAGCTTTCCAGCTCCACCGAACCGAGGCCGAGGTCGCGGTACGCCGCGCGCACCTCCTCCAGATCCTCCGGCCGGCATTGCTGGGAAAGCTGGAGGCGGGCGCGCAGCGTCTGCGGAAGGCTGGCGATGGCGGCGGGCAGGACCTCGCTGAACACGCGGGCCCCCTGGCTGCCGCCCATGACGAGAAGGCGGACGGGGCCGTCGGCCGTGGGTGCCTCGTACGGCGCGTCGCGCAGCGCGGCGACGGCCGGGCGCACCGGGTTGCCGGTCGGCACGATCTTGGCGCGGTCGGCGTCGCGCACGCCGCTGATGTCCGGGTAGGCGACGGCGAGCCGCCGGGCGCTGCCCGCCAGCATGCGGTTGGCGCGGCCGAGCACGGCGTTCTGTTCGTGCAGCAGCACCGGAATGCGGGCCTGACCGGCGGCGTAGGCGGTGGGCACCGACGGGTAGCCGCCGAAGCCGACGACCGCCGCCGGCTCCAAATGGCGCAGCAGCGCGCTTGCCTGCAAGAAGCCCAGGCCCATGCGCACGGCGGCCGTCAACTTGCCGACGAGGCCGCCGGACGGCGACGCGGCGTGGATGCGGTGGACGGCGACCTCCGGCAGCGCGTCGCCGAAGGCGTGGCCGCGCTTGTCGGTGACCAGCGTCACGGCGCGGCCGCGCGCCAGCAGCTCGCGCGCCAGCGCCTCCGCCGGGAAGATGTGCCCGCCGGTGCCGCCGGCGGCGAGGATGATGGGCTTGTTGTTCGCCATGATCGTTCTCTCCCGCCCTCAATCCGCCGGGCCGAAGCGTTTGCGGGTGAGCGCCAGCACCATACCCATGCCGATGCCCAACGCCAGCAGCGAAGAGCCGCCGTAGCTGATGAACGGCAGGGTCATGCCCTTGGTCGGCATCAGGTGCAGGGACGAGCCCATGTTGATGGCCGCCTGCAATCCGAACTGCACCAGCAGGCCCGACGCCGCCAGCAGGACGAAGTAGTTGTTCTCGTTGAACACCCGCGCGAATCCGCGCAGCACGATGAAGGCGAACAGGAAGACGACGAACAGGCAGAAGATCAGCCCCATCTCCTCGCCGGCCACGGCGAAGATGAAGTCGGCGTGGCTGTCGGGCAGCGAGAACTTCACCGTGCCCTGGCCGGGGCCGGTGCCGAACAGGCCGCCGTTGGCGAACGCCTCCAGCGAACGGCTGACCTGATAGTTGTCGCCGGCGTTCGGGTCGAGGAAGCGGTCGATGCGGCTGGTCACGTGCGGAAAGGTGAAATACGCGCCGATCAGCCCGGCGATGCCGGCCACGCCGATGACCGCCACCAGCATGATGTTCATGCCGGCCAGGAAGAACTGCGTGAACCACACGGCCGAGACGACGAAGGTCATGCCCAGGTCGGGCTGCATCATCAGCGCGCCGACCGTGATCCCGTACAGCAGGATCGACACCAGCGCGCCGGGGAAACCCGGCGACAGCTTGGACAGCGAGAACAGCCACGCCGCCACCACGGCGAAGGCCGGCTTGATGAACTCCGACGGCTGGAGGGACAGGCCCGGCACGTGGATCCAGCGCCGCGCCCCCTTGATCTCGACGCCGATGAACAGCGTGGCGACCACCAGCAGCAGGGCCGCGACGTAGACGATCAGCGCCGTCCGCCGCACGCCGCGCGGCGACAGCAGCGACACCGCCACCATGATCGACACCGCCGGCACCAGCATGATCAGGTGCCGCTCGACGAAATAGAAGGTGTCCTGGATGCCGATGCGCTCGGCCACCGGCGGGCTGGCGGCGGTGATCAGCACCGTGCCCAGCGCCATCAGCACGGCCAGCGCGCCGAGCTGCCAGCGGTCGACGGTCCACCACCAGCGGCCGAAGACGGATTGATCGGTGCGGTCGAACGTCATCATCGCTCAACCCTCCGGGAGTTCGTGGACGAGGCGGGCGAAGCGGTCGCCGCGCGCCTCGAAGTTCGGGAACTGGTCCCATGACGCGCAGGCCGGCGACAGCAGGACGGCGGCCCCGGCGCGCTTTTCCTTCAGCGCCAGCGCGGCGGCCTGCCGCACGGCCACGTCCAGCGTGCCGCAGGCGGTGACCGGTACGTCGCGCGCCGTCAGCCATGTGGCGAACTGGTCGCTCGCCTCGCCGATCAGGAAGGCGTGGCGCACCCGGCCCATGTGGTCGTCCAGCCCGTCGAGCCCGGTCTCCTTGGCCTGTCCGCCGAGGATCCAGTAGATCGGGTCGAAGGTCGCCAGCGCCTTCTCGGCGGCGTCGGCGTTGGTGGCCTTGCTGTCGTTGATGAAGCGCACGCCGGCGATGGTGCGCACCAGCTGCTGGCGGTGCGCCAGACCGGGGAAGGTCGTCATGGCGGCGACAATGGCGGACGGCGGCACCCCGGCGGCCTTGCACGCGGCGAACGCGGCCGCCGCGTTCTGCCAGTTGTGCCTGCCCAGCAGCGTGGGGAAGCTGGCGAGGTCGGCGACGCGCAAGGCCCCGCCCTCGGTGTCGTCGATCAGCCAGCCGTCCTGCGCGTAGACGCCGCCCGGCACCCGCGTTCGAGCCGACACCGGCCAGACGCGCTGGTCACCGGCGGCGGTCAGTTCCTCGCAGATCCTGTGGCAGACGCCGTCGTCGACGCCGATCACGGCGGTGCGCGGCTTGGTCTGGCGGTGGAAGATCAGCTTCTTGGCGGCGATGTAGCCGTTCATGCCGCCGTGCCGGTCCAGGTGGTCCGGCGTGACGTTCAGCAGAACCGCGACGTCGAAGGTGATCGAAAAGGTCAGTTCCAGCTGGTAGCTGGACATCTCCAGCACATAGGTGCCGCCGACGCCCAGGCGCGGCAGCGTCAGCACCGGCGTGCCCAGGTTGCCGCCCACCGCCGTGCGGCGCCCGGCGGCCTGCATGATGTGGCCGATCAGCGCGGTGGTCGTCGATTTGCCGTTGGTGCCGGTGATGCCGACGTAGGCGGCGTCGCGCTCGGAACGCGCCAGCAGCTCGATGTCGCAGACGATCTCCAGGTTCGCCGCGCGCGCCCGATCGGCCACCGGGTGGGGCTTGGGGTGCGTGTGCGGGATGCCCGGCGACCAGACGACGGTGGTCAGGTCCGACAGGTCGGCGGTGGTCAGGTCGACGGTGCGGATGCCCTCGGCCTCGGCTTCCGCGCGCTTGGCGGGGCTGTCGTCCCAGGCCCACACCTCGGCGCCGCTTTCCTTCAGCGCGCGCGCGGTGGCGAGGCCGGATTTCCCCAGCCCCATCACCGCCACCGGCAGACCGTCCATGTAGAAGAGGTCGATCATCGGGTCACCGCAGCTTCAGGGTGGACAGGCCGACCAGCGCCAGGATGGAGGCGATGATCCAGAAGCGGATGACGACGGTCGGCTCGGCCCAGCCCTTCTTCTCGAAGTGATGGTGCAGCGGCGCCATGCGGAAGACGCGCTTTCCCGTCAGCTTAAAGGAGGCGACCTGGACGATCACCGACACCGTCTCCAGCACGAAAAGGCCGCCGATGATCGCCAGCACGATCTCGTGCTTGGTGATGACCGCGATGGTGCCCAGCGCGCCGCCCAGCGACAGCGAGCCGGTGTCGCCCATGAACACCATGGCCGGCGGCGCATTGAACCACAAAAAGCCCAGGCCGGCCCCCACCAGCGCGCCGCAGAACACCGCCAGCTCGCCCGAGCCGGGCACGTGGTGGATCTGCAGATAGTTGGCGAAGTTGATGTTGCCGGACAGGTAGGCGATCAGGCCGAAGCAGCCGGCGGCGATCATGGTCGGCACGATCGCCAGCCCGTCCAGCCCGTCGGTCAGGTTGACCGAGTTGGAGGCGCCGACGATGACGAAGGCCGCCATCGGCAGGAAGAACCAGCCGAGCTGGACGATCACGTCCTTGAAGAACGGCACGGCCAGCCCGGTGGCCAGAGGCGGCGTGGCGACCAGCGCGACGCCCAGGGCGGCGGCCAGCGCGATGGCGATCTCCGCGGTCAGGCGGAAGCGGCCCGACAGCCCCTTGGTGTTGCGCCGGGTCAGCTTCTGGTAGTCGTCGGCGAAGCCGATCAGGCCGTAGCCGACGGTCACGAACAGCACGATCCAGGTGTAGGCGTTCGTCAGGTCCATCCACAAAAGCGTGCTGACGGACATGGCGATCATGATCATCAGGCCGCCCATGGTGGGCGTGCCCTTCTTCTTGAAGTGCGTTTCCGGGCCGTCGGCGCGGATGGGCTGGCCTTCGCCCTGCTTGTGCTTCAGCCACGCGATCAGGCGCGGGAAGAACACGAAGCTGATGACGAGCGCCGTCAGCACCGCGCCGCCGGTCCGGAACGTCAGGTACCGGAACAGGTTGAACGGATTGACGACGTCCGCCAGGGGGAAGAGGAGGTTGTAGAGCATCGCGGCGCGTCAGCCTCGCTGTCCATTGGCGGCCTGCGGCGCCGGTTCATCCTCGTCGCGGCGCCGGTCCAGGCCGGCCAGCGCCTCCACCACCAGACCCATGCGGCTGCCCGCCGAGCCCTTGACCAGCACGACGTCGCCGCCGCGCACGTCCGATCCCAGCAGGGCCGACAGGGCCGCGCTGTCCTCGGCATAGCGGCCGCGCATGGCCGCCGGCAGGCGGTCCCACAGGGCCTTCATGTGCGGTCCGCAGCAGTAGACCGTGTCGATGTGCGCCGCGCGCAGCGGCGTGGCGAGCCCGGCGTGCAACGCGTCGGCCCGCGTGCCCAGCTCGCGCATGTCGCCCAGCACGGCGATGCGCCGGCCGCCGGCACCGGGGTCCACCTTGGACAGCACCTCGAAGGCGGCGACCATGGCGGCGGGGCTGGCGTTGTAGCTCTCGTCGATGATGGTGAAGGCACCCTGGCCGAGATGGACGCGCTTGCGCGTGCCGCGGCCCTTGACCGGCTGGAGCGTGGACAGCGACCGCGCGGCGGATGCCAGATCGCCGCCCACGGCGCGCACCGCCAGCAGCACGGCGAGGCTGTTCATGACCCAGTGCTTGCCGGGCAGCGACAGGCAGTATTGCAGCCGCTCGCCCTTCACCACGGCGGTGACGGCCGAGCAGGTGGCGTGCAGCGAGTATTCGGTCAGCCGGGCGTCCGCGTCCTCGTGCGCGCCGAAGCTCCAGATGCGCGTCAGCCCCTGCGTGCGGCCGGCGGCCAGCAGGCGGCCGAAGTGCGGGTTGTCGCGGTTCAGCACGGCGACGCCGTTGGGGTTCATGCCCTCGAAGATCTCGGCCTTGGCGTCTGCGATGGCCTCCACCGACGCGAAGAACTCCAGGTGCGCCGGCTCGACCGTGGTGATGATGGCGCAGTCGGGCATGACGAGGCGCGACAGCGGCCCCAACTCGCCCGCGTGGTTCATGCCCAACTCGAACACGCCGAAGGCGCTGTCCTGCGGCAGGCGGGCCAGCGACAGCGGCACGCCCCAATGGTTGTTCAGCGAGCCTTCGGTGGCGAAGGTGGCGCCTTGGCCGCCCAGCACGTGGCGCAGCGCCTCCTTGGTGCCGGTCTTGCCGACCGATCCGGTGACGCCGATCACCCGCGCCCGGCCGCGCAGCCGGGCGACGTGGCCCAGGTCGGCCAGCGCGGCCAGCGTGTCCTCGACCGCCAGCAGCGGCGCGTCGCCGGCCACGCCGGCCGGAACGCGGCTGACCATGGCGGCGGCGGCGCCCTGCGCCAGCGCCTGCGCCACGAAGTCGTGCCCGTCGAAATTGGGGCCCCGGATGGCGACGAAGAGGTCGCCCGGCTCGACCCGGCGGCTGTCGATGGTGACGCCGGTGGCGTGCCAGGGCTGCGTCGCCTGCCCGTTGGTGGCGGCGGCGGCATCCTCGGCGGTCCACAGGATCGGCTTCGCGCTCGCGTCGCTCATGCTCCAACCTCCGAAACGGCGGCCCGGGCCTCGGCCGCATCGTCGAACGGCCTCACCTCGGACCCGATGGTCTGTCCCTGCTCGTGCCCCTTGCCGGCGACCACCAGCACGTCGCCGGGGCCGAGGCCCTGGACGGCGGCGCGGATGGCCGAACGGCGGTCGCCGATCTCCTCGGCGGCCGGGTTGCCCGCCAGCACCGCGCGGCGGATGGATGCCGGCTCCTCGGTGCGCGGGTTGTCGTCGGTGACGATCGCCCGGTCGGCCAGACGGCCGGCCAGTTCGCCCATCACCGGACGCTTGCCCCGGTCGCGGTCGCCGCCGCAGCCGAAGACCACGACGAGCCTGCCCGCCGCGTGCGGGCGCAACGCCGTCAGCACCGTTTCCAGCGCGTCGGGCGTGTGTGCGTAGTCCACGAACACCGGTGCACCGTTGGGGTGCGTGGCGACGTGCTGGAGACGCCCCGGCACGCCGTCCAGCGTGGCGAGCGCCTCCACCGCGGCGGCCGCATCGGCCCCCGTGGCGATCACGAGGCCCAACGCGCAGAGCGCGTTCCACGCCTGGAAGCGGCCGACGAGCGGCAGTTCCACGGTGTGATCGCGGCCGAGGACGGTAAGGCTCAGGCGCTGGCCGTGCGGCAGCGGTTCGATGCCCCGCACCTTCAGTTCGCGCCCGGCGAACCCATAGCCGAAAACGCGCTGGCCGCGGTTGGAACAAATCGCGGAGAGGCCATCGAATTCCGGAATGTCGGCGTTCAGCACGGCCGCGCCGTCCGGCGACAGCACCCGGTCGAACAGCATGGCCTTGGCGGCGAAGTACGCCTCCATGCCGCCGTGATAGTCCAGGTGGTCGCGCGTCAGGTTGGTGAAGCCGGCGGCGGCCACCCGCACGCCGTCCAGCCGGAACTGGTCCAGCCCATGGCTGGACGCCTCCATGGCGAGGCGCTCGATGCCGGCGTCCTTCACCTCGGCCAGGACCTGGTGCAGCGTCACCGGATCGGGGGTGGTCATGGCGCCATAGCGGTCGACGCCCGGTCCGGCGATGCCCAGCGTGCCCAGGCTGGCCGCCTTCGCGCCCAGCGTCGCCCAGATCTGGCGGGC
>DASWVP010000134.1:0-11356 GCA_036401175.1 Azospirillum sp. | reverse complement strand
GGCGCCCGGCGCGTGGGACGCGCTGGCGGTGGCCGGCGGCGACGGCACCATCAACGAGGTGGTCAACGGGCTCGCCGCGCGCGGGGTGGAGCAGGCTCCCGTGCCGCTGGGCATCGTGCCGTTGGGAACGGCCAACGTGCTGGCGCATGAACTGGGCCTGCCGCTGGACACCGCCGGCACGGCGGCGGTGCTGGTGGCGGGGCCGGCGCGGCCGGTCCGCCTGGGTGTGGCCAACGGCCGCTGCTTCGCCATGATGGCCGGCGCCGGGCTCGACGCGCGGGTGGTGGAGCGCGTCAGCACCGTGTTGAAGCGCCGGATCGGCAAGGGTGCCTATGTGCTGGAGACGCTGGCGCAGCTCGCCCGCTTCCGCGACGCGCGCTACCGGGTGGAGGTGGACGGCGCGGTGCACGAGGTGGCGTCGGTGATCGTCGCCAAAGGCCATTTCTATGGGGGACGCTTCGTCTGCGCGCCGGACGCCTGCCTGACCGACCCGCGCCTGCACGTCTGCCTGTTCCCACGCGCCGGCCGGTGGAACGCCGCGCGCTATGTGGGCGGAGTGACGCTGGGGCTGCTCGGCCGCTTCCCGGATTACCGCATCGTCCCGGCGGAGCGGGTGACCGTGACCGGGCCGGAGGGCGAGCCCGTGCAGGGCGACGGCGACGTCATCGCCCGCCTGCCGGTGGAGATCGCGGTGTCGCCGTGGCGGCTGCCGGTGCTGGTGGCGGGGGCGTGAACGGCCTGCGGGCTCTGGACAGCGCGGCGTTGCCGGTCGCACACTCGGCGCGGCAACAGCCGGGAGGCGAGGAGAGATGCTGCGATTCGACAGGGGCGGGCTGGTGGCCGCCGTTCTGCTGCTGGCGCTGGGGGCGACTCCGGCCTTGGCCGAGAAGGGCGGGCATGGGCACGGCGCGGAACACGGCGGCGGGCATGCCGGCAAGGATAAGGGCGACAAGGGAAAAGGGAGCGATGCGGCGGTGACCGTCGGCGTCGGTGATCGCACGCTGATCCAGAACTACTTCGTTGCCAACCCGGTCGGCGTGTCGTCCCTGCCGCCGGGCATCGCCAAGAAAGTGGCGCGTGGCAAGCCGCTGCCGCCGGGCATCGCCAAGAAGCAGGTGCCCGCCCAATTGGGTATGCAACTGCCGTACTGCGCGGGTGCGCTGGAGTGCGTCATCCTCGGCGCCGACCTGCTGATCCTCGATGCGGTGAACGGCATCATCCGTGACGTCGTGCGCGGCGTGGTGCACTGACCCCCGTCACGTCTCCGCCAGCGGCACCAGTTCCAGGTCGCTGTCGGCGACCACATGGCGGCAGGTGTCGGGGGCGGTGTGCTGTTCGTTCTTGGCGCGATACATCGCGGCGTCGGCAGCGGCGATCAGCGCTTCCGGGGTTTCGGCGTCCATGGGGAAGAAGGCGGTGCCGGCGCTGGCGTGCACCACCACCTGCGTGCCGTCGGCCAGCGCCGCCGGCTGGGCGAGGCGGGCCAGCGTGCGCTCGACCGCGCGGATGCAGACGTCCCGGCCGGGCACGTCCTCCATGATGATGACGAACTCGTCGCCGCCCAGGCGCGCCACGGTGTCCACCTTGCGCACCGCCGCCAGCAGGCGTTGCCCGGTGATCTGCAGCACGACGTCGCCGGCCTGATGCCCATAGGTGTCGTTGATCGGCTTGAAGCCGTTCAGGTCGATGTAGGTGAGGGAGACGAGGTTGCCGTGCCGCTCGGCCCGCTGGAGGGCGTGCTTCAGACGCTCCTCGAACAGGGTGCGGCTGCACAGGCCGGTGAGGTGGTCGTACAGCGCGATGCGCTCCAGCGCCTCGTTGGCGCGGCGCAACTCGGCGGTGCGCGCCGCGACCATGCCTTCCATCGCCTCCCACGCGCGGGCGAGGCGGTTGAAGAAGAACAGGCTGAGCGCCGAAAGCACCAGGAAGACGGCGGCGTGCAGCACGATGGTCTGGCGCGTCTGCGGCGCGATCTCGGCCAGCACGAAGGGGCCGGGGATGGTGACGCTGATGCCGCCGCGGATGTCGCCGACCTGATAACCCTGCTTGGCGTGGCAGCCCAGGCACGGCTCGACGGTGACCAGGGCCGCCATGTAGCGGTAGGCGGGGCCGTCCGGCCGCTCGACCCGCTCCAGCACCTCGCGCGGGCCGGACTCGAACGACCTCAGGACGCCCTTTTCCCAGTCGTCGGCCCGGTTGTTCGGGTTGATCGGGTTCAGGCTGGTGATGTTGAAGGAAACGCCCGCGTCCTTGCTGACCAGTTCGGCGATCTGGCGCGTCATGTAGGCCGGGTTGATCTTGGTGTACGCCGCGCCGTTGATGGTGACGTCGCGGTCGGGGTCTTCCAGCAGCGGGTTGGGCGGCGTGTGCGCCGCCACCGCGGCGTAGACGCCGTTGCGTTCGGCGTTCCACAGGCGCGTCGTCTCGATCATCTTGAACAGCATGCGCCCGCGCGCCAGCGCGTTGTCGGCCGCCTGATGGTCGAGCAATCTCAAGTTATAGACCAGCGATCCACCCGCCAGCACGGCCCAGAACAGGATGGACAGCAGCGCAAGCGCACGCCGCCCCCAGACCGCTTGAGCCATCACCGTGCCTCGACATGACGAAAAAATGACGCTGGAACGTTCGCCTGCGACGTATAGCCGAAGCGTTCCAGCCCTGCCACCTTGTTTTGCGAAGGACGGGCGTGTCTGCAATCAAAGGCGTCGCCCGCGGCGCGGCACCGCGGGCGACGGGGTGCCGGCCTACATGCCGGCGACGGTCATGCCGTCGATGCGGATGGTCGGGGCGTCCATGCCGTAGCGCAGTTCCAGGTCACTGGCGGCCTCCATGTTGAGGAACATGTCCTTCAGGTTGCCGGCCACCGTCAGTTCGCTGACGGGGTAGGCGAGCTGGCCGTTCTCGATCCAGAAGCCGCTGGCGCCGCGGCTGTAGTCGCCGGTCACGCCGTTGACGCCGGAGCCCATCAGTTCGGTCACATAGAGGCCGTCCTCGATCTCGCCGATGATGTCCTCGCGCGAGCGCTGACCGGGCGCCATGTAGATGTTGGACGGCGCCGGGCCCGGCGGGCCGGAGGTGCCGCGCGACGCGTGGCCGGTGGTCTTCAGGCCGAGCTGGCGGGCCGAGCGCAGGTCGAGCAGCCACGTGGTGAGCCGCCCCCCGTCGATGATCGTGCGCTTCTCCACCGCCACGCCCTCGGCGTCGAAGGGGCGGGAGCGCAGGCCGCGGCGCACGAACGGGTCGTCGATGATGCTGACGGTGGCGGGGAAGATGACCTGATCCAGCTTGTCCTTGAGGAAGCTGGTGCCGCGCGCCACCGACGGGCCGCTGATTCCGCCGGTCAGGTGGCCGACCATGCCGCGCGACACGCGCGGGTCGTAGACGACCGGCACCTTCTGGCTTTTCACCTTGCGCGGGTTTAGGCGGCGCACCGCGCGCTCCCCCGCCTCGCGGCCGATGTCGGCGGCGGCGCGCAGGTCGCTGCCGTAGACCTTCGAGTCGTACTCGTAGTCGCGTTCCATGCCGGTGCCCGTGCCGGCCAGCACCGACGCCGACAGCGACCGGCGCGATACCGCGTAGGAGCCGGCGAAGCCGTTCGACGCGGCGATGCAGATGGTCGACCGGCTCCAGCCGGCGTCCGCCCCTTCGGAGTTGGTGACGCCCTCGACGGCCAGCGCCGCCTCTTCCGCCGCGCGGGCCTGCTCGATCAGCAACTCGATGGCCGGTTCGTCCGGGTCGCAGGTGTCGAGGTCCGGCCACGTGCGGGCCAGCAGCTCGGGGTCGGCCAGACCGGTGAACGGGTCCTCCGGCACGACGCGGGCCATGGCGACGGCGCGCTCCACCAGCTCGTCCAGCGCCTGCCGGCTGCGGTCGGTGGAGGAGACGATGGCCTGCCGCTTGCCGACGAAGACGCGCAGGCCCAGGTCGCCGGATTCCGAACGCTCCAGCCGTTCCGGCTTGCCCAGGCGCTGGGACAGCGACACCGAGGCGGAATCGAACAGCACCGCGTCCGCCGCGTCGGCGCCGGCGCCGCGCGCCCGGCGGATCAGGTCTTCCAGAAGGTTCAGCAACTCGGTCTGGCTGGTGGTCGGGGCGGGCATGCGTGTCTCCGAAGGGTCTCCCAGGTGTCTAGCAAATGGGGCGGCCCGACAGAAGAGGAAGGGGAAAACGCGGGCGGCGCGCGGAAGGCCGAAGCCCGTCCGCGCGCCATCCCCCTTGGAAACGTCCCGTTACGCCGCGCGCCGCGCCGTCAGGCCGGGGACCGGCAGCTTCAGCGCGAAGGCGCCGTCGCCCAGCAGGGACTGCACGCCCAACAGCACCGTCCACAGGACCGGGAACTCCCAGCCGCCGCCCGGCGCGGAGAACAGCCAGCCGTTGCCGGTGTGCTGCAGCGTGGCGCCGATCATCAGGGGCACCAGCGCCAGCGCCACCGCGCGGGTGTAGGTGCCCAGCACCAGCAGCAGCCCGCCGCCAAGTTCGGCGAGGATCACCAGATAGGCGAGGAAGCCGGGGTAGCCGATCTTCTCGAAGAAGCCGACGGTGCCCGGCACGGTGAAGACGAAGATCTTCAGGTAGGCGTGGGCGAGGAACAGGACGCCCAGGCTGACGCGCAGCGTGAGGGCGGCGAACGGGGTGGTGCGGTCGGTGTCGAACATGGGGCTCTCCAGATCCGGTGTGGGTGGCTCGTTGACCCCATTGAGCCGGTTTCCGGGACGGAGATAAACGCACGTGTTTCGCAATGACTGTTCCTTGGAATGCAACAACCTACACGGCCGCTTTGTTCAGCTCGAACAGGTCGGCGTCCACGGCGGTGCGGCCGTCGTGCAGGCGGTGCGGGCCGGGCGAGTCGTAGACCACCATCAGCAGCGGCGCGGCCCCCGGCCGTTCCAGGCGGGCGATGCCCTCGGCGTGGTCGCACCCGGGGCCGTACGGCACGTCGAGCAGGCGGGTGATCCGGTCGCGCGACACGACCTGTCCCTCCTCCGTCGCCAGGGCGCCGGCCCAGCGGTGGACGCTCACCGGCCCGTCCAGGTCCATGGTCGGCCCGGCGAGGATCAGCAGGTCGTCGCCGTCGATGGCCAGTTCGCGCACGCCCAGCCCGTCCAGGTCGACGAAATGCTTGCGGTACGGCCGCTTGTCGGATCCGGCCCCGCACAGGCGCAGCCGGCGGCGCTTGGCCGGGCGGACCGTCAGTTCCAGGATGCAGGCCCAGCCGCGCAGCACCGGCCCGCGCAGGCCGAGGAAGACGCGTTCCCCGCGCGCCGCGATGCCCTCCACGTCGAAGCCGTTCTCCTTGGCGGGCACGTCGATGAAGCGGCCGATGTGGGCGTCGCGGCGCAGCCGCTTGGACAGGGCGTTGCGCTTGCGGCCCATCTTCAGGCAGGCGGCGGTGCGCGCGCCGTCCGTACGGACCGGCTCGAACAGGCCCTCGGCGGTTTCCACCAGCGGGATGCGGCCGAGCAGGTGGCGGTTGGCGTCGCGCCGCACCTCGGTCAGCCGCGCCAGACAGGCGGTGGCGTCGTCCTCGTCCGGCTTGGGCTTGCGGCGCGTCAGGCTGTGCGAACCCACCACCCACAGCCAGACGCCGTCGGCGGCGCGGTCCACCGACAGCCCTTCGATGTCCGCCTCGCCCTCCGGCCCGGCCGGCAGCGTGAAGAAGTCCCCGAGCGCGTAGCTGGCGTGCTCGCCGAAGGAGGCGCCGTCGTGCGTCGCCAGCCGCTCGATGCGGGCCCCCTCGTCCGACGCGGTGAAGAGCGTGCGGCCGACCCGTTCGACCACCGACAGGTTGGCGCTGATCGGCTTGCTCAGGTCCACCGCCACGTCCTCGTGCGGGCGGAAGGCGAGGCGGGCGGTGCTCAGGCGTTTTGCAGGGGCATGAGGCGCGGGGCGGGGAGGCATGGGGCGGCTCCGGTGATGGCGGAAGGGCTTCGGGAGGTGAACACCCCGCCGGCCGACTTCTCCCATTGGTGTCGTACGTTGGGCGAATAGGCGAAGCGGAACCATCGGCGGCGTGGACGGTTTCCGATATACCGCAGTGCAACATTGCGCTGCGGCGAGGCAATCAACAACGAACCCGATGCGGGGAAACACGACCGATGACGCTGGCCCAACTGATCCAAAGCACTCCCGGCAAGGCGAACGAGCTGTTCGCCAAGCTGGCCGATACCTCCGATGGCGCGTTGAAGACGCGCGAGAAGCTGTTCGCCGACCTCAAGGAGGAACTGGAAATCCAGTCGCAGCTTGAGGAGCGACACCTCTTTCCCGTCCTGCGCAAGCACAAGGAAACCAAGGACCTCGTGCAGGACGCCATGGACGACAACCGCGAGGCCAAGGCGCTGCTCGCCCAACTGGACAAGCTGCCGAAGGACGGCGAGGACTTCACCCGCAAGCTCGTCGAGCTGCGCAAGGTCTTCCAGCAGCACGTGCGCGACGAACGCAAGGAGCTGCTGCCCGCCGTCCGCAAGGCGCTGAGCGACGAGGAGGCGCAGGCCGTCACCGAAAAGATCGAGGCCGGCCGCGCCCAGATCGAGGACGCCCGCCGCGAGGAGGCGGAACGCCGCCGCGCCGAGGGCAAGCGTGAACGCGAGGCGGTCGAGGCGATGACCCGTCCGGCCGAGCGGATCATCCGTGCGGAGTCCCGCCCGGCCGAGCGAATCATCCGCGCGGAGTCCCGCATGGTGGAAACCGGCGCCGCCGCGGCGAACGCCGGCATCGACGCCACCCGGCAGGGCCTGCGCCAGGCGTCCGGCGCGGCGTCCCGGACCGTCGCCCAGACCGCACAGCCGGTGCTGGAGCAGTTCCAGGCGCTGGCCAACGTGCCGACGGCGGCGGCCCGTGCCGCCGGCGAGGCGGGCGAGGCGTGGATGGAGTACGTGAACCGCACCACCCGCGCCAGTGCCGAAGCGTTCCATCGGCTGGCCCGCTGCCGCTCGCCCCTGGAACTGGCCGAGGAGCAGCGCCGCTTCATGAGCGAGGCGTCGCGCGCCTGGATGGACGTCGGCTCGCGCATGCTCGACCTGACCGTGCGCGCGACGGGCGACGCGCTGCGCTCCGGGGAGCAGGACGGGCGTCGGCGATAGGGAACACCTCTCCCGCGCTTTTGGCGCGGGAGAGGAACCCGTTCACTTCCAGATCGGCTTGCCGCTGCCCGGCAGGCCGTAGCTGGCCCATTTGCGGGTGACCTCGTCCACCACCGCCTCGTCCATGCGGATCTTCTGGCCCCACTCGCGCTTGGTCTCGGGCGGCCATTTGTTGGTGGCGTCCAGGCCGACCTTGCCGCCCAGGCCCGACTCCGGGCTGGCGAAGTCCAGGTAGTCGATGGGCGTGCCCTCGATCACCGTGATGTCGCGGGCCGGGTCCATGCGGGTGCTGATCGCCCACATGACGTCCTTCCAGTTCCGCGCGTCGATGTCGTCGTCCACGACGATCACCCACTTCGTGTACATGAACTGGCGCAGGAACGACCACACGCCCATCATCACGCGCTTGGCGTGGCCGGGATACGCCTTCTTCATGCTGACCACGGCGATGCGGTAGGAGCAGCCCTCCGGCGGCAGCCAGAAATCGACGATCTCCGGGAACTGCTGGGTCAGCAGCGGGATGAACACCTCGTTCAGCGCCTCGCCCAGGACCGAGGGCTCGTCGGGCGGGCGGCCGGTGAAGGTGGACAGATAGATGGGCGTGCGCCGCATCGTCATTGCGGTGACGGTGAACACCGGGAACGGCTCGACCGAGTTGTAATAGCCGGTGTGGTCGCCGTACGGCCCCTCGTCGGCGGTCTCGTCCAGGCTGACGTGGCCCTCCAGCACGATTTCCGCCTGCGCGGGCACCTTCAGCGGCACCGTCTTGCAGTCCACCAGCTCCACCTTGCGGCCGCGCAGCAGGCCGGCGAACTGGTATTCCGACAGCGTGTCGGGCACCGGCGTGACGGCGGCGATGATGGTGCCGGGGTCGGCCCCCAGCACGATGGCGCAGGGCAGGGGCTCGGTCTCGCCGCCCTTTTGTTTTTGATGGGCCTGCCAGCGGCGGAAATGCTGGGCGCCGCCGCGGTGCTTCAGCCAGCGCATGATGGCCTTGTTCCGCCCCAGCACCTGCATGCGGTAGATGCCCAGGTTGAAATCGTCCTCGCGCTTGCCCGTCGGCCCCTTGGTGACCACAAGCGGCCAGGTGATGAGCGGCGCCGGCTCCCCCGGCCAGCAGCTCTGCACCGGCAGGCGGCCGAGGTCCACGGCGTCGCCGGTCAGCACCACCTCCTGGCACGGCGCCGAGCCGACGGTCTTCGGCTTCATCGACAGCACGGTCCTGGCCAGCGGGATCAGCTCCAGCGCCTCGCGGAAGCCGCCGGGCGGTTCCGGCTGCTTGAGGAAGGCCAGCGTCTCGCCCACCCCGCGCAGCTCGTGCGGTTCGCGGTCCATGCCCCAGGCGACGCGCTCCACCGTGCCGAACAGGTTGACCAGCACCGGCATTTCGGAGCGCGTGCCGTCCGCCTTGATGACGTTCTCGAACAGCACCGCCGGCCCGCCCTCGGCCAGCAGGCGGGTCTG
The DNA here is from genome assembly GCA_036401175.1 of Azospirillum sp. Classification (GTDB taxonomy): domain Bacteria; phylum Pseudomonadota; class Alphaproteobacteria; order Azospirillales; family Azospirillaceae; genus Azospirillum. The sequence goes on along the minus strand of DASWVP010000134.1, from coordinate 2,813 downwards.
GATCTCCGTCATCTCCAGCACGCTGGACACCGGCTCCTTCACCACCACCAGCCGCCCGGCGGCCTGCAGCCGGTCCATGAAGTCGCGCAGGGAGGTGTAGGGCATCGTGGCGGGTCCGTGTTGCGTGGCAAGGCCGTAAGCATCGGCCGCGCGCGGCCGGCGTCAAGAGGGTGTGTGTGCTTGCGCCCGCCGATCCGCCGTCGCATCGTGGCGGTGTCCGTTCCCCCGCGCCGCTGGAGGCCGCCGATGATCCTCGTCGGGCAATTGGATTCGCCCTACGTCCGCCGCGTGGCGGTGACGTTGCGCCATTATGGCCTGCCGTTCACGCGCAGTCCGCTCTCCGTCTTCTCCGACGCCGAGGCGATGCGGCGGATCAACCCGCTGGGCCGCGTGCCGTCGCTGGTGCTCGACGACGGCGAGGTGCTGATCGACAGCGCCGCCATCCTCGACCACCTGGACACGCTGGTCGGGCCGGAGCGGGCGCTGACGCCAGCCTCCGGGGCCGAGCGGCGGCAATGCCTGCGACTCGTGGCGCTGGCCACCGGCGCCATCGACAAGGCGATGCTGCTGGCCTACGAGCGCCTGCGGCGCCCGCCCGAGCGGCAGTTCGAGCCGTGGGCCGAACGCTGCCGCATCCAGGCGGAAACGGCGCTGGCCGCGCTCGACGCCGTGGCGCCCGCGCCCTGGCTGCTCGGCGTGCGGTTCAGTCAGGCCGACGTCACGGTCGCGGCCATGGCCGGCTATGTCCGCGCGGCGCCGGGCGACCTGCTGCCCGTGGGGCGCTACCCCAACCTGGACCGCGTCTCGGCGGCCTGCGAGGCGCTGCCGGCCTTCGTGGAGTCGCACCCGTCCATCGACGCCGGGCTGGGCGCGCCGGTCCGCGGCCTCTGAGCCCCGGCGCGTGGAGCATCTTCAGGAAGCCATCATCGCGCTGCTCATCGGCGCGCTGTTCGCCGGGATCGGTGGGCGGGTGCTCAGGCACGTGCGCGCCGACTTCGTGCACGGCGGGGCGCTGAGGAACGGCACGCTGGTCCAGCTCATCGCGCTGTTCTGCGCCGACGCCATCCTTCGCACCGTCTACATCGCCGCCTTCGCCGAGGATTCGGCGCCGGCCGTGCTGGGCCTCACCATCGGCGTGCTGGGGCTGAGCGTGGCGGTGTTCGCCGCCACCGCGCACGCCCACGCGGTGCGGCGAAACGGCCGCCGCGCTGGGGCGCACGCGGCCGGCGGGCCGTACCGCTACAGCCGCAACCCGCACATCCTGGGCTATCTGGCGGCGATGCTCGGCTACACGCTGCTGTGGCCGACCGTCGCCGGGCTGATCCAGCTGGCGGTGCTGGCGCTGCTGCTGCACCGCTGGGTGAAGATCCGCGAGGACCATCTGGCGCTGATCCACGGCGAGGTCTACCGCCGTTACCGCAACCGCACGGGGCGGTACGTCGGGCGGCCGAGGCGTTAAGGGGGAAGCAGGCGCCACACCGTGGTGTCGCGCACCTCGCGGTCCTCCAGGTCGAGCGAGGTCGGCACGGCGTAGCGGGCGAGGAACTCCAGCCCGTCCTTGGGGACGTAGGCGCGGCCGGGGTCGCCGAGCAGCACCAGCGTCCCCCCGGCGGCCAGCCCGCGCAGCCATGCGGTGACGCGCTCGGCCATCGGCTTCTCGTAGCAGACGTCGCCGGCCAGCACGACGTCGACTCCGGGCAGCGGGTGGCCGACGAGGTCGTCGCTCTCCACCCCAACCTCCACCCCGTTGGCCTCGGCGTTGAGGCGAATCGCCGCAAGCGAGAAGGCGTCGATGTCGCAGGCGCGCACCGCCGACGCGCCGGCCATCGCGGCGGCGACGGCGACGCAGCCGGTGCCGGCGGCGAAGTCCAGCACGGTGCGGCCGCGCACCAGCTCCGGCCTGTCAAGCACGAATCGTGCCACCGCCCGCCCGCCCGGCCAGGCGAAGGCCCAGTACGGCGGCGGCAGATTGGTTTTCCGCAATGTTTCCTCGGTCGCCTCCCACAGGGGCGTCACCTCGGTCGCCAGATGCAGGCGGATTTCCGGCAGCAGCGGCGGTGCCGTCAGCACGGTGTTGTCGCGCACGAAACCGGCGGGATCCGTGTGTTTTTCGAGGGCGGTCATGGGCCTGTGTCGCTCCTTTGGCGGTTCGGCAGGGTACGCCTATCCACAGCCGCTTTCGGTTACATAATTCAAACAGGGTAGACTCACCCCGCAACCTGTGTTACCCCGGCAACAGGAGATAACAATTTCGTCGGGGGGAGTCATGCGGTTGAAGGCGATCGGTATCCGTCTTTCGCTCGCTGCGTTCATGGCATTCGTTCCTGCCGTGATTCCCACCACCGCACAGGCCGAGGATTGCGTCCGCGTCGTCCGCGCCATCTCCGATTTCACCATCCAGGGCGATGCCTGGACGTGGTGGGCGCACGCCTCCGGGCGCTATGCCCAGTCGTCGCAGCCCGCCGCCGGCTCCGTCCTGGTGTTCAAGCGTTCCGGCCGGCTGAACCGCGGCCACGTCTCCCTCGTCTCCCGCGTCATCGACCGCCGCACCATCGAGGTCGACCACTCCTGGCTGGGCGGTCGCGGCCTGCGCCGCGACATGCGCGTCGTCGACGTGTCGGCGCACAACGACTGGAGCGCGGTCCGCGTCTGGCACGAGCCGGGCGACACCCTGGGCATGCGCTCCTACCCCACCTACGGCTTCATCCTGCCGCACGGCGCCCGCCCGCAGCACGTCGATGCGGAGCCGCGTCTGGCCGTCGCCCCGGCCGGCCGCGCCGCCCGCGCCACGGTCCGCCTGCACACGGCGCGTC
>DASWVP010000133.1:0-3806 GCA_036401175.1 Azospirillum sp. | reverse complement strand
CACCGCCGGAGCCGCGCGTGACGCTGGCCGCCGCGTCCGGCGCGCCGCCCGGCGCGGTGACCGGCATCCGCTTCGGCATGCACCCGGACTCGACGCGCGTGGTGCTCGACGTCTCGGCGGTCACGCCGTTCCGGTCGATGGTGCAGACGGATTCGCGGACCATCATCGTCGAGCTGCCCGGCACGCGCTGGAACACCACGCCGGAGGGCAGCGTGGTGCGCACTGCCCCGCCGATCGCCTTCCACGCCGCCGCCACCCCGGACGGCACGCGGCTGACGCTGATCGGCCGCGACGACATCCGCATCCGGCAGGCGGCGGCCTTTCCGCCGGAAGGTGCTCGCGGTCACCGCATCGTCATCGACGTGGCGCGGACCACGCCGTGACGCGGCGCCGGAAGGGCCGTCAGCCCTTGCCCGTGGTCCCGGCGCGGAACGCCTGAACGACAAGGTCGGCGACGGCGTCGAGGTCGGCGAAGCCGTCGGTGTTGACCATCAGATCGTATTGTAGCGGGTCGTCGGGCGGCACCTTGAACGTTTCGGCGAGGAAGCGCGTGCGCTGCCGGTTGACCGTGCGCACCTCCTCCAGCAGGGCCGGCACCCGCGCGGCGTCGCCATCGGCGAGGCGCCGGGCGCAAACATCCTCGGACCCGACGATGCGCACGCGGAAGCATGGGCTGCCGCGCAGGATCAGATGCGCGCCACGCCCAACGATGACGCCACCGTTCCAGGCGATGCCCTTGACCACGCGGGCCAGCGTGCGCTGGTACTCCGGCAGCGGGTCGTCGAGGCCGAGCAGGCTGGCGAACAGGAAGGTCCCCTCCCGCACCGGCAGCTTCTCGTCCAGGGTGCGCATGGCCGCCTTGTCGGTGCGCGCCGCCTCGACCACGCCGTCCATCAGCTCCTTGTCGAAGCAGGTCATGCCGAGTTCGGCGGCGACGCGCGCGGCGATCGCCTCGCCGCCCGATCCGTGGCTGCGCGCCACGGTGACGACCGGCGGACGCCCGGCCGGCGGCGGCGTCTGCGGCTGGTAGCGGTCCGCGGCCATGAAGGCCAGCAGCGTGTGCAACGGATCGTTCTTTGCCATGACGGTCTCCTCTCACCAACTAGTCGCCGGCGGCCACCTGCCGCAGGACGCGCAGCATGCCGTCGCGGTGCATGCCAAAATCGTGACGCTGCGCCGCGACCGTCCGGCCACGCGCACCCAGTGCGGCGCGCAGCTCCGCGTCGCGGCGGATCATGGCGATGTTGCCGGCCAGAACGCGGCTGTCGCCGGCCGGGCTCAGCAGGCCGCTGCGCCCATGCCGCACCGTTTCGGGAATCGCCCCGAAATCGCTGGCCAGGACGCAGGTGCCCAGCAGCATCGCCTCCTGGATCACCAGCGGGATAAGGTCGTCGCGGGTCGGCAGCAGCAGCGCGTCGCAATGCTCCATGTAGGCGGCGACGCGGTCGGGCGGGATCGGACCGGTGCGGACGAAGCGCTCCCCCTCCCCGTCCCGCAGCATCGGGTCGAGCGCGGCCGCCGGTTCGCCGACGAAGAAGACGCGGATGCCCGGATCGTCCAGCCGGCGCACGGCGTCGATGGTCAGGTCCTGCCCCTTGCGCCGGCTGACGCTGGCCACGTGCGCCAGAACGCATTCCCCCGGCCGCCGCTCGAACGGCGCCGGCTGGCCGCGCGGCGGTACCGGCACGCCCATGGGGACGACGCTCCACGGCGTCTCGCCCAGCCAGGGGGCGAAGACGTTCCGCGCCTGCCAGAGCGTCGGGAAGACGATGTGGTGGGCGTGGCGGAAGGCGGTGGCGTCGGCGCGCCCGCGCACGAAGAACTCGTGCCCCGCGTGCCCCTCGTGCAGCCACCAGACCACCGGAACGCGTCTGGCGATCTTCAGCACCATGTCCGAGCAGAGCGCGGTGTTGCACAGGGTGACGTCGAAGCGTCCGGGGTTCACCGCATCCGGCACGGCGATGCCGGCCGCCTCCAGCATCGGCTTGAGCGGGCCGGAGCCGCCGGTGGACAGCACGGTGATCTCGTGCTCCGCCGCCAGCGACGCCAGCAGGCGGTACAGCGCGATCGGCGCGCCCGACAGGTCGAGGCGGTGCGAGATGGCGAGGATGCGCATCAGAACGGCGCCCCTATGGCCATTTCGCCCCCGCCCGTCCGCCATGGTGGCGGCGCCGATCCCGCCAGCGCGTGTCGCGTCATGCTCCCGATACCCTCGTTCCCGGATGCGGCCGGCGTGATCATAGTCGCAATCGCCGAAAACCGGCAGGCTTCCCGTGCGGTTCAGCCGACCCGTTCGGCCAGCAGCCCGGCCAGCCGGGCGATGGGCCCGGCCCAGTCACCGTCCCGCGTCTGGCGGACCAGCCGCAGGCTGGGGTACCAGGGCGACTCCTCGCCCCGATCGAACCAGAACCACAGCGGCGTGCGCGGCATCAGCACCAGCCCCGGCCGGCCCAGCGCGCCGGCCATATGCGCGTTGATGCCGGCGATGGTAACGACGGCGTCCAGCGCCGCGACCTGGGCCGCCAGATCCTCCAGATCGTCGCGCAGCCGCGGGTTCGGGTTGGCCGTCAGATTGGCGACGCCGCGCGCGCGGGCCCGGGCGATGTCCTCGTCGGCATCGGCGTACTGCAGGCTGACGAAATGGACGCCGGGAACCGCCAAAACCGGCGCCCACTGCTCCAGCCGGATCGACTTGCGTCCGCCGGTGCGCGGGTTGCCGCTGGTCCACGCCAGCCCCACCTTGGCCCCCGGACCGAGCGCCGCGAACGCCGCGCGGTGGGCTCGGACCCGCTCGGGATCGGGACGCAGGTAGCCGCCGTGCCGCGGGAAATCCTCCACGCCCCGGCGAACCAGCATCGGCAGGCGCATCAGCGAGCTTTGCGCGGCGACGTCCGGCGCGCGGGTCCGCTCGTCCGGCGGGTCGGCGCGCGCCACCACGGTGACGGCGGGCCAGGAGCGCCGGAACAGCGGCACGAAGCGCGGGTCACACTCCAGCACCACCGCCGTGCCGCGCGCCAGCACGTCGCCCAGCAACCCGGCCATGATCAGCTCGTCACCGACACCGAATTCGCCCCACAGCAGCAGCCGCTGCCCCTCGCCCAGCGGTTCCCCGTTCCACAGCGGCGTCGGGAAATGGTGCTGGCGCAGGTCGGGGTCGGGCCGGCGCCAGCGCACGCCGTAGCCGTCGTATCCCCCGGCGAGATCGCCGCGCAACAGCCGCACCCAGCCGCGCACGTACACGCCGCTGGGGTGATCGGGGCTGCGCGCCAGCAACGCCTCGGCCTCGGCCAGCGCCTCGTCCAGACGGCCCTCCTCCTGCAGCGCGATGGCGAGGTTGGCACGCGAGTCCAGGTCGGACGGGTCGTGCGCCAGCGTGTGCGCGTAGAGCGGGATGGCGAGGTCGGCCCGACCGCGCGTCTGCTCGATCACCGCCAGACCATAGGCCGCCCGTGCCGGGGCGTTGCCGCAGGCGAGCGCGCGGCGGTACGCGACGGCGGCCGCCGTGGAATCCCGCATGCGGTCGTTCAGCAGGGCGAGGTTGTAGTGGGCGTGCCCATAGCCCGGCCCCAGCGCCACGGCGGCCCGCAGGTGACGCCCGGCACCGGAAAGGTCGTCGCGCAGCATGAGCACGAGGCCGAGGTTGTTGTGGGCGCGCGCGTCGTCCGCCGCCGCCGCCAGCACGTCCCGGTAGAGCGACTCCGCCCCGGCAAGGTCGCCCGCCGCCACCAGCGCGTCGCCGAAGTTGTTGCGCGCCGCCGCGTGGGCCGGGTCGACGGCCAGCGCCCGCCGGTAGCGGGCGGCGGCCC
>DASWVP010000132.1:0-7604 GCA_036401175.1 Azospirillum sp. | reverse complement strand
TTGGGAAGCGCGGTCCAACGTTGAGGACTCATCAAAACGAAGCGCAGTCCGCTCTCGCCGACGCGGCTCGGCCCTCGGCGCGGTTGCACATCTTTGCGAACAATACACTCGCATATTGCGCAATTTTCCCTCTTTCGAGTGAGTATATTTTTCTGTACCCTAATCCTTCGAATTGAAACTTTTCCCGTCCGGAGACGTCGCGTGCGCCCACGGCAACGAGGACTCCTTCACCGACTGACGACCGCGCTCACACTGTTCCGGTGTGCGCCGCGATTACCGGTCGTGATGGTCCTCGCCGCGGCGACGGCCATGCTGTTCCCCGCTCCGGCCGCGCGCGCGGCCGACCGGGTGGTAACGGTGGCGGTGATGGAGACGACGCCGCCGTTCAGCTACCGCGAATCGGACGGGACGCTCACCGGCTTCAACGTCGAGATCATGCGCGAGCTGTGCCGCGCCATGCGGGCCGACTGCACCTTCGAAGAGGTGAAGTTCCAGGACGTCGCCGCCGCCGTGTCGTCGGGTCGCTACGACTACGGCCTCGCCAACTTCCTGCGCACGCCCGAGCGCGAGCAGATCCTGGCGTTCTCGGCCCCCTACTGGCGCTCCAGCTCCAGCCTGATCGGTTCCGTCCGGGAACTGGAGAAGCCGCTGGCCGAGGCGGTGCGTGGGCGCACCGTGGTGATCATCGGCGGCTCGCGCCAGCACGCCTACATGAAGCGCCTGGAAGGCGAGGTGAAGAAGCTCCTCGTCGTCCGCCACCTGGAAAACGTCTGGGAGGCGCTGAACGCGCACGAGGCCGACTTCACGCTGCTGCCGACGCTGGCGGCGTTGCCCTACCTGATGTCGCAGACCGGCAAGGATTTCACCACCATCGGCCTGCCGAACAGCGAGGACGGGCTGGGCGGCACGGTGCACATCGTCATGCCGAAGGGTCGCGACGACCTGAAGTCGGCGGTCGACGAGGCCATCGGCGCCATCCGCGTCGACGGTTCGTACCAGCGGGTCAACCGCCAGTACTTCCCCTTCGACGTGTTCTGATCCGTTGGGTTTTCGCTGCGCTCAACCCAACCTACGGGATCTCCGTAGGTTGGGTTGAGGCGTGAGCCGAAAGCCCAACGGCGGAACTAGAACGCCCCCCGGAAACCACCCACCGGCACGTCCACCGGCCATTCGCCGATGGCGGCGGTCAACGCCGCCTGCGCCCGCTCCAGCTCGGCCGGGTTGAGGCCCGCCTGTTCGCCGGCCGCGCGCAGGATCGCCGCCGCCGTCGGGTCGTAGCCCTCCAGCAGCGCCACCGAGCTGGGCGACGGGTGGTCCGGCACGCCGAGCCGGCAGGGGGCGGCCTTCAGGGCGCCGAACGCCTGCTCGGCCACCCGCGCCACCACCTCGGCGCCCAGGCCCAGCGTGCGCCAGCCAGTGTCGACCGTGACCAGCCGCCCGGTCTTCTCCACCGAGGCGACGACCGGCGCGATCCGCAGCGGGCGCAGCACCGCCAGATCGATGACCTCGCACTCCACCCCCACGGTGGTCAGCGCGTCGGCGGCGCGGCGCGCCTCCAGCACCATCAGCGAGGTGGCGACGATCGTCACGTCGCGGCCCGGCCGCACCACGCGCGGGCCGTCGAGCGGCGTGCGGTAATAGCCGGCCGGCACCGGCCCCGTCTCGTCGTGCAGCCAGCGGTGCTCCAGGAAGACCACCGGGTTCGGGTCCTCGATGGCGGCGATGAGCTGCCCCTTGGCCTCCGCGGGCGAGGAGGGCATCACCACCTTGAGGCCGGGAATCATGGCGAACATCGCCTCCAGGCTCTGCACGTGGGTCGGGCCCTGGCCCCAGCCGCGGCCGACGCAGGCGCGGATGACCAGCGGCACCGGCCGCTCGCCGCAGGTGAGATAGCAGGATTTGGCGGCGTGGTTGACGATCTGGTCGAGCGTCAGCAGCAGGAAATCGCTACGCATGCACACCATGACCGGCCGCATGCCGGCCATGGCGGCACCGACCAGCGCGCCCATCACCCCGTTCTCGGCCAGCGGCATTTCCTGCACGCGGTCGGGGCCGTACTTCTCCAGCAGGTCGGTGGTGCTGCCGAACAGGCGGCCCGGCGCGGTGGCGCCCTGGCCGATGACGAACACGTTCGGGTCGCGCTCCATGCACAGGTCCATGGCGTCGCGCAGTGCCGTGGCCAGGGTGATGGTCCGGGCGTCGGTCATGGGCATGTCAGGCATGGACGTGGTCTCCGGCGCTGCTCCGCGCGGGGAAGGGGGCCGCCAGCGCCGCCGCGAAGGCGGCGTCGATCTCCGCCGTGAAGAGGGATGCGACGTCGCGCTCGGCCGCGTCGCTCAGCGCGCCGTGGCCGTGCAGGTGCGCGCGCGCGCGCTCCACCGGGCAGCGCCGGCGCCATTCCGCCACCTCGTCGGAGGTGCGGTAGCCGCGCTCGATGTCGTCGATCGGCCCGGAATGCGCCATCCAGCGGTAGGTGTCGCCGACGATCAGGCTCGGCCCCTCGCCGCGCCGCGCCCGCGCCACGGCGTCGCGGGCCACCTCGTGCACGGCGTAGACGTCGTTGCCGTCGACGGTGAAGGCGGGCACCGCGTGGCCCTTCGCCAGATCCTCCAGCGGGCGGTCCGGCTGGCGTTCGTCCAGCGTGGAGCAGACGGAATAGAAGTTGTTCTCGACCACGAACAGCACCGGCAGCCGCCGGTGCGAGGCGAAGTTCAGGCTTTCGTGCACCACGCCTTCCTCGCACGCCCCGTCGCCGAAGAAGACCACGGCGACGCCGTCGCGCCCCTGCATGCGCATGGCCATGCCCACGCCGGTCGCCAGCGGGATGGCGCCGCCGACGATGGGGGAGCTGACCAGCATGCCCGCCGCCTGATCGTGCAGGTGCATCGACCCGCCCCGGCCGCCGCAACATCCGGTGGCGCGCCCGTACATCTCCGCCAGCATGGCGACCAGATCGCCGCCCTTCGCCAGATAGTGCGCGTGGCAGCGGTGGTTGCTGAGAACCTGATCGTCGCGGCGCAACGCGGCGCAGACGCCGACCGCCATGGCCTCCTGGCCGATCGACAGGTGGACGGGGCATCGCATATGCCCTTGGTTATAGCGCAACGCGACCGCTTCCTCGATCATCCGGATTCGAAGCATGTCGCGGAAGAGTGCGATCTCGTGATCCACGGACCTGGGTTTCCCTACATATTCCATCAACGCTCTGTGGTGGAGAATAGTAGAAATCAAACTTTAAGGCTATGAAGTATCGGCTGCGACAACAAGGCGCGGCTCAGCTATCGCCGCCCTGTGTCCCGGCGGCATCGGCGGGGGCGCCGGGGGCGGCGGCCAGCTCGTCGAGGCGGGCGAGGTGGGGACCGGCGATGTCGCGCGCCGCCGCTTCGATGGCGCGGAATCGCTCGACCAGCTCGTGCCCGACGGGGGTGAGTTCGGCGCCGCCGCCGCTGCGGCCGCCGACCGTGGCCTTGACCACCGGTTCGCGGAACATGGCGTTCATGGTGTCGATCAGCAGCCACGCACGGCGGAACGACATGTCCAGCGAGCGCGCCGCGCCCGAGATCGTGCCGGTGTGCCGGATCGCCTCCAGCAGCGCCACCTTGCCCGGCCCCACCGCCCCTTCGGGCAGCAGCAGCCGCAGCCGCAGCGCGGTGCCGGGATGGGTGGGGCGGGTGGTGCCGGCGTCGTGCGTCATGCGGGAAACCAGTCTGGATGCGGACAACCCTGCTGTCCGCGCGGAAACCTAAGTATCAGCGCAACCGCCGTGGCGACGAAAGTACCATTTACCGGATGGTGGCGGACAAGGCATCTCTATGGCTGGCGCTATGACGGAATGATCATAGCGACCGCTAGGATAATTTCGCCATATCGCCAGGGAGGCCGCACCGTGATCCATCAAGCGCTCGACCAGCTGTCCAAGAGCATCGCCATCCGCCCGAAGTACGACAACTTCATCGGCGGCCGCTGGGTGGCCCCCGTCCAGGGAGCCTATTTCACCAACCTGACGCCGATCACTGGCAAGCCGCTGTGCGAGGTGGCGCGGTCGTCGGCCGAGGACGTCGAACTGGCGCTCGATGCCGCGCACAAGGCCAAGGACGCCTGGGGCCGCGCCGCGCCGGCCGAGCGCGCGCTGATCCTCAACCGCATCGCCGACCGCATGGAAGAGCGCCTGGAGGTGCTGGCGCTGGCCGAGACGCTGGACAACGGCAAGCCGATCCGCGAGACGCGCGCCGCCGACATCCCGCTCGCCATCGACCATTTCCGCTATTTCGCCGCCTGCATCCGCGCCCAGGAAGGCTCGATCGCCGAAATCGACCACACCACCTACGCCTACCATTTCCACGAGCCGCTGGGCGTCGTCGGCCAGATCATTCCCTGGAACTTCCCCATCCTGATGGCGGCGTGGAAGCTGGCCCCGGCGCTGGCGGCGGGCAACTGCGTCGTGCTGAAGCCGGCCGAACAGACGCCCATGGGCATCCTGGTGCTGATGGACATCATCGGCGACCTGTTGCCGGCCGGCGTGCTGAACGTCGTCAACGGCTTCGGCATCGAGGCGGGCAAGCCGCTCGCCACATCGAAGCGCATCGCCAAGGTCGCCTTCACCGGCGAGACCTCGACCGGCCGGCTGATCATGCAGTACGCGTCGGAGAACATCATCCCGGTCACGCTGGAACTGGGCGGCAAGTCGCCGAACATCTTCTTCTCCGACGTGATGGCCGAGGATGACGAGTTCTTCGACAAGACGCTGGAGGGCTTCGCCATGTTCGCCCTCAACCAGGGCGAGGTGTGCACCTGCCCCAGCCGCGTGCTGGTGCAGGAGTCGATCTACGAGAAGTTCATGGAGAAGGCGGTCGCCCGCGTGCGGGCGGTGAAGCAGGGCCACCCGCTCGACCCCGCCACCATGATCGGCGCCCAGGCGTCCAGCGAACAGCTCGAGAAGATCCTCTCCTATATCGACATCGGCCGGCAGGAGGGGGCGAAGGTCCTCACCGGCGGCGGCCGCACCCACCTGGGTGGCGAGCTGGAGGGCGGCTACTACGTGGAGCCGACCATCCTGGAAGGCCACAACAGGATGCGCGTCTTCCAGGAGGAGATCTTCGGCCCGGTGGTCGCCGTGACGACCTTCAAGACCGAGGAGGAGGCGCTCGCCATCGCCAACGATTCGGCGTTCGGCCTGGGTGCCGGCGTGTGGAGCCGCGACGGCAACCGCGCCTTCCGCATGGGCCGCGCCATTCAGGCCGGCCGCGTGTGGACCAACTGCTACCACCTCTACCCGGCGCACGCGGCGTTTGGTGGCTACAAGCAGTCGGGCATCGGCCGCGAGACGCACAAGATGATGCTCGACCATTACCAGCAGACCAAGAACCTGCTGGTCAGCTACAGCCCGAAGGCGCTGGGCTTCTTCTGAGTTCTCACCGGTGCTGGGCGCCGACCCGCAGCGGATGAAACCTGCCGAAAGCCCCTCTCCCCTTGCGGGAGAGGGGTTTGGGGAGAGGGGGATTACCGGCGGCAGCCGGGACGTGAGTCTCTTCCGCCCTGCCGGGCGTAACCGCCCTCTCCCCAACCCCTCCCCCGTCAAGGGGGAGGGGCTATAAGCTCACCCTCTGCATCCGGTTTCTTCTGAGCCGGATTCGTCCGGGGCTGGACGTCCACGCCGGGAGCCGCAGGGCTCCCGGCGTTTCGTTTGGGTTCGGGACCACAATCCGCGATGGCGGCGGCGGGCCGCAGCCCGTATTGTGCACTGCGGCAGGGCGGTCCCCTGACCCTCGCACCCACACAGGAGAGAGCGTCATGCGAATTCGGCTGGGCTGCGAACTGAGTTACGACGTCCCCAAGCCGACGCCGATGATCGTCATGCTGAACGTGCACTACTCGCGCGTGGCGAATCTCGAAGGCCCGGATCACCTGATCACCAACCCGCCGGTCCCGATCGAAAGCTACCGGGACAGCTTCGGCAACTGGTGCTGCCGTCTGGTCGCCCCGGCGGGGCGGTTCACCATGGGCACCGACGCCGTCATCCGCGACGGCGGAACCGCCGATCCGGCGGACTGGTCCGCCATCCAGCACCCGGTGGAGGAGTTGCCCTCGGAAACGCTGCTGTTCCTGCTCGGCAGCCGCTATTGCGAGACGGACAGCCTGTCGGAAGAGGCGTGGCGGCTGTTCAGCGGCACGCCGCCGGGCTGGGCGCGCGTGCAGGCCATCTGCGACTTCGTCCACCGGCACGTGGCCTTCGGGTACGAGCACTCCCGCGCCACCCGGACCGCCGCCGAAACCTACGCCGAAGGCCGTGGCGTGTGCCGCGACTACGCGCATCTGGCGATCACGTTCTGCCGCTGCATGAACATTCCCGCCCGCTATTGCACGGGATACATCAGCGACATCGGCCTGCCGCCGCCCTACGCGCCGGGGGATTTCGCGGCGTGGATGGAGGTTTACCTGGGCGGGCGCTGGTGGGTGTTCGACCCGCGCAACAACGCGCCGCGGATCGGCCGCATCCTGATCGCCCAGGGGCGCGACGCCGCCGACGTGCCGCTGACCCACACCTTCGGGCCCAACGCGCTGGTCGGGTTCCGCGTGTGGACGGATGAGATTCCAGCGTTATGATCGCTTGCGCATAGCGCTGGATGCGGTATGATCGCGAATGAGTTTCACCGGTGACCCGGTGGAAGCCAGACCTGAACCTGATGCGCCTCCCGGCTGCCCGCCGGGAGGCTTTTTTCGTTCACGCCCGCCGCTCGCCCCCGATGGCGCCGCCGATGCGGGCGCGCACCACCTCGCGCGTCAGCAGGCCGAGGTAGAGGCTGTTGGTCACCAGATAGCGCCGCCACATGCGCCGCGGCTCCTGAAGCACGCGGTACAGCCATTCCAGCCCGGCCCGCTGCATCCAGCGCGGCGCGCGGCGGGTGATGCCGGCCATGACGTCGATGGAGCCGCCGACCCCCATCAGGAACGACACGCCCAGCCGGTCGCGGTAGAGCTGGGTGAAGCGCTCCTTCATCGGGCTGGAGATGGCGACGAACAGGCAGTCCGCGCCCGACGCGCGGATCGCCTCCACCACCGACTCCTCCTCCTCGCGCTTGAAATAGCCGTCGCGCCAGCCGGCGATGCGGATCGCCGGGTGGCGGTGGCGGATGTTGGCGACCGCCTGCTCCAGCACCGCCGGTTTGGCGCCCAGGAAGTAGGGGCGGTAGCCGCGCCGGGCGCAGAGATCCAGCACGCGCTCCATCAGGTCGATGCCGGCGACCCGCGCCGGCACGCGCAGGCCCAGCATCCGCGCGCCCCAGACGATGCCCATGCCGTCGATGTTGATCAGGTCGCTTTCGACCACGTCGCGGTGCAGGTCGGCGTCCTGGCGCATGCCGATCAGCTTGGAGACGTTGACCACCACGTGCTGCAGGCGCACGCGCTGGGCCAGCGCCGAATCGATCAGCGCGACCGTCTCCTCCATGTCGAGGGGATCGAGCGGCACGCCGAGGAAATCGATCCGCCGCCCCCGCACGCCGCGCGCGTCGAGAAACGCGCCGGCGTCGCGCCTGATGTCGGAAAGCCCGTCCATGGAACCTCCTTTCCACTTCGCGTCGCGGGGGTGGGGGTTTGGGTGGGCC
>DASWVP010000131.1:0-17316 GCA_036401175.1 Azospirillum sp. | reverse complement strand
CGTTGCGGGTGGCGTGGTGCAACCGCGCCTACGCCCGCGCCGTGGACGCCCCGCCCGACGAGGCGGTCGCCCGGCAGCGCGAACTGTGCCCCGGCGAGGCCGGCCCCGATCTGGCCGCCCGCGCCCGCAACGGCGGTTTCGCGCAGTCGCAGGTCTGCCCGGTGGTGATCGGCAGCGAACGCCGCGTTCTGGAACTGACCGAGGCGCCGCTGCCGGTGGAGGGCGGCACGCTGATGGTCGGCTACGCGATCGACCTCACGGTACAGGAAAACCTGCGCACCGAACTGAGCCGTCATCAGGCCGCGCACGCCGAGGTGCTGGAGCGGCTGGGCACCGCCATCGTCATGTACGGCCCCGACCAGCGCGTGACGTTCTTCAACCAGGCCTACGCCCGCCTGTGGGAGCTGGACGAGGGATTCCTGCGCGCCGAACCCACCCATTCGGAACTGCTGGAGGAGCTGCGCTCCCGCCGCAAGCTGCCGGAATACGCCGATTTCCAGAGCTTCAAGCGCGAGCGCCTGACGCGCTACACGCACCTGATGGAGCCGATGGAGGAGATGATGCACCTGCCCGACGGCACGACGCTGCGCGTGCTGGCGGCGCCCAACCCGATGGGCGGCATCATTTCCATCATGGAGGACGTGACCAACACGCTGGCGCTGGAATCCTCGTACAACACGCTGATCGCCGTGCAGCAGGAGACGCTGGACAATCTGGCCGAAGGCATCGCCGTGTTCGGCGGCGACGGCCGGCTGAAGCTGTCCAACCCGGCCTTCGCCCGCATCTGGGACCTGCACGACGAGGACCTGCAGGGCGAACCGCACATCGCCGACGCCTTCGAGAAGATGCGCCCGTTCCTGGAGGACGGCGGCGACTGGGACGCGCTGAAGGAGGAGATGATCGGCGCCACGCTGGAACGCGCCGTGCGCTCCGGCCGGCTGGAACGGGTGGACGGCTCGGTCGTCGAATTCTCCACGGTGCCGCTGCCGGACGGCGCGGTGCTGAACAGCTATCTGGACGTCACCGACAGCGCCCGGCTGGAGCAGGCGCTGCGCGCCTCCAACGCCGCGCTGGAGGCCGCCGACGAGCTGAAGAGCGAGTTCATCGCCAACGTCTCGCACCACCTGCGCACGCCGCTCAACGGCATCATCGGTTTCGCCGAGGTGCTGGCGAACCAGTATTTCGGCCCGCTCTCCGCCCGCCAGATGGAGTATGTGAAGGGCGTGCTGTCGGCCGGCGAGCGCCTGCTGTCGCTGATCGACGACGTGGTCGACCTGACCAGCATCGGCGCCGGCGTGCAGACGCTGGAGCACGCCCCGGTCGACGTGGCGGACATGCTGGACTCGGTCGACGGGCTGACGCGCGAGTGGGCGCGGCGCGAGGGGCTGCGGCTGGAGGTGGCCTCGCCCGCCGGCCTGGGCACGGTGGAAGGCGACGAGAAGCGGCTGAAGCAGGCGCTGTTCAACCTCGTGGTCAGCGCCATCCGTTCGCCGCCGCCGACCGGGCGGATCGTGCTGGCCGCGCAGCGCAGCGACCATTCGGTGGTGTTGAGCGTCGGCGACGGCATGGCGGCGGCGGACAGCGCCCACGGCCCCGGCCGATTCGAGCGCACCGACGCCCGTTCCAACGTGGCGCTGAGCCTGTCGCTGGTGAAGAACGTCATCGAACTGCACGGCGGCCGCATGGAAATGGACGAAACCCCCGGCCAGGGCCTGCGCGTGCGCTGCATCCTGCCGGTGAGCGCGCCGGTCGAGGGGTAGGCGGGGCGGGCAAATGCGCCTTCCCACGTCGCCCCTCCGGTCCCTTCCTCAAATCGTCTTGGCCGGGCCCAGTCCCGGCCCCCCACGCACCCGGCGCCTCACGGGAAGACGGGGCTTGGGGTCTCTGAAACGAAAGGTCCGAGCCCGTGGATGGCCGGGACTGGGCCCGGCCAGGACGAAGTGGGAAGCATTCAACTTCGAGCGGAAGCCGTTTCTTAACGTTCCCACGTCGTCCCGCCGCCCCTGTCCGCGCTGGAAATTCCTGGACCAAAAGCCTACCTTTGGTAAAGGGAGCGCGACGCCACCGGCGTTATCCCCCCATCACGTGAGGGAGACCAGGATGTCCGCAAGTACCCTCACCGACAAAGCGCATATGGGCATATCCGGATTGGACGATGTGCTTGCCGGCGGCCTGACACGCAAGCGCGTCTACCTGCTTGAGGGGCATCCGGGCACCGGAAAGACCACGCTGGCGCTCCAGTTTCTTTTGGAAGGTGCGGCGCAGGGCGAGAAGGGCCTGTACATCACCTTGTCGGAAACCGAGGAGGAGCTGCGCGACGGCGCCCGGTCGCACGGGTGGGATCTGCCGCCGGAGATCGACATCTTCGAACTGGTCCCCCCGGAAACCCTGCTGGATGCCGCTCAGGAGCAAAGCCTGCTCTATTCGTCGGACCTGGAACTGGGGGAGACGACGCGGCTCATCTTCGAGGCGGTGGAGCGTACGAAACCGGTCCGCGTCGTGCTGGACAGCCTGTCCGAGATCCGCCTGCTGGCGCAGAACTCGCTGCGCTACCGCCGGCAGATCCTGGCCATCAAGCATTACTTCGCCCGGCACGGCGCCACCGTGCTGCTGCTGGACGACCTGACGTCGGAAGCGCAGGACAAGACCGTGCACAGCGTCGCCCACGGCGTGCTGCGCCTGGAGGAGCTGATGCCGCTGTACGGCGCGGAGCGGCGGCGGCTGCGGGTCGTCAAGTACCGCGGCCAGGCGTTCCGCGGCGGCTATCACGACTTCGCCATCGTCAACGGCGGCGTGCGCGTCTTCCCGCGCCTCGTCGCCTCCGAACACCACAGCGGCTTCTCCCGCGCCCAGGCGAGTTGCGGCATCGCGGAAATCGATGCGCTGCTGGGCGGCGGCGTCGAGCAGGGGTCGAGCACGCTGATCCTCGGCCCGGCCGGCACCGGCAAGTCGCTGATCGCCATGCGATTCGCCGTCGCCGCGGTCGAGCGCGGCGAGCGCGCGGCGATGTTCATCTTCGACGAGGAGATCGGCCTGCTGACGGCCCGCGCCAAGGGCCTGGGCATCGACCTGGACGCGCTACGCGCCGACGGCCGCCTGATCCTGGAGGCGGTGGACGCGGCGGAGCTGTCGCCCGGCGAGTTCTCGCACCGCGTCCGGCACTGCGTCGAAGCCCTCGGCGTCCGCACCATCGTGATCGACAGCCTGAACGGTTATCAGGCGGCCATGCCGGAGGAACAGTTCCTCATCCTGCACCTGCACGAGCTTCTGACCTTCCTCAACCGCAAAGGCGCGTCGACCTTCCTGACCGTGGCGCAGCACGGGCTGGTCGGCGACATGAAGGCCCCCGTCGACCTGACCTATCTGGCCGATACGGTCGTGCTGCTGCGCTATTTCGAGGCGCAGGGCCGTGTCCGGCGCGCCATATCCGTCATCAAGAAGCGCGCCGGCCCGCACGAGGACACCATCCGGGAATACCGGATCACCCGGACCGGCATCCGCGTCGGCGCCCCGCTCGACGCGTTCCAGGGCGTTCTCCTGGGGGTGCCGCGGTACGCCGAACACGGCCCGCCCCTGCTGCGGGACGACACCGAATGAACCCGGCCCCACCCGGCGAACGCGTCCTCATACTCGCTCCGGCGGGGCGCGACGCCGCGGTGGCGTGCGCCATCCTGCGCGAGGCCGGGCTGACCGGCCATGCCTGCGCCGACCTCGGCGAGCTGGTGGCCGAACTGGAAAACGGCGCCGGCGGCGCGGTGTTGACCGAGGAGGCGCTGCGCCAGTCGGACACGGGCACGCTCAAGGCGTGGATCGCGGCGCAGCCGTCCTGGTCGGACTTCCCGTTCGTGCTGCTGACCCGGCGGGGCGGCGGACCGGAACGCAACCCATTGGCGCTGCGGCTGATAGAGTTGCTGGGCAACGTGACGTTCCTGGAACGCCCCTTCCACCCCACCACGCTGGCCGCCATCGTGCGCATGGCGGTGCGCGGACGGCTCCGCCAGTACGAGGCGTGCGCCCGGCTGGACGACCTCCGCCTCGCCCGCGAGGAGGCCGAGGCGGCGCGGCACGTGGCGGAACTGGCCGCCAACTCCAAGTCGCGCTTCCTGGCGGCGGCCAGCCACGACCTGCGCCAGCCGCTGCAAAGCCTTCTGCTTTTCGCCGAGGTGCTGTCGTCCGGCCGTCTCGGCGACCGGGAGCGCCGGTCGATGGATAGCATCGAACGCGCGCTGGGCGCCCTGAAGATGCTGCTGGACGCCATCCTGGACATCTCCAAGCTGGACGCCGGGATCATCGGGGTCGAGCTGGCCGCCGTGTCCATCCGCGAGGTGCTGGCGCAGATCGAAGGGGAATACGCCGGGCGCGCCGCCGAGCGGCGGCTGCGCTTCCGGGTGCTGTCCTGCAACGCCGTGGTGCGCACGGATCCGGCCCTGCTCGGCCGCATCCTGCGCAACCTCGTGGAGAACGCGCTGCGCTACACCCCGCACGGCCGCATCCTGGTCGGCTGCCGGCGGCGTGGCGACGGGCTGCACGTGCAGGTCCTGGACACCGGGATCGGCATCGCGCGAGACAAGCAGAAGGACATCTTCGAGGAGTTCGTTCAGGTCGCCAACAGCGAACGCGACCGCGAGCAGGGGCTGGGCCTCGGCCTCGCCATCGTGCGGCGCCTGTCGGAGCTTCTCGGGCACAGGATCACGGTGCGCTCGACGCTGGGGCGGGGATCCTCCTTCACGCTGGAGCTTCCGCTGGCGCGCCCGGCCACCGACGCGCGGGAGCCCGCCGGGCCGGCGCATCCGGTGCCAGCGCGGAATGGACCGCGCACCGTGCTGGTCATCGACGACGACGTCATCGTGCTGATGGGGCTGGTCGCCATGCTGGAGGACTGGGGACAGCGGACGCTGTCGGCAAGCTCCCGCGAGGAGGCGATGGAGCGGTTGCGGGCCAGCGGCGCGATGCCCGACCTGATCCTCGCCGATTACCGGCTGCGGGCCGGTGAAACCGGGCTGGACGTCGTCGAGCACATCTGGCGCCACGCCGGCCGCAAGGTTCCCGCCATCCTCCTGACCGGCGACACCGCCCCCGCCGTGCTGCGCGAAGCGCACGACCGGGGCCTGCGCCTGCTCCACAAGCCGGTACTCCCACCCGACCTGAAGCGCGCGTTCGAGGAAACATGCAGCCTCGCGGCGGAATAGGGCGGAGCGAATCGCGCAGGCGGTCAGGTGCGGTCCCGATCGCCATGCCAGACGCGCAGCACACGGATCACCTTACTTGCATCGCGGACGCGGCGTCACCTTACCCGCAGCCAGATCGCTCAGCCAGTCACGGACGCGCTTGTGTTCGACCCAGCGGCCTTCCTGAAAGTCCCGGCGAGCGGTCTCGATCGCCTCGCGCTTGCGCTCGGCGTCGTCTTCGGAAAAGGCGTGCGCGGGCTCGGCCATGTTCGGCTCCATCGACGGATGCTGAACAGAGAGTAGGATGCGGCACCCAGAGCAATGGGGTGAAGGATTTTGATCGCACCAAAGATATTTCGTCATCCCCGCGAAGGCGGGGATCCACGTTTTCCGTTGCGTCCGGTCGCCGGGAACATGGATCCCCGCCTTCGCGGGGATGACGGTTTTACTATTTGAGGGAAATCCAAGATTTCAAGCGATTGCCCTACCCCTCACACCGGCAGCGTCACCGCCACCCGCAAGCCGCCCTCGGTCCGGTTGGCCAGCGTCACGTCGCCGCCGTGGCCGCGCACGATGCTGCGGGCGGTGGACAGGCCGAGCCCGACGCCGCCGGTGTCGCGGGAGCGGGAGCGCTCCAGCCGGTAGAAGGGGGCGAAGACCTTCTCGAACTCCGCGTCCGGGATGCCGGGGCCGTCGTCGTCGATCTGTACCCTTACCTGCCCGTCATCCGCTGCCAGACGCACGCGGCAGGTCCCGCCGTAGGCGATGGCGTTGTCCATCAGGTTGGCGAAGGCGCGGCGCAGCGCCACCGGGCGGCCGTCCACGGCGAAATGCGCCGGGCCTTCGTAGGTCGCCGTGTGGCCGGCGTCGACGCGGTCGTCACACAGGCTTTGCAGCAGGTCGGCGAGGTCGAGGGGGCCGCGCGGCTCGCGCTGCGCGTCCTGGCGGGCGAAGGCCAGCGTCGCGGTGATCATCGACTCCATCTCGTCGAGGTCGGCCAGCATCCTGCGCTGCATCTCCGGGTCGTCCACCAGCTCGGCGCGCAGGCGCAGGCGCGTCAAGGGCGTGCGCAGGTCGTGGCTGATGGCGGCCAGCATCTGCGTGCGATCGGCGACGAAGCGGCGCAGCCGCTCCTGCATGCGGTTGAAGGCGCGGGTGGCGGCACGCAGCTCCTTGGGCCCGGCCTCGGGCAGCGGGTCGGCCTCGCCGTCCA
The DNA here is from genome assembly GCA_036401175.1 of Azospirillum sp. Lineage (GTDB taxonomy): Bacteria > Pseudomonadota > Alphaproteobacteria > Azospirillales > Azospirillaceae > Azospirillum. The sequence goes on along the minus strand of DASWVP010000131.1, from coordinate 10,935 downwards.
CGCCCAGGCGTTCGGCCGCCACGGCGAAGCGGGCCAGCGGCGCCGTGAGCCGGCGCGCCGCCCACAGCGACAGCACGGCGATGACGCCGCCGATGGCGAGCATCCACAGCGCGAAGCGCACCAGCCGGAACGGCCCCTCCGCCGGGTCGCCGCCGATGAAGCTGAGCCATGTGCCGTCGGCGAGCTGGACGGTGAGGCGCATGCGCGCCGACCAGTGCATCTCCTCGGGCATCGGCATCATCCCCGGCTGCGGCCCGACCAGCGGGCGCCGCACCTCGATGTAGACGGGGCGCAGCGGGTCGCCCAGCGCGTGGCGCAGGCGGCGGCGCAGCGCCTCCACCGGGAAGCCGTCCCTCAGTTCGCCCATGCGCGGCTGCGTCTCCCGCCACGTCACGCCCAGAACGGGATCGTCCAGCGCGCGGACGACGCGCGGCCGCTCCGCCGGGGGCGTGCTCTCGACCAGTTGCACGATCGCCGTGACGCGTTCGACCAGCACGCGCGGGCCATGCACCGGCGGCCCCTCGTGCCGGTCGGTGACGTAGACCAGCGCGCTGATCGCCTGGGTCAGCAGCAGGGCGAGAACGACCGTCAGCGCGGTGCGCGCGGCGATGCTGTCGGGCAGGACGCGGCGCATCACGGCCCCACCGACACCGGCGGCGTGAACAGATAGCCGCCGCCGCGCACCGTCTTGATCAGGGTGGGATCGGCCGGGTCGGGCTCGATCTTGCGGCGCAGGCGGCTGACCTGCACATCGACCGACCGGTCGAAGGGCACGGCGGCGCGCCCGCGCGCGAGGTCGAGCAGCTGGTCGCGGGTCAGCACGCGCTGCGGATGCTCGACGAAGGCGACCAGCAGGTCGTACTCGCCGGCCGAAAGCTGCACCAGCACGCCGTCGGGCGAGCGCAGCTCGCGCTTGGCGAGGTCGAGCGACCAGCCCTCGAAGCGCAGCACCTTGGCCGCCGCCTCGCCGCCCACCGCCTGCGGCGCGCCGGCCCGACGCAGCACCGCCTTGATGCGGGCCAGCAGCTCACGCGGGCTGAACGGTTTGGCGAGGTAGTCGTCGGCGCCCATCTCCAGCCCGATGATGCGGTCGGTCTCCTCGCCCATCGCCGTCAGCATGACGATGGGGATGGCCGCCGTCGCCGGGGCGGCGCGCAGACGCCGGCACAGCGACAGCCCGTCCTCCCCCGGCAGCATCAGGTCGAGCACGATGAGGTCGACGCGCGCCGCCTCCAGCGTCTTCAGCATCTCCGCCCCGTCGCGGGCGGTGGAGACGCGGTAGCCGTGCTTCGTCAGGAACTGCGACGTGAGGTTGCGGATTTCCCGGTCGTCGTCGACCACCAGAAGATGCGGCGTGCGGTCCATGCTGATCCCCCTTGCAAGCCCCATGATCGGACGCGGCGGCCCGGCGGTTAAGGGGAAAAGTGTTACGCCGCGTTACCAGCCCGCCGGCTGTTACACAGCGTTACCAAACACCCCCTCGCCGGACATAAACCGGCAAAGCTTGGGGCGCACCTTGGGTCCATCGGAACGACACGCACACCGAACCACCAGGAGAACCTCCATGAAACGCGCACTGATCCTTACCGCCGTCGCGGTTGCCGGCCTGGCCGTGGCCGCGCCGGTCATCGCGCAGCAGTTCGGCCCCGGTCAGGGCCGGGGGTACGGCATGCACGGCGGCATGATGGGCGGCGGCATGATGAACTTCGGCCGCATGTGCGAGAACCAGGACGCCCGGCTGGCCGGCATGCTGGCCTACGCCGAGAAGCGCCTGAAGATCACCGACGCCCAGAAGCCGGCGTGGACCAAGCTCGCCACCACCGCGCAGGACACCCTGAAGCCGCTGGAAGCGCTGTGCGCCAAGTACAAGGACCAGCCGCCGCCGGCCACGCTGCCGGACCGGCTGGAGCGCATGGACGCCATGATGTCGGCGCGGGTGACGCAGTTCCAGCAGCTCCGCCCGCTGGTCGTCGACCTCTACAACCAGCTCTCGCCCGAGCAGAAGCAGACCGCCGACGCGTTCATGCAGCACCGCGGCCGCGGCATGGGCGGCATGGGCGGCCCCGGTGGTGGTCCGGGCATGGGTGGCCCGGGCATGGGTCCCGGCGGCATGGGCGGTCCGGGCGGCGGTCCGGGCGGCGGTCCGGGCGGCGGTCCGGGCATGGGTGGTCCGGGTGCCGGGCCGCGTGGCGGCTGAACCCACGCTCTCTCCCGTACGTCTCCATTCCTCGCCTCGCGGGCCGCTTCGGCGGCCCGCTTTTTTCGCGTTCGGCGTGGTGACGCCGGCGATGTGCGGAGTTGGGGTGACGGGCGCGGGCGACGTTGGGTTTTCGGCCTTGGCCTCAACCCAACCTACACGGGACTTTCCTGTAGGTTGGGTTGAGCCACAGGCGAAATCCCAACGGCAAACACGTTACGCTCCCGGGACGCCCTTGCTGGTGGAATACTCGAAGTGCAGCGCCTCGCCGGGGTGGACCAGCGGATGGATGGCGTGCGCGGCCTGCGCGGCTTCGGCGAAGCCGCAGAGGATCAGCTTCAGCTTGCCGGGATAGGTGGCGATGTCGCCGATGGCGTGGATGCCCGGCGCGCTGGTGGCGAAGGTCGGCGGCGTCACGGTGATGTGGCTGCGCTCCAGGTCCAGCCCCCACTCGGCGATCGGCCCCAGGTTCATCGACAGCCCGAAGAAGGCGAGCAGCGCGTCGGCCGGCAGGGCCTTCTCCTCGCCGTCCAGCGTGGCGACACGCACGGCGGTGAGCTGGCCGTCGGCGCCGTCGAGGCCGGAAAGCTGGTAGGGCACCACCATCTCGACCCGGCCGTCGCGCACCAGTGCGTCCATGCGCGCCACGCTTTCGGGTGCCGCGCGGAACTTCGGCCGGCGGTGCACGACGTAGACCTTCTCCGCCACGTCGGCCAGCGACAGCGTCCAATCCACCGCCGAGTCGCCGCCGCCGGCGATGACCACGCGCTTGCCGGCGAAGTCCTGGCGGCGGCGCACCATGTAGAACACCGACGTGCCCTCGAACTGTTCCAGCCCGTCCAGCGGCGGGCGGTTCGGGCCGAAGGCGCCGACGCCGGCGGCGATGATCACCGCCTGGGCGTCAATTTTCGTGCCGATGTTCGTTTCGACAAGCCAACGGCCCTCGTCCGTGCGGGTCAGCTTTTCGACCTGCTGGGCCAGATGGTAGGTGGGCGCGAAGGGGGCGGCCTGCTGCGCCAGCTTGTCGATCAGGTCGGCCGCGTCGATCGACGGGTGGCCGGGAATGTCGTAGATCGGCTTTTCCGGATAAAGCGCGGCGCACTGGCCGCCCACCATGTCGAGCGCGTCGATGACGTGGCAGCTCATCTTCAGCATGCCGCATTCGAAGATGGCGAACAGCCCGACGGGGCCGGCGCCGACGATGGCGACATCGGTGCGGTGGGGGGTGGCCGACATGGGAACTCCGGTGCTGTCTGATGTGGGCGCGGGATGGGAATTCCCCCTTGATGTCCGGTTTCGCTCCACCTTTCAACCCCAAGCGCGACAAACCACCCCCGCGCCCTTTCCACGGGGCTGTGACAAATTGTCTAAATTTTTCGCAACATTTGCCTTGGCTCCCCCGGTTGGCCGTATAGATAATGGTCATACCGGCGGGACGAGCCCCCGCCGCGCCGTCGGGAACGCCGCCATGAAAGAACTGCGCTGCCTCGTCTTCACCGAACAGGAGGTGGTCCGCGCCGTGCTGGACCGCCGCCGCAAGCGGCGCGAGTCCCTGCCGCAGGGCACGGTGCGCGGCGTGACCTTCGACGACCGCGACGGCGTGCACACCACCATCCAGGTCGTCGACGACTATGGCGCCGACCAGTCGATGACCTTGAGCGAGGCGGAGGTGGCGGCCGCGCTGGTCGGCCATTGCATGGGCCGCAAGATCCCGCTGCCGGTCGAATCCGACAAGTGCCTGCACCTGATCAACGGCGCCCTGACGCTGATGATCACCATGAACTTCAACAAGCCGCCGCGCCTGGTGACCGAGCACCACGAGGAGGCGCCGCCGCCGCCGCGCGCGCCCCGCATGATGCGCGTCGCCTTCTGATCGCTTCCCCGGCCGCAGAGTGCCAATCCCAGTGTGGTTGTCACCCATTCCCGGCTTGCGGGGTGGCGGGGCGTTCGCCCACAATCCGGCCCCATGGCCCAGTCCCCGATAACACACCGATCCCTGCCCCTCGCCGACGAGGCCGCCACATCGGCGCTCGCCCGCCGCCTCGCGCCGCACCTGACGGACGGCGACGTGGTGACGCTGCTGGGCGACCTGGGCGCCGGCAAGACCGCCTTCGCCCGCGCCGTCATCCGCGCGCTGAGCGATGAGGAGGTCGAGGTGCCCTCCCCCACCTTCACGCTGGTGCAGACCTACGACACCGACGCGGGCGCCGTCTGGCACTTCGACCTCTACCGCCTGTCCGGCCCCGACGAGGTGGTCGAGCTGGGCTGGGACGAGGCGGCCGACGGCATCGCGCTGGTCGAGTGGCCGGAACGGCTGGGCCCGCTCACCCCGCCCGACCGGCTGGAAGTGGCGCTGCGCATGGCCGACACACCGGACGCCCGGCGCGCCGAGCTGACGGGCTTCGGAACCTGGGCGCCGCGCCTCGCCGGGATGGACCTTCCATGAGCGACCGTGACGGCCGGATCGCCGCCTTCCTCGCCGCGCGGGGCCTGGGCGACGCCACGCGGGTGCCGCTGGCCGGCGACGCCTCGGCCCGCCGCTACGAACGCATCCTGCGGCCGGACGGCACGCGGCTGATCCTGATGGACACGCCGGTGCCCGACCACGACCTCGTTCCCTTCCTGGCGATCGGCGGCGCGCTGGCGCGGCTGGGCCTGTCGGTGCCGGACGTGGTCGCCGCCGATACGCCGGCCGGGCTGGCGCTGCTGGAGGATTTCGGCGACGGCACCTTCTCCCGCCTGCTGGCGGAGGGGGAGGACGCCGAGGGCCTGTACGCGCTGGCCACCGACGTGCTGGTGGAACTGCACCTCCGCTTCCGCGCCGAGGAGGCGGCGGCGCTGGGATTGCCGGTCTACGACGCGCCGCTGTTCGTCGAGCAGGTCATGCTGTTCGCCGACGTCTACGTCCCCGTCGCCACCGGACGGCCGTTGGCGCAGGCCGATCGTTCCGCCCTGCGCGATGCCTGGGAGGCGGCGGTGGCCGACGCCTGCGCCGGGCCGCGCTCGCTGCTGCTGCGCGACTACCACGTCGACAACCTGATGCGCCTGCCGCGTCCGGGGGTGGCCGCGGGCGGGCTGCTGGACTTCCAGAACGCCGGGCTGGGGCCGGTCGCCTACGACCTCGTCTCGCTGCTGGAGGACGCCCGGCGCGACGTGCCGGTCGCGCTGGCCGAGCGCATGGTCGCGCGCTATCTGGCCGCGTTCCCCGATCTGGACGCCGCCGCCTTCCACCGGTCCTACGCAGTGCTGGGGGCGGTGCGGCACACGCGCATCGTCGCCGTCTTCGCCCGCCTCGCGCTGGCCGAGGGGCGGCGCGGCTACCTCGTTCACCTGCCGCGGGTCTGGCGCCTTCTGGAGGCGCAACTCGCAAAGCCGGAGCTGGCCGCCGTGCGGGCGTGGTTCGACCGTCACCTGCCGCCGGGCACCCGCGCCGATTTTGTCATTCCGGAGCCGGATTGATGCCGAAGAAGACTGCTACGCCGAAGCGGGCGATGGTGCTGGCCGCGGGCCTGGGCCTGCGCATGCGCCCGCTCACCCTGCACATGCCAAAGCCGCTGCTGCCGGTGGGGGGCAAGCCGATGCTCGACCACGCGCTGGACCGGCTGGCCGAGGCCGGCGTCGACACCGCCGTGGTCAACGCGCACTACAAGGGCGAGATGATCGCCGCCCACCTGAAGGGCCGCCGCAAGCCGAAGATCGTCCTGTCGCCCGAGGATTCGCTGCTGGAAACCGGCGGCGGCGTGAAGAAGGCGCTGCCGCATCTGGGGCCTGAGCCCTTCTATGTGGTGAACGCCGACATCCTGTGGCTGGACGGGCCGACCCCGGCGCTGCGGCGCCTCGCCACGCATTGGCGGCCGGACGAGATGGACGCGCTGCTGCTGCTGATGGCGACGACGCGGGCCGTGGGCTATGACGGGCGCGGCGATTACCACATGGACCCGCTGGGCCGGCTGACCCGGCGCGCCGAGGGCGAGATCGCCCCCTTCGTCTTCGCCGGCGTGCAGATCGTCAAGCCGGAGCTGTGGAACGACTCCCCCGACGGCGCCTTTTCCACCAACCTCCTGTGGAACCGCGCGCAGGAGGCCGGGCGCCTGTACGGGCTGGCGCACGACGGGCCGTGGTACCACGTCGGCACGCCGGACGCCTTGCAGGAGGCGGAGGAGCTGCTGGCGCGCGGCGGCGTCCGCTGGGTCTGGCCGTGAAGCCAAGAGCATGAGCCTCCCCCCGCCCAACGTCTACACCATTCCGGCCGGCGCGCCGTTCGTCGACACGCTGGCAGCCGGCATCGCCGCTCGCCTGGGCGACGACCCGCTGCGACTGGCCGCCGCCACCGTTCTGCTGCCGACCCGGCGCGCCTGCCGGTCGTTGCGGGAGGCGTTCCTGCGCCGCTCCGGCGGGCGGCCGATGCTGCTGCCGCGCATGAGCCCGCTGGGCGACATCGACGCCGACGCGCTGTCGCTGACCGCCGAGGAGCTGCCGGGGCTGGCCGGCGCGCTCGACCTGCCCGAAGCGGTGTCGGGGCTGCGCCGGCAACTGCTGCTCGCCAAGGTGATCCTGGCGGCGGGCGGCGAGTTCGCGGCGACGCTGCCGCAGGCCGTGCGGCTGGGCGCCGACCTCGGCCGGCTGGTGGATCAGGTGCAGACCGAGCGGCTGGCCTTCGACGGGCTGGTCCGGCTGGTGCCGGACGACTACGCCGCGCACTGGCAGGACACGCTGAAGTTCCTGACCATCGTCACCGAACATTGGCCCGCCATCCTCGCCGGCCGCGGCTTCATCGACCCGGCGGCGCACCGCAACGCCGTGCTGGAAACGCAGGCCCGCGTGTGGGAGCGGCAGCCGCCGGATGGGCCGGTGATCGCCGCCGGCTCCACCGGCTCGATCCCGGCAACGGCCGACCTGCTGGCGGTGGTCGCCCGCATGCCGAACGGCGCGCTGGTGCTGCCCGGCCTTGACCAAGGCTGCGACGACGCGACGTGGGAGGCGATCCGCCAGGACGAGGCGCACCCCCAGCACGGCCTTGCCCGCCTGCTGGGCACGCTGGAAATGGAGCGGACATCGGTTCGGCTGTGGAACGATGCCGACGATCCGCGCGCGGTGCGCGCCCGCCTGATCGGCGAGGCGATGCGCCCGGCGGCCACGACGGAAAGCTGGCGGACGCTGGAGGGGCTGGACGAGTCGGCGCTGGCCGGCGTGATGCGCATCGACGCGCCGCATTCCGAGGAGGAGGCGAACGCCATCGCGCTGCTGATGCGCCACACGCTGGAAACGCCGGAGAAGACGGCGGCGCTGGTCACGCCCGACCGCGCGCTGGCGCGCCGCGTCGCCATGGCGTTGAAGCGCTGGGGCGTGGAGGTCGATGATTCGGCCGGCCGGCCGCTGGCCGACACCGCCGCCGGCACCTACCTGCGCCTGACCGCCGAACTGGCGGCGCGGCGCGCCCACCCGCTGGACCTGCTGGCGCTGGCCAAGCACCCGCTGACCGCCGGCGGGCAGGAGCCGGCCGATTTCCGCACCGACGCCCGCGCCCTGGAACGCGCCGTGCTGCGCGGCCCGCGCCCGGCCGAGGGCTTCGGCGGGCTGGTCGAGGCGCTGAAGGCCGCCGATGACGAGCGCTTCGCCCACCCCGAGCAGCGCGATTACCTGATCGGCTGGGTCGAGCGGCTGGACCGGCTCGCCCGCCCATTCCTGGAGGCGATGGCCGGAACGGCGCCGCTGAAGGACCTTGTGGACGCGCATGTGCGCTTCGCCGAGGCGCTGGCCCGCACCCCCGACACCTTCGGCGACGCGCGGCTGTGGCGCCACGACGACGGCGAGGCGGCGGCCGCCTTCATCGACGAGCTGCGCGGCGCCGCCGACGACTTCGCGCCCGTTCCGGGTCCGGAATATCCCGTGCTGTTCGAGGCGCTGATGGCCGGGCGGGCGGTGCGCCCGCGCTTCGGCCTGCATCCGCGCCTCGCCATCCTGGGGCCGCTGGAAGCGCGGCTGCAGCACTACGACCGCATGATCCTCGGCGGGCTGAACGAGCGCACGTGGCCGCCGGAACCCGCCGCCGATCCCTGGATGTCGCGCCCCATGCGCAAGGCGTTCGGCCTGCCCAGCCCGGAACGCCTGATCGGCCTGTCGGCGCACGACTTCGCCCAGGCCTGCGGCGCGCCCGAGGTGGTGCTGACGCGCGCCGAGCGGGTGGAGGGCACCCCCACCGTGCCGTCGCGCTGGCTGCTGCGGCTGGAAACGGTGCTGAAGGCGCTGAGCCTGGAGGGGCGGATCGACCGGGAGGGCGAACCCTGGCTGGCCTGGGCGCGGGCGCTGGACGAGCCGGACGCCGTGCAGCCGGTGGCCCCGCCCGAGCCGCGCCCGCCGGTGTCCGCCCGCCCGCGCCGGCTGTCGGTCACCCGCGTGGAGACGTGGATGCGCGACCCTTACGCCATCTACGCCGGGTCCATCCTGAAGCTGCGCAAGCTCGACCCCATCGCCGCCGACCCCGGCGCGGCCGAGCGCGGCCAGTTCATCCACGCCGCGCTGGACGCGTTCGTCAAGCTGCACCCCAACCGGCTGCCCGAGAACGCGGTGGCGGAACTGCTGGAGCTGGGGCGGCGCAGCTTCGGGCCGCTGCTGGACACGCATCCGGACGTGCGCGCCTTCTGGTGGCCGCGTTTCGAGCGCATCGCCGCGTGGTTCGTTGCGCTGGAACGCGAGCGCCGGCACACCATCAAGCCTCTCGCCACCGAGGTGACGGGCACGCTGGAGCTGCACGGCCCGGCCGGGCCCTTCTTGCTGACCGCCAAGGCCGACCGCATCGACCGCGACGCCAGGGAGAACGGGCTGGTGATCATCGACTACAAGACCGGCGCCCCGCCCCCCAACCGCGAGATCGAACTGGGCTTCGCCCCGCAGCTTCCCCTGGAAGCGGCCATCGCCGAAGCCGGTGGTTTCGCCGACGTAACAGGTGGGCCGGTGTCCGGCATCGCCTTCTGGCGGCTGTCCGGCGGTGACCCGGCCGGCGAGGAGAAGCCGGTCAAGGGCGACGTCGCCGCCCTGGCCGCCGAGGCGCGCGCCGGTCTGGAGGAACTGATCCGCGCCTTCGACGACCCGGCCACGCCCTACCGCTCGTGCCCGCGCCCGGCGATGGCGCCGCGCTACACCGACTACGCGCACCTCGCGCGCGTCCAGGAATGGTCCGCCGGCGGCGTGGGTGGAGAATGAGCCTCGTCGATTTTCCCTCGGCGGAACGCCCGCTCGACCCGAACGTGCTGCAGCGGCGCGCGTCGGACCCGGACGCGTCGGTGTGGGTCGGCGCGTCGGCCGGGTCGGGCAAGACCAAGGTGCTGACCGACCGCGTGCTGCGGCTGATGCTGGCCGGCACGCCGCCCGCGCGCATCCTGTGCCTGACCTTCACCAAGGCGGCGGCGGCGGAGATGTCGATCCGCATCAACCGCACGCTGGGCCGCTGGGCGACGCTGCCGGACGATGCGCTGACCGACGCGCTGTACGATCTGTGCGGCGCCATGCCGTCGCAGGAGACGCGCACCGCCGCGCGGCGGCTGTTCGCCCGCGTGGTGGACTGCCCCGGCGGCATGAAGATCCAGACCATCCACGCCTTCTGCCAGTCGCTGCTGCGCCGTTTCCCCATCGAGGCCGGGCTGGTCCCGCATTTCGAGGTGATGGACGACCGCACCTCCGCCAGCTTGCTGGTCGAGGCGCGCGACGCCGTGCTGCACGCCGGCCGTTCCGAAGGCGAAACGCTGGGCAAGGCGCTGGCCCGCCTGACGGCCGCGCTGAACGCCGAGGAATTCGCCGAGCTGATGGCCGAGCTGGCGGCCGAGCGCGGGCGCATTGCCCGCATCCTCGCCCACCACGGCGGCCTGCACGCCACCGTCGCCGCCGTGCACGAGGCGCTGGGCGTGCCACCCGGCGAGACGGAATCCACGATCCTGAGCGACGCCTGCGCCGACGACGCGCTGGACCTGCCTACGCTGCGCGAGGCGTGCCGGGTGCTGAGCGGCGGCACCGCCACCGACCAGGAGCGCGGCATCGGCATCCAGCAGTGGCTGGACGCCGCCGGGTCGCGCGTCACCGCCTTCCACGCCTACGTGCGCCTTTTCCTGACCGCCGACGGGGCGCCGCGCAAGACCCTGCTGACCAAGAAGCCGGCCACATCCTTCCCGCACGCGCTGAGGGCGCTGGAGGAGGAGGCGTCGCGGCTCGTTGCGCTGATGGAACGGGTGAAGGCGGCGGGGGTCGCGGCCTCCACCACCGCGCTGCTGACACTGGCCGAGGCGCTGCTGAACGCCTACAAGGCGCGCAAGAGCGCCCGCGCGCTGCTGGATTACGAAGACCTCATCCTGTTCGCCCACGAGTTGCTGAAGGGCGAGGGGCGGGTGCCGTGGGTTCTGTTCAAGCTGGACGGCGGCCTGGACCACATCCTGATCGACGAGGCGCAGGACACCAACCCCGAGCAGTGGCAGGTGGTGTCCGCGATCGCCGAGGAGTTCTTCGCCGGGCTGGGCGCGCGCGAGGCGCAGGGCGTCACCCGCACCGTCTTCGCCGTGGGCGACGAGAAGCAGTCGATCTTCAGCTTCCAGCGCGCCGACCCGGCCGAGTTCGCCCGCATGCGCCGGCATTTCCAGGCGCACGCCGAGGCCGCCGAAAAGCGGTGGGTGGCGGTCGACCTGGACATCTCCTTCCGCTCCACCGCCGCCGTGCTTCAGGCGGTGGACGCGGTGTTCCAGCGCGACACG
>DASWVP010000130.1:0-4358 GCA_036401175.1 Azospirillum sp. | reverse complement strand
GCCCGGCGTCGGCGCCTTCGGCGACGGCATGGCGGCGCTGCGCGAGAAGGGGCTGGCCGAACCGCTGCGCCGCGCCGCCGCCGCCGGCACGCCGCTGCTGGGCATTTGCCTCGGCATGCAGCTCCTGGCCGAGGAGAGCGAGGAGCATGGCCGGCACCAGGGGCTGGGCCTGATCGCCGGCCGGGCGGTGCGGCTGACCGCGGACCAGCCGGGCTTCCGGGTGCCCAACATGGGCTGGTGCGACGTCGCGGCGACGCGGCCCGGCGTGCTGTTCCCGGACGGCTACCACCCGACATCCTTCTACTTCGTGCACAGCTTCCACGTGGAATGCCGCGACCCGGCCGACGTGGCGGCGACGATCGACTTCAGCGGACGCCCGGTGGCCGCCGCGCTGGAGGCCGGAAACGTCTACGGCGCGCAGTTCCATCCCGAGAAGAGCCAGGACGCCGGTCTCGGCCTGCTCGCCAACTTCGTCGCCCTGCTGCGCCGGCAGGGCCGCCTCGCCGCGTGACGCCCGCATATGACGCCCGCATCCGCGATTCGGAGTGCCGCACCGTGACCAGACCCCGCGTCATCCCCGTCCTGCTGCTCAAGCACGGCGTGATCGTGCGCAGCCAGCTCTTCAAGGTGCATCAGGTCATCGGGAACCCGATGAGCACCGTCGAGCGCTTCTCGCACTGGAACGTCGACGAACTGGTGATCCTCGACATCAGCGAGTTCGACTACCACGACCTGCGCCGTGACGATCTGCAGCAGAACTATTCCGGCACCAACACGCTGGACGTCCTGCGCGAGGTGGCCAAGGTGTGCTTCATGCCGCTCGCCTTCGGCGGCCGCATCCGCACGCTGGAGGACATTGCCGCCCGGCTGGCGGCCGGCGCCGACAAGGTGGTGATCAACACCAAGGCGGTCGAGGATCCCGATTTCATCGCCACGGCGGCGCGCCGCTTCGGCAACCAGTGCATCGTCGTCAGCATCGACGCGCGCCGCCACGCCGACGGCCGGTACGAGGTGTTCGGCGCGGGCGGCAAGCGCGCCACCGGGCTCGATCCGGCGGACTGGGCGCGCCGGGTGGAGGCGCTGGGGGCGGGCGAGATCCTGCTGAACTCCATCGACCGTGACGGTTCCTCGCAGGGCTACGACCTGGAACTGGTGCGCGCGGTGACCGGCGCGGTGGACATTCCGGTGGTCGCCTGCGGCGGCGTCGGCCGGTACGAGCATTTCCCGACCGCCATCACCGAGGGGCACGCGGCGGCGGCGGCGGCGGCCAACATCTTCCACTTCTTCGAGCTCAGCTACCCGATGGCGAAGAAGGCGTGCGAGGCGGCCGGCGTGCCGGTGCGTCCGAACGAGCTGGGCAGCCGCTGGCTGCCGCGCGAGCCGGTCTACGACCGCGCCGCCGAGGACGCGCGCATCGCCGAACGCCTGCGCCAGGCGCGCGAGGGCGACTACAAGGCCGCCCGCACCGACCCCGCGCGCCCGCGCAACCAGATCACCTGGTGCACCTGCTGCGTCTACCCCTCCATCAGCGCCGCGCCCATGGAGTACGACGAGCAGGGCACGTGCACGGGCTGCCAGATGTCCGGCGTCAAGGCGGCCATCCCGCGGTCCGAATGGGACCGCCGGCGCGAACTGCTGAAGGAGATCCTGGAGCAGTACCGCTGCCGCGACGGCAGCCGCTACGACTGCGTCATCCCGGTCAGCGGCGGCAAGGACAGCTATTTCCAGACGCACGTCATCAAGAACGAGCTGGGCATGAACCCCCTGCTCGTCACCTACAACGGCAACAACTGGACCGAAGTCGGCTGGCGCAACATGCTGCGGATGAAGGAGGCGTTCGACGTCGACCACATCCTGGTGTCGCCCAGCATCGAGACGGTGAAGAAGCTCAACCGCCTCGCCTTCACCATCATGGGCGACATGAACTGGCACGCGCACGTGGGCATCACCACCGCGCCGGTGCGCGTCGCCGTGCAGCACAAGGTGCCGCTGGTCATCTGGGGCGAGCACGGTTATCTGGACCTGTGCGGCCAGTTCTCCATGGACGACTTCCCGGAGATGAGCTACCGCGACCGGCTGGAGCATTTCGCGCGCGGTTACGAATGGAACTACTTCGTCGGCCGAGAGGGGCTGACGGCGGAACAGCTCAACCCGTGGAAGTACCCGGCCGACCAGGACCTCTACGATCTCGACGTGCGCGGCCTCTACCTCGGCAACTACGTCTATTGGGAAGCCAACGAGCACGGCCCCATGGTGGTCGAGAAGTACGGCTTCGAGGTCAGCGACGAGCCGTTCGACCGCACCTATCGCCGCATGTCCAACCTGGACGACATGCACGAGAACGGCGTGCACGATTACCTGAAGTACGTGAAGTTCGGCTATGGCCGCTGCACCGACCATGCCTGCAAGGACATCCGCGCCGGGCTGAAGACCCGCGAGGAGGCCATCGCGCTGGTCCGCCATTATGACCCGGTCAAGCCGCGCGACCTCTACCGCTGGCTGGAGTACGTCGGCATGACCGAGGATGAATTCGACCGCATCGCCGACACCTTCCGCGACGCCCGCGTCTGGCGCCGGGAAAACGGCGACTGGGCCAAGGACAATCTGTGGGACGTGAAATGACCGACGCTTCCGCCAGCACCGGCCTCGGTGCCCCGCTCAGCGAGAAGGAGCTGTGCCCCGACGAGCTGCTGGGCGCGCAGGAGGCGGCCTACCGGCGCGACATCGACCGCCTGCTGGCCCGCCGCGCCGAATTCGTCGCCGTGCCGTGCCCGGCCTGCGGCGGGACGGACGGTGCCTTCGCCTTCGAGAAGTTCACCCTGTCGTTCCAGCGCTGCGCCGCCTGCCGCACGCTGTACATGTCGCCGCGGCCGTCGCCGGCGGTGATGGGCGACTACTACGCCAATTCCGAGAACTACAAGTACTGGGCGGAGCACATCTTCCCCGCCTCCGAGGCGTCGCGGCGCGAGAAGATCCACAAGCCGTGGCTGGCCCGCGTGGTCGAACTGTGCGAACGCTACGGCGTGCCGCGCGGCACGCTGGTGGAGATCGGGCCGGGCTTCGGCACCTTCGCGGCGCTGGCCACGCAATCCGGCGCCTTCGGCCGCGTCGTCGCCGTCGAGCCGACGCCGGAGCTGGCCGAAGCCTGCCGGCAGCGCGGCGTCGACGTGGTCGAGCGCCGGGTGGAGGACATCGGCGACGCCGTGCGCGAGGCCGACGCCGTCGTCGCCTTCGAGGTGATCGAGCACCTGTTCGAGCCGTCGGACTTCATCCGCCACGCCAGCCGCCTGCTGCGTCCGGGCGGCCTGCTGGTGCTGTCCTGCCCGAACGGCGAGGGGTTCGACATCGCCATGCTGGGCGGGGAATCCATGGCCGTCGACACCGAGCACGTCAACCTGTTCAACCCGGTCGCGCTGGGCGATCTGGTGGCGCGCCATGGCTTCGAGGTGCTGGAGGCGACCACCCCCGGCCGCCTGGACGCCGAACTGGTGCGCGAGGCCGCCTTGCAGGGGCGCCACGACCTGTCCGGCGACCCGTTCCTGCGACGCGTGCTGATCGACGAGTGGGACCGGCTGGGCTGGCCGTTCCAACAGTTCCTGGCCGAAAACGGCCTGTCCGCGCACATGTGGCTGGTGGCGCGGCGCACCTGAGCGCGGCACGGGCGGCGACCCGCCGCCGCCCACATCGGCCTTGACCTGCCGGAGCCGCGGCGGGTAGGACATCCGGTGTTGCTTCATCGAGGCGCCTCTTCATGTTCATCCGATCGCTTGCCGTGGCCCAGCCGGAATGGCGCGTGGGCAGCGCCGAAATCGCGGAGTGGTCGGGTCTCGACCGCGCGATGATCGAGGACAAGATCGGTGTGCGCTCGCGCGCCTTCCTGCGCCATGACGAAACCGTCACCGGCCTCGCCGCCGCCGCGTGCGAGCGGCTGTTCGCCGCCGAGCCGGAGCTCGACCGGCAGGCCGTCGACCTGCTGATCCTGGTCACCCAGAACCCGGACTACCGGCTGCCGCACGGGGCCGCCCTGCTGCAGAACGCGTTGGGCCTGCCGAAGACGACGGCCTCGTTCGACATCGGGCTGGGCTGCTCGGGCTACGTCTATGCCCTGTCCGTCGCCCGCGGCCTGATGGCCGGCGAGGGTTTCGCGAACGCGCTGGTGGTGACCTGCGACCCCTATTCCAAGACCATGGCCCGCACCAGCCGCGACACCATCGGCCTGTTCGGCGACGCCGCCGCCGCGACGTGGCTGTCGGCCGAGCGGGGCGCCGCCGTGGGGAAGGGCGATTACGGGACCGACGGCGCCGGTGCCGGCCACCTCATCGTGCGGGCCGGCGGCAGCGCGCAGCCCGGCTGGCACC
>DASWVP010000129.1:0-2364 GCA_036401175.1 Azospirillum sp. | reverse complement strand
TCGCCACCGCCGCGCGCGGGCTGGACGGCGTGGCCGTCACGCTGCGGCGGCGCGCCGTGGCGCAGGCCGCCAACCGGCGCGGCAGCCCGGAGGAGGTCTGGCAGGGCGCGCGCCTGGATGAGGCGCCCGCGCCGCCCGACTGGCCGGTGCGCTGGGACCTGACGCTGCGCCCCACCGTCGAGCAGAGCCTCTTCGAGCAGGGCTACGCGCTGGCGTGGCGCGCCTACACCGACACCGCGCTGGCGGTCGAGCCCTGGCGCGGGGTGGTGTTTGGCGCCGGCATCCGGGTCAACCACGGCAACACGCTGGCCGTGCTGGACGCCGAGGCGCTGCCGGCGGCCGAGCCGGTGCGCAGCGACGTGGCGTGGTACGCCCTGCCCCGCGCCAACCTGGAGCACCTGCACGCGACATGGCTGAACAGCCCGGCGCCGGGCTGGCACGCGCGCCTGTCGGCCGGGGCGCTGGAGGAGATGTTCGCCGGCCTGAGCGGCGAGGTACTGTACCGGCCGGTGCCGGCGCGCTGGGCGCTCGGCCTCGACCTCGCCCGGGTGTGGAAGCGGCCGCCGGGCGATCCGCTGCGCGTCTGGACCGACACCGGCGCCACCACCGGCCAAGCCAGCCTGTACCTGGAGGCGCCGGGGGCGGCGGTGACGGGGGCGTTGCGGCTCGGCCGCTACCTGGGCGGCGACTGGGGCGGCACGGTCGAGTTGGCGCACCGCTTCGACAACGGCGTGCGAATCGCCGCGCACGCCACCTGGACCGAGGGGCCGGACCGTGGCCGAAGCCGCCTGGGCGGCCGGCTGGAGCAGGGGCTGGTGCTGACGATCCCGCTGGGCGCCACCGGCTTCCTGCCCGCCGGCAGCGCCGCCGAGGTGGCGACCCGCACACTGGGCCGCGACGCCGGCCAGCGCCTGCGGACGCCGCTGCCCCTGTGGGACGTGCTGGCGCCCGCCGGTGCCGGCCGGCTGACGGGGACGTGGGACCGGCTGATGGAGTGACGCTGCCGCCGCGCGATGCGGAACCCTACCGCGCCGTGCTGATGGCGCCGGTGCTCGGGTCCATCTGCACCGTGACCCAGTTGCCGTTCTGGTCCATGGCGCTGGCGACGTAGCGGTCGCCCTCCTTGCGGAAGTCGCGGACGGCACGGAAGCCGGCGGCGCTGAAATTGTTCAGCAGGGACGTCTGCATCAACTCCATGGTGTTCTGCCCACGGCCGCGGCGCTCGGCCATGTCGGAGCGGTCGACCTGCATCATCACGCGGCCACCGCCGTCCATGCCGCCGCCCATCCCGCTTCCCATGCCGCCGCCCATCCCCGGCGCGGTGCCGGCGCGGCCGGACTGCGGGCCGGTGGTGCGGTCCATCGAACTGCCCATGCCGCTTCCCATGGGGCCGCTTCCCATGGCGCCGCTTCCCATGGTGCCGTCGCCCATGCCGCCACTCGATCCGCTGCGGGTTCCCGGCGACAGGCGGTCGATGTCGGTGGTGCCGCGCTCCATGCTCTCGACCTGCGGGCTTTCGCTGGGCAGGCCGGAGCCGGTGCTCATGCGCGGCGTGCCGCGCGGGTCGCCGCCGTCGGTGCGCGTGTTCATCTGCGCCAGCGCGACCGGGGCCACCGCCATGACGGCGGCGAATGCGGCGACGGTAAGGGTGCGTTTCATAGGTTCAGTCCTCCCCATGCATGCAACGGGATGCGCCGCATCCGCGCAGCGGTTGCGGTATGGCGGGTTAACAGGCTGCCGGCGCAAGCGTTGCGCTGGGCGGCGGAGCGGCGGCGGCGGTACGTCGAAAGGTGCCGAGGCGGCGCACCCGGCAACCCGTGCGGGCAATCCGGCCGCCACAAGGCCCGACGCGGGAACCATCGTCGCGCCATGGTGTTGTACAAATCGCAAGACCGCCGCTGCCTCTGCCGCTCCACGGAACGGCAGGTCGCTCGGGAGGCAGAAGCGGCTGCGCTTCGGATGCGGTACTTCCGACATGGAGTACACGATGCTGTACTGGGCTCTGGTGTTCTTCGTCATCGCCCTGGTGGCTGGCGCCTTCGGGTTCGGCGGCATCGCCGAAGCTTCCTCGGGCATAGCGCAGATTCTGTTCTTCCTTTTCCTGGTCCTCTTCGCAGCGAGTTTGATTTTGGGTCTGGTCCGGCGTCGCTAGACCCAAGGGCCGTCGCCACCCGACGGCCGGAGTCCCCGCGAGACGCCCGTGCCCGGCTTTCCACCGGGCACGCGAGTACCCCAAAGCCTCTCGATGTTAGCCTCGCACCTGACGGCAGCGCCTCGCGGCGCTGCCGTTCTTGTTCGTGCGGGGGAGAGGCGCGTCATACGGACGGCGCCTGAAGGCGTCGTCCGTATGACCCTTTCGATCAA
>DASWVP010000128.1:0-3336 GCA_036401175.1 Azospirillum sp. | reverse complement strand
CCTGGACACAGCACGGCCGCACCGAACAGTTCGCCTCGCACCGCGTGCGCTGGGACTGGGCGGTGCCCGGCCCGCCCCACCTCGATCCGCCGAACCCCACCCGAACCCGAGCGCCCGAGGCCAAGCCATGAGACGATTCCGCATCACCGTCGAGGGGGTCGCCTACGACGTCTCGGTGGAGGAGCTTGACGGCCCCGCCGCCGAACCGGCACCCGCCGCCTATCCCGCCCCCTATCCCGTCGGCTCGGCCGCGCCGGCCACCGGCGAGCACCTGCGCCCGCCCGCGGCGGCACGGCTGGACGCCCGCCCGGCCACCCCCGGCGACGTGGTCAGCCCGCTGGCCGGCGTCGTCGTCTCCGTCGGCGTCGCGGCCGGCGGCCGGGTCGAGGCGGGGCAGCCGCTGCTGGTGCTGGAGGCCATGAAGATGCAGACGACCATTTCCGCACCCCATTCCGGCACGGTGGCCGCCATCGCCGTGACGGCGGGCGCCTCGGTGCAGGAAGGGCAAGTGCTGATGTCGCTGCGCTGAGGGCCGCCGCCGTGAACACGCTGTCCGACCTGCTCGCCCTGACCGCCATTCCGCACCTGACCTGGAGCATGGTGGCGATGTGGGGCGTGGTGGGGGCGCTGCTCTACCTCGCCATCTGGCGGAATTTCGAGCCGCTGCTGCTGCTGCCCATCGCCTTCGGCGCGCTGCTCGCCAACCTGCCGACCGAGGGGGTGATCAACCCGCCGACCGCCGAGGCGGCGGGCGGGCTCTATCACTACATCGCGCAGGGCATCCACCTGGAGCTGTTCCCGCCCATCATCTTCCTGGGCGTCGGCGCGCTGACCGACTTCGGCCCGCTGATCGCCAACCCGCGCGTTCTGCTGCTGGGCGGCGCGGCGCAGGCCGGCGTCCTGGTCACCTATCTGGGCGCGGTCGCCGTCGGCTTCTCGCCGGAGCAGGCGGCCTCCATCGGCATCATCGGCGGGGCGGACGGGCCGACCTCGATCTTCCTGTCCAACAAGCTGGCGCCGGAGCTGCTGGCCGCGGTGGCGGTGGCGGCCTATTCCTACATGGCGCTGGTGCCGCTGATCCAGCCGCCGATCATGCGGGCGCTGACCACCCCGGCCGAGCGGCGCATCCGCATGCGCCAGCTGCGCAGCGTGTCGCGGCTGGAGAAGATCATCTTCGCCGTGGTGGTGACGGTGGCCTGCGTGCTGCTGGTGCCGGCCGTGTCGGCGCTGATCGGCATGCTGATGCTGGGCAACCTGCTGCGCGAAAGCGGCGTCACCGAACGGCTGTCCAAGGCGGCGCAGAACGAGGTGATCAACGTCGTCACCATCTTCCTGGGCACCAGCGTCGGCATCACCATGACCGGCGAGCGTTTCCTGCAGGCCGAGACGCTGGCGATCCTGGCCCTGGGCGTCGTCGCCTTCAGCGTCTCGACGGCGACCGGCGTGCTGATGGCGAAGCTGATGAACCTCGTCTCCCGCGACAAGATCAACCCGCTGATCGGTTCGGCCGGCGTGTCGGCGGTGCCGATGGCCGCGCGGGTGTCGCAGGTGGAAGGGCAGAGGGCCGACCCGCAGAACTTCCTGCTGATGCACGCCATGGGCCCGAACGTGGCGGGCGTGATCGGCACCGCCGTCGCCGCCGGCTACTTCCTCGCCATGCTGCGCTGAGCGGAATCGGACCGTGACGGGCGCAGGGCTCCGAACTCGGGTTAACGGAAGAGTGCCGATAAGGGGCGGGTTTTGAGACACGGATGCACACGGATATCCACGGATGCACACGGAAAAATGATTTCTCTTCATCCGTGTGCATCCGTGCGCCGGCCTCGCCGGCATCCGTGTGTATCCGTGTCCCCCCTCTCTCGACCCGGTCGCCTGGGAACCTGACCGCGTTGCCCCGGTGACGGGCGGGCGCCCTGGACTTCGCCGTGTGTGCACCCCTATTCTTATTCCCATATGCCGTGCGCGCCGCGCCTGGGAGGTCAGAGCATGTACAGCAAGATCACGCGCGCCATCCGCGTCACCGTCGACCCGGTCTTCCTGGAGGATCAGTCGGTGCCGGCGGAGAACCACTTCGTGTGGGCCTATCACGTGCGCATCGAGAACGAGGGCAGCGAGACGGTGCAGCTGCGCACCCGCTACTGGCGGATCACCGACAGCTTCGGGCGCGTGCAGGAGGTGCGCGGCCCCGGCGTGGTTGGCGAGCAGCCGGTGCTGGAGCCGGGCGGCGCCTTCGAATACACCAGCGGCACGCCGCTGGCCGCCCCGTCCGGCATCATGGTCGGCGCCTACCAGATGGAGACCGAGCGCGGCGAGACCTTCGACGTGGCCATCCCCGCCTTCTCCCTGGACAGCCCGCACCAGCCCATGCAGCTGAACTGATCCGGCATGCTTATTAGCCGCCGCTTCTTGAAAGCCGGCGCGCCTGCGTTAAGTCGGAAAATGCGCGGCGGGTGAAGGTGCGACAGTCCGCCGCGCGCTGTGATCCACGCCGGGGATCGCCCCGTACAAGGGTCACCGCGCATCGGGGACCGACAGCGCCCAGGCATCGAGAGGACCGTTTCGTGACCGCTCCCAAGACCATGCTCGCCGACAACGTCGTCCGCGGACCGGGCCGCGAGGCCGTGCGCGGTGCGCCCGAAGGCGCCCGCCCGTCCCGCGCCGAGGCCGAGGCGGCGGTGCGCACGCTGATCCAGTGGGCCGGCGACGACCCCGACCGCGAGGGGCTGGCCGGTACGCCCGACCGCGTCGTGCGCTCCTACGAGGAGTTCTTCGCCGGCTACGGCGTCGATCCGGTGGAACTGCTTCAGCGCACCTTCGAGGAGGTCGACGGGTACGACGAGATGGTCGTGCTGCGCGACATCCGCATGGAATCCTACTGCGAACACCACATCGTGCCGATCATCGGCCGCGCGCACGTCGCCTACCTGCCGCGCCGCCGCGTCGTCGGCATCTCCAAGCTGGCCCGCGTCGTCGAGGTCTACGCCAAGCGCCTGCAGATCCAGGAAAAGCTGACGGCGCAGATCGCCAACACCATCGACGAGGTGCTCCAGCCCCAGGGCGTCGCCGTGGTGATCGAGGCGGCGCACCAGTGCATGACCACGCGCGGCATCCACAAGCCGGGCGTCACCATGGTGACCAGCCGCATGCTGGGCGCCTTCCGCAACGACCCGTCGACCCGGCGCGAGTTCCTGTCGATGATCGGCAACCCGTCCAACCGTGGCGGCGAATAGGGCGCCGTCAGCCTAGATCCGACGGGTGCGAAGGGTCTCTGCCGTTGGGTTTTCGCTGACGCTCAACCCAACCTACGCGAGACGTGCCTGTAGGTTGGGTTGAGCG
>DASWVP010000127.1:0-1515 GCA_036401175.1 Azospirillum sp. | reverse complement strand
GGCGGCATGCGCGTCACCGCGCCGTGCGGACGGTGAGGGTGCGCTGGGCGCCGCCGCGCAGCACGGTGACCTGCATCGGCGTACCGGTGCGCACCAGACCGACGCGGTTGCGCAGCGCGGTGCCGCTGAGGATCGGCCGGCCGTCCACGGCGACCACCACGTCGCCGGCCTTCAGGCCGGCCTTGTCGGCGGGCGAGCCGGGCTCGATCTGGGCGATCACGGCGCCGCCGCCGTCGGCCATGACGGTGCTGACGTTCAGCGATTCGGCGATGTCGGGCGTGAGGTCCTGGATGGCGACGCCCAGCCGGCCGCGGCGCACCGCGCCGAATTCGACGATCTGTTCCATCACCGCGCGCACGATGCCGGTGGGCACCGCGAAGCCGATGCCGACCGAACCGCCGGACGGGCCGATGATGGCGGTGTTGATGCCGATCAGCTCGCCGCTGAAGTTGACCAGCGCGCCGCCGGAATTGCCGGGGTTGATCGAGGCGTCGGTCTGGATGAAGTCCTCGTACCCCTCGATCCGCAGGCCGCTGCGCCCCAGGGCGGAGATGATGCCCGACGTCACCGTCTGCCCCAGGCCGAAGGGGTTGCCGATGGCGACGACGAAGTCGCCGACCTTCAGGCGGTCCGAGTCGCCCATGGGCAGCGCGGTCAGCCGGTCGGCCTCGATCTTCAGCACGGCGATGTCGGTGGCGGCGTCGGAGCCCACCAGCTTGGCGCGGAAGCGGCGGCGGTCCTTCAGCGTGACGGTGATCTGCTGCGCGTTCTCGACCACGTGGTGGTTGGTGATGACGTAGCCCTGGCGCGCGTCGACGATGACGCCCGACCCGGCGCTGGACTGCGTGCGCTCCGCCGGCTGGTCGGGGATGTTGAAGAAGCGGCGGAAGAACGGGTCGCGCAGCAGCGGGTTGTCGGTCTGCGGCGCCCGCGAGGTGACGGCGATGTTGACCACCGCCGGGGTCACCGCCTCCAACATCGGCGCGATCGTCGTCGTTCCGTTGGCCGTGGCGGGAAGGGCGGCCGGGGATGGCGCCGGAAGGCCGGCGACCGTCGCCACCGCCACGCCCAGCACGGCCAGCACACCTGCAACCTTGGTCTTCATGCAACGACTCCCCAAACCGCGATCATGGGACGCATTCCCGGCGGCGCACATTTGGGAGAATATCGCGAATCGTTCAAGCCCGTCGTCTTGATCGCGGGGCGTGTGGCGCCATCTCAGGACTCCCGCGCGGGCGACGAACCGTGGTGAAGACGCGGCGAGGAGGGTGACATGGCCGGCAAACCCGACGCTCCCAGGGCGAACCTCCGGGCGAACCCCTGGCCGAATCCGTGGGCGCTTCCGGACGCCAAGGCGCCGGCCGACCTGCCCGATCTCGGCATGCTGATGGCCGGGCCGCTGTCGCTCATGCGCGCCTGGGCCGACGTGAACCGGGCCACCGTGAGCTGGCTTCCGGCCACATGGCTGGTCGCCGCGTCGCCGTTCTTCTGGGCAACGCCATTCTGGGTGGGGGC
>DASWVP010000126.1:0-3453 GCA_036401175.1 Azospirillum sp. | reverse complement strand
CCAGCTCGGCCACCACCTCCACCGGGCCGATGTCGCGCCCCTCGCCCCAATGGGCGTGGAACACGGCCCGCGCCAGCCGCCGCGCCGCGCCGTCGTCCCGCCCGGCCAGCCACCAATAGGCGCGCGCCGCCATCAGCGAGTTCGCCGGCATTTCCGCCGGCCAGGCGAAGGGGGCGCCGGTGAGGCGGGCGATGCGCCCGACGTCGTGGCGCAGATAGTCGCCGCGCAGCGGCTGAAGCATGTTCGGCTTCATGCCCGTGACCTTGAAGACGGCACCCAGCAGGATGGGGTGCCACGCCACGGCGCGGCCGTGCTTCGCCGCGAGCGCGTCGATTCGCAAGGAGCCGAAATAGGCGTAGGGGGAGCTGAAGTCGAAGTAGAAGTCGATGGCCTCGGCCATGGGGCGCGTCCTCCCGGAAGTCGTTTTCCCGACAGGCTAGACCGCCGCGGCGGCGCGCCGCAAGGCGGTTCGCCCGCGCCCGCGCGCCCCGGTCAGACCGCCCGCACCTTGGCGTCGAAGACGTAGCCGGCGCCGCGCTCGGTCTTGATGATGCGCGGCTCCTTGGGGTTCGCCTCGATCTTGCGGCGCAGGCGCAGGATCAGCACGTCGATGGAGCGGTCGAACACCTCCGCCCCGTCGGCGCGCGTCAGGTCGAGGAGCTGGTCGCGCGTCAGCACGCGCTGCGGGCGCTTGACGAAGGCGGCGAGCAGGCCGAACTCGGCCTTGGTCAGCTCCACCTCGCGGCCGTCCTGGGCGCGCAGGCGCTGGGCGGTGAGGTCGAGTTCCCAGTTGGCGAACTGCACGACGGCGCGCAGCTCGTCGGCGCCGCGCGGCGGGCGCCCCTCGCCGGCGACGCGGCGCAGCACCGCCTTGATTCGGGCCAGCAGTTCGCGCGGGTTGAAGGGCTTGGTCAGGTAATCATCGGCGCCCAGCTCCAGGCCGACGATGCGGTCGACGTCCTGGTCCTTGGAGGACAGGATGATCACCGGGGTGTGCGTTTCCGTGCGGATGTGGCGCACGAGGCCCAGCCCGTCGCCGTCCGGCAGGCGCAGGTCGCACACCACCAGATCGGCCGGATCGCTTTCCAGCGCCTGCTTCGCCGACGCCGTGTCCGGCGCGGTCGTGACGCGGTAGCCCTCGGCCGTCAGGTAGGAGGCCAGCAGCTCCCGAATCGGTTCGTCATCGTCGACCGCTAGAATGTGCATGCCCGTTGCCTCCCGCCCCTCTTGTCCGACGCCCTGGGGTCTACACGCCATCCGTTACAGCCTTGTAACACATTCCCGCCGTGCAGCGAAAGGGTGTGTGCGGTGAAACAGACGGTGGAGCCTGCTGAAACCAAAAGCCAGGAAATCTGAAATCAGCAAGTCATATCGAAACGCTTAAATGCCGCCATGTCGCGGGGCGAGGCCCCGAACGGTTTCACAAGGGATGACGATGACCGCCATGGATCACTGCTTGCAGCGCATCGCCCTGCTCGACCGGGCCGACGACCTGCTGAACGAGGTGCGGCTGTACCGCACCGGCGTTCCGGTCCGCGAGGCGATCGCCCAGCACCGGGCGCTGCTGCGCGAGGCGCGCCGCCACCTGGAGTCGGCGCAGTCGCTCGTCCCCGCCGCCGCCTGACGTTTCGGAGAGTTTTCATGGCCCTCGCCCCGCACGCAACGACCGGTTCCGACCGGCGGCCGCACGACCGGCGCCACCGGACCGCGTTCGCCGCGGGCCGGCCGGCCCCCCGCCTGGGCCACTTCCGCGGCCAGCGGAGCGGCCAAACGCGCTTCCCGAAGCATCCGGAGGGTGACCGGGTGCTTCTCCTTGCCTCCCCTCCCCCATCGCGGGGGAGGGGGCATTTTTCCGAAGCGGAAATGGCCCCGGCCGCGCTGTGGCGGGAGATGATGGGGCGCTGGTTGTCGCCGTGAGGCACCGCACCTCAGCGCCGCGCCGTCACTTCGATCTCGATCTTCATGCGCGGGTCGATCAACGGGCACACCACGGTGGTGTTGGCCGGCCGCGCCTCCCCCAGGTATTCGCCGAGGATCGGCGCCACCTTCTCGAAATCGGCGGCGCTGGTCAGGTAGACGCGCACGCGCACCACGTCGCGCAGGCCGGACTTGGCCTGTTCCAACGCCGCGCGGATGTTGCGGAAGGTCTGGTGCGCCTGTTCGACCACGTCGTCGTCGATGGTGCCGGCGGCGTAGTCGAATCCGGTGGTGCCGGAGACGAAGACCCACTTGCCGTCGACGACCGCCCGCGAATAGCCCGCCACCTTCTCGAACGTCGAGCCCGACGAAATCAGCTTTCGCGGCATGCCCGCCCCTCCCGTTTCCTTGGCTTTGCGCTGGAGGATGGCACAACGGCCCGGCGCCGCAACCGGAAAGAACCGGCGTCCGCCGCATTTCCCCCCAATTTCATCGCTATCGCTGGAGCGACCACGCTCAAGCCACGGGAGCCCGCCTCATGCGCGCCGCATTTCCTTCCGCCGTCGCGATCCTGCTGCTGACCACCGCCGCGCACGCCGAACAGCCGCTGGCGCTCAAGCGCGTGCTGCTGTCCACCGGCGGCGTCGGCTATTTCGAACACGAGGCGACGGTGACCGGCGACGCCGCGCTGACGCTGGAGGTGCGGCGCGATCAGGTGGACGACGTGCTGAAGAGCATCGTCGTCTACGACGACAAGGGCGGCGTGGGAACCATCAGCCTGCCCGGCGAGGAACCGTTGCGCGAAGCCTTCCGCGAACTGCCGTTCGGGGAGGAGGCGCTGGCCTCCCCCGCCGCCCTGCTGACCGCGTTGCGCGGTGCCGAGGTGCGCGCCGTCGGCACCCGGCAGGTCGCCGGGCGCATCCTGTCGGTGACCGAGGAAACGGCGGCGCTGCCGAACGGCGGCGGCACGGTGACGCGCCACCGGCTCAGCGTGGTGACGCCGGCCGGGCTGCAGCAGGTGCTGCTGGAGGAGACCGACTCGCTGACGCTGGCCGATGCCCGGCTGCAGGGGCAGGTCGACGCCGCGCTGGCGGCGCTGGCGCAGCACGGCGAGCGCGACCGCCGCCGGCTGACCATCCGCACCACGGCGCCGGCCGGTGACCAGGGCGCCCGCACGGTGCGCGTCGCCTATGTGGTGGAGGCGCCGCTGTGGAAGGCGACCTACCGGCTGACTCTGCCCGGCGGCGCGGCCACGGCCGGCGACCTGCAGGGCTGGGCGGTGCTGGAGAACCTGAGCGGCGAGGATTGGGCGGGCGTCGACCTGACCGTCGTCTCAGGCAACCCGGTGACCTTCCGGCAGGCGCTCTACACCCCCTATTTCGTGAACCGCCAGGAGGTGCCGGTCGAGGTGCTGGGCCGCGTCCTGCCCAAGGCGGACGAGGGAAGCATCGAAGCGCCGCGCGCCGCCGGCCGGGCGGCGATGGAAGCCGCACCGCCCGCCCCGTCCGCCGCCCCGGCCCCGATGGCCGCCCCCAT
>DASWVP010000125.1:0-5640 GCA_036401175.1 Azospirillum sp. | reverse complement strand
GCAGCGGCGCCACCTGTGCCGCTGGGACGGGCTGGACGCGCTGTCGGCGCGGCTGGCGCGGGCGGTGGACGAAGGCGCCACGCGGCAGGCGCACCCCTGGATCTTCCTGGGCGAGGGTGCCGGCCCGGCGGCGGAGCTGGCCTGCGCCCGCCGCTACACCGCGTGGCGCACGCGCGGCGTGGTGCCGCTGCCGCCGGTCCCGGTGGGCGGCGCGCGGGAGCGGCTGCGCATCGGCTACCTGTCGGCCGACTTCCACGAGCACGCCACCGCCGCCCTGATCGCCGAGCTGATCGAGCGGCACGACCGCGCGCGGGTCGAGGTGGTGGGCTATTCCTACGGGCCGGACGACGGCGGGGCGTTGCGGGCGCGGCTGGCGCGCGGCTTCGACCGCTTCGTCGACCTGGGGGCCGAGCCGCACGAGGCCGCCGCGCGGCGCATCCGCGCCGACGGGGTGGACATCCTGGTCGACCTGAAGGGCCACACGCAGAACGCCCGGCCGGAGATCGCCGCCTTCCGGCCGGCGCCGGTGCAGGCGCACTGGCTGGGCTATCCCGGCAGCATGGGGGCCGACTTCATCGATTACGTCATCGCCGACGCGGTGACCGCGCCGGACGCGCTGCAGCCGCACTTCGCCGAGCGCATCGTGCGCCTGCCCGGCTGCTACCAGCCCAACGACCGGACCCGCGCCGTCGCCGAAACACCGTCGCGCGCCGCCTGCGGCCTGCCGGAGAGCGGGTTCGTGTTCTGCTGCTTCAACAGCCCCTACAAGATCGGCCCGGCCGTCTTCGCCGTGTGGATGCGGCTGCTGGCGACCGTGCCCGGCGGCGTGCTGTGGCTGCTGGAGAGCCATCCGGAGGCCGCCGGCAACCTGCGGCGGGAGGCCGTCCGGCATGGCGTCGATCCGGCCCGGCTGGTGTTCGCGCCACGGCTGCCGCCGGCACACTATCTGGCGCGCTGCCGGCTGGCCGACCTGTTCCTCGACACGCTGCCGGTGGGCGCCCACACGACGGCCAGCGACGCGCTGTGGGCCGGGCTGCCGGTGCTGACCGTGCTGGGCGACGCCTTCGCCGGGCGTGTCGGCGCCAGCCTGTTGCATGCGGTCGGTCTGCCCGAACTGGCCGTGGAGTCGCTGGCGGCGTACGAGGCGGCGGCGCTGCGTCTGGCGCGCGATCCGGCGGCGCTGGCCGCGCTGCGCGAGCGGCTTGCGGCCGGGCGGGACAGCGCGCCCCTGTGGGACACCGACCGTCTGGCCCGCGCCTTGGAACGCGCCTACGCCGCCATGTGGGCCATCCACGCGGCGGGCGAGCCGCCGCGGGCGATCGACGTTCCCGCGTGACGTCGGGGTCCCGGTCCTTTACGGAAACGGGCAGCGGTCGGCCGTCACCTCGACGAAGGAGCGCGGGCCGGCGGTGAAGTTGAAGCGGTACTCGTTGCGGTCCACCACCACCGACTGGTGCAGCGGCAGCACGCCGGCCACCACCGTTTCCTTGCCGCCAAGCGCGATGATGCGGATCTTCACCGGCTGGCCCGGATCGAACCAGCTCTCCGGCTGGCCCTGCGGGTTGCGCGCGGACTGGCCTTCGCCGACCACGGTAATCGCGTTGTTGGCGAAGCCCAGCGAGCGGCTGGCGGTCTTCAGCAGCGGCGTCGCCAGGACGAGGCGCTTGCTCTCCGGCTGCTGGCAGTTGCGGGGATTCTCCGTCTCGCGGATCACGAAGGCGAGGCGGGTGGGATCGACGCCGGCCTTCAGCCGCTCGGCGACGATCTTCGTCAGCTTGGCCAGCTCGCCCGTCGGCACCTCGGCGCGCAGGCGCGCCTCCATCTCGGCGGTGCGGGCCTCGGCCGTGCGGGCGGCGTGCTGCATCTGCGTGGCGACGAGCTGGAGCTGTTCCTTCTGGCTGGACAGCGTCGCCACCTCCTCGCGCAGGATGGCGTCGCGGCTCTTCACCTGCTCCATTCCCATGCGGTGGGCGAACAGCCCCACGCCCAGCAGGACGCTCAGCACCAGCGTCACCTTGGCGAAGCCGGCGAGGGCACGGCGGCGGTAGCGCCGTTCGGAGTCGTATCGTCCCAGGGACATCTGTATCGCGTTCCGGTCGGGCAGGGGCCATGCGCGGGCGGGCCCTATGGCTACCGACATCACCGCCGGGTTTCAACCCCCAACGGCTGTGCTACACATGCCGCCCCTGCCATGACCGGGTGAGCGCACATGCCGATGAAGGCCCTTCTGCTGGACCGTGACGGAGTGGTGAACGTCGATCACGGCTACGTCTGCAGCGTCGAGCGGTTCGCGTTCGTCGACGGAATCTTCGGCCTCGCGCGTCGGGCCGTCGATCGCGGCTACCGGGTGGCGGTGATCACGAATCAGTCCGGCATCGCCCGCGGCTATTACACGGAGGCTGAGTTCCACGCCCTATCCCGTTGGATGGGAAAGGAATTCGAGCGGCGCGGGGTGAGTCTCGCCGGGGTCTTCCACTGCCCGTACCACAGCGTCGGCAGCGCGTCGCCCTACAGCCGCGACAGCTTCTGGCGCAAGCCCAACCCCGGCATGATCCTGGAGGCGAAACAGGCGCTCGGCCTCGACCTCGCCCGCTCGGTCTTCGTTGGCGACCAGCCCACCGACATGGCCGCCGCGCGCGCCGCTGGGGTGGGGACGCGCGTGTTCTTCGGCGCGGCGCCCGAGTCGGGACCGGACGCCGGCCACGCCGTCGCCCGGCTGGCCGAGGTGGAGGCGCTGCTGGACTGAGCGCGGGCGGCTACTGGCCGCCCGAGGGGCCGAGGAAGCCGGCGCTGATGCCCGGCGAGCGGAACTCGCCCAGGTTCTTGAAGACCAGACGGAAGAAGATGGTGTTGCCGTCCACCTCGCCGCCGTAGGCGGTGGTGTAGTCGCGGCGCGCCACCGTCTGGAAGGTGAAGCACTCGTCCTGGTAGGTCAGCACGCCCATGCTGGCGCGCGCGCCGGCCTCCGGCCGGATGGCCTGGATGTGGGCCAGGGAGACGCCCCAGCGCGGGCTGAGCTGCGAACTGACCGAGAAGGAAACCTGCTCCAGCTCGTTGCGCAGCACGGCGTTGCGGTCTGTCGTCTGGTCCACGTAGGTGTAGGCGGTGCCGACGCGGAGCTGCGGCACGCCGACCGTGGCGGACAGCGAATGGCGGCGCGGCTTCAGCGTCTCGCGGTCGAGGCGGAAGCCGTAGTTCAGGTCGAGCCAGGAGGCCGGCACCAGATCGAGACGGCCGACGTAGTCGGAGAACCGGTCCTCCAGGCCCGAACCGGCCGGATAGCCGCTGTCGCGGGTCAGACGGTAGCTCTGGCCGAACAGCAGCGTCGCCGAACCGGTGTTGTAGCCGTAATAGCCCGTGCGCAGCCCGTAGGAGAGGCGGGTGCCGCCCTCCAGCCGGTCGATGCCGGGCCAGCGGTTGGGCTGGAACAGGTTGGTCTCGTCGAACTCGACGTCCAGGCTGTCCTCGACCGGAATGCCCTCGTCGCGGCGCACGCGCGAGGCGGCGGTCAGCGCCACGATGGGCTCGATGAGCTGCGAGGAGTTCTCGCCGTTGCGCACGAAGGGATAGCGCACCAGAAGCTGCGCCTGCGGGAACAGGCGGAAGCGCGTGGCGTTGTCCGGCGTGCCCGGCGTGAAGAAGGAACGGCTGTTGTTGGTGGCGTGATAGCCGGCGGCCAGCACGCTGGCGCTCACCGTGGTGACGAATCCGGCGTTGGAGATGATCTCCCGCTGCCAGCCCGGCTGGATGGCGAAGCGCTGCATGCTGCGCCCGTCGCGCTGGCGCCGGGTGATGGCCAGGACGTTGGTGTCGAGCGACCAGCGCCCGCCCAGCAGGCTGCCCGGCTCGCCCAGCGCGTTCCACTGCGCCATCGGCAGCACCAGCGGCTCCGGCACCGGGTTGCCATAGCGCAGGTCCTGGAAGGCGTAGGAGTTCAGCGCGGCGTAGCTGCGGCCGCGGAAGCCCTCCACGAAGGCCCGGCTGGTCAGCACGTCCTCGCGGATGTCGTAGTAGCGGCGCAGGTACAGCGGGTCGCTGGCGCGCTTCACGTCGAAGCCCCAGCGCCACGTCTCGTCGATGTCGAACAGGCCCTTGCCGAAGAAGTGGCCGCGCCAGCGGCTGTCCTTCGGGTTGCCCGCCTCGATGCCGTTGGGGATCTCGCCGCGCGTGATGCTGCCGTTCAGCTGAAGCCGTCCGTTCTCGAACCGCTTGCGGTATTCGCCGCCCAGCAGCAGGCCCTGCTTGCTGTACCCGCCCACCTCGACGGTGGCGTCCTGGTCGGGCGCGATGTCGATGTAGTAGGGGACGCGCAGGAACAGGCCGAGGTCGGAGTTGCTGCCCAGGTGCGGCGCCAGGATGCCGGACTTGCGCTCCACCGTGGCGTCGGGGTGCGAGAGGTAGGGCGTGTAGGCCACCGGCACGCCGAACATCTCCAGCACGGCGTCCTTGTAGCGCACCTCCTTCGCCTCGGCGTCGTGCACCACGCGCACGGCGCGCACCTGCCACAGCGGCGGTCGGGTCGGGTCCTCCTTGCACAGTTCGCAAGGGCTGTAGACGCCGCGGTTGATGCGGGTGAGGCGGCCTTCCCGGCGCTCGCCCTCGGTGCCCGCCAGACGGGCGTTGTCGGTCATCAGGACGCGGATGTTGTCGATGAACGCGTCCCGCATGTCGTCGGTGAGTTCGGCGTAGTCGGCGAACACGATGTCGCCGCTGGGCTCCACCAGACGGATGTTGCCGCTGGCCGTCACCACCTTGCTGCGCTGGTTGTAGCTGATGGTGTCGGCGCGGACCGTGCGCGCGCCCTGCGACAGTTCGACGTTGCCGCGGGCGGTGACGATGCCCTGCGATTCGTCGAAGGTCACCTGATCGGCGCTGAGCAGGACGGGCTGGTCGGTGCGCGTCGGCGCCTGCGCCTCGGCGGGGACGTTGGCGGCGACCGAACACGCGATCACCAGCCCGAGAAGGCCAGCGCGCAAGAGGGCCTTGCGCGGGTGCTGCGGTCGGTTGGTCGGACGGCTGCCCCGGCGGCGCCGGGCATGTCGGGGGGTGTGCTGCGCCATAGCCCGAACGTTTGAGGTAACCCTCGGACCAAGTCAACGGTTTCGCGGATTTTCCGCGGAACCGCGACTTTCCCGCCACGAACGCCCTGGATTCGGCCCCTCAAGCGAAGGATTCGGCCGCTCAGGCGAACGCCTTGTAGGCGATCAGGGTGAAGGTGTCGCGCACGCCGGGCAGCGTTTGCAGCTTTTCCGTCACGAATCGGCCGATGTCGGCGTCCTCGGCCAGATAGCACTTCATCAGGAGGTCGTACTGGCCGGAGATCGAGTGGACCTCCGACACCTGTTCGACCTCCAGCACGGCCTCGTCGGCGACGCCATACGCCTTGCCAAGCTCGCACTTGACCATGACGAAGATCGTCTGCACGGCTCAGCCCTCCTCGCCCTGCTCCGGAACCGGTGCCGTCTTGGGCCGCGCGGCGCGCAGCAGGAAGGCGGGCAGGTGATCGCCGAAACCGATGATCGGCGTATCGTCGTCGTCGTCGTCGCGACGGCGGCGGCGGTCGCGATCCCGGTCCCGCTCGCGCCGGGGCGGCATCTCGCTGCGCGGCGGCGGTGCCGCCTCGACCGACTCGACCACCTC
>DASWVP010000124.1:0-3498 GCA_036401175.1 Azospirillum sp. | reverse complement strand
TCGCCTTCGGCTCAACCCAACCTACGTGGGACGTTCCTGTAGGTTGGGTTGAGCCGAAGGCGAAAACCCAACGTCGACCAGCCTCTGAATGGACCCCGCATGACATGACCCCCTTCGGCGAGAAGGTCCGGGCGCTGCGCGAGACGCGTGGTGTGACGCTCAAGCAGATGGCCACGGACCTGCACATCTCCTCCGCCTATCTCTCGGCGCTCGAACACGGCAAGCGCGGGCAACCGTCGGCGCAGCTCGTGCGGCAGATCTGCGGCTATTTCGGCATCATCTGGGACG
The DNA here is from genome assembly GCA_036401175.1 of Azospirillum sp. GTDB lineage: Bacteria > Pseudomonadota > Alphaproteobacteria > Azospirillales > Azospirillaceae > Azospirillum. Next base: position 3,210 of record DASWVP010000124.1, on the reverse strand, counting down.
AGGCGGAGGAGCTGGAGCGTCTGGCCGCCCTCTCGCACCCGCGCATCACCGTCGACACGGCGGGCCTCAGCCCGAAGGCGACGGAACTCGCCAACCGGCTGGCCGCCTGCATCCACGACCTGGACGACGGCGCGCTGGACGGGCTGCTCGCCGTGCTCGACACGGTGCGGCCGGGGGGCACCGTCGCCCGCCGCCGGCGCGGCGCGCGCCGCCGTTGAGAAGACCTGTGTTGAGAAGACCGGCAAGGCCGGGGTAAGAAAGGACAGCATACATTCCGCTCTCCTCCGGTTATCATCGCCACAACCTCATACTTTTGTGGTATTTCTCATTTCCAATCATGGGGAGCGGAATCCGGGTCGTGGGATGGCACGCGTCGCAACGGGTCGCAGTCGATGTCACTGAACGGCAGCCATAGGCGCGCCGCCGCCCCGGCGTTCGCCGGGGGGCCGGACGGCGATCTGTTCCGCGGCGTCTTCGACGCCTCCACCGCCGGCATCGCGGTGGCCGATCCCTCCGGCGTGGTGATCATGGTCAACCCGGCGTTCGCGGCGATGCTGGGCTACACCCCGGACGAGCTGGCGGGCATGCCGGTCTCCCGCTTCACCCACCCCGACGACCGGGCGTTGCAGACCCGGGTCTTCGACCGCGCCGCGCGCGGCGAGCCGACGCTGCGGCCGTTCGACAAGCGCTACCTGTGCAAGGACGGCCGCGTGGTCCAGGTCAACGTGCGGCAATCGCTGCTGCGCGACGCCGACGGCCGGGTCAGCGCGCTGGTCGCCATGGTCGAGGACGTCGGCACCCGCCGCGCCACCGACGACGCCCTGCGCCGCAGCGAGCGGCGCTACCGCGGCATCATCGCCGCCACCAGCGAAGGGTACTGGCAACTCGACGCCGATTTCGCCACGGTCGAGGTCAACGACGCGCTGGCCCGCATGCTCGGCTGCCGCGGCGCCGACATGATCGGCCGGCCGCTCGCCGATTTCCTGGCGCCGGGGCAGGAGGACGCGGTGTGCGCCGCGCTGGCGCGCCCGGACGAGCAGCAGCGCACCTTCGACCTGACGCTGGTCGGGTCGGGCGGCGACGCCGTCCACACCCGCGTCCACCTCGGCGCGCTCGACGAGGAGGAGGGGCGGCCCGGCGGCTGGTTCGCGCTGGTCAGCGACCACACCGCCCTCAAGCGGCGCGAAGCCGAACTCCAGATGTCCGAGGCGCGCTTTCGCGCCATCGTCGAGTCGGCGGTGGAGGCGATCCTCACCACCGACACGCGCGGCACGATCATCGCCGCCAACCCGGCGGCCGAACGCGTCTTCGGCTTCACCCAGACGGAACTGACCGGCCGCCACATCCACGCGCTGATGCCGCCGGACGAGGCGAAGCGCCACGCCGACTACATGCGCCGCTACCTGGGCACCGGCGAGAAGACCGTCATCGGCCGCGGCCGCGAGGTGACGGCGCAACGCAAGGACGGCACGATCTTCCCCGCCTGGCTGTCGCTGGCCGAGATCGACCTGCCCGGCTTCCACGTCTTCGTCGGCATGATCGGCGACATCACGCCGATGAAGCAGGCCGAACGCGCGCTGGTCGAGGCCAAGGAGGCGGCCGAGCTGGCGAACCGCGCCAAGACCGCCTTCCTGTCGAACATGAGCCACGAGCTGCGCACGCCGCTCAACGGCATCCTGGGCTTCGCCGAGGTGATCCACCAGCAGATGTTGGGGTCGCTGGAAAACCCGATGTACCTGAACTACGTCGCCGAGATCAAACGGTCGGGCGAACTGCTGCTGGCCAACATCAACGACCTCCTGGAGATGGCGACGATCGAGGCCGGGCGGGTCGACCTCGACGTCACGCTGGTCGATTTCCGCGACATCGTCGTGTCGTGCCTGCGCCTCGTCGCCAAGCGGGCGGAGCGCGCCAAGCTGCGTGTCGAAGCCGACGCGGAGGAGCTGCCGCCGCTGATGGCCGACCCGCACGCGCTGAAGCAGGTGCTGCTCCACCTGCTGTCCAACGCCATCAAGTTCACGCCGGAGGGCGGCCGCATCGGCGTCTCGGCGCGGGTGGACACGGCGGGCGCCCTGGTGGTGGAGGTGTTCGACACCGGCGTCGGCATCCCCGCCGACCGGTTGGAAACCGTGTTCCAGCCGTTCGTCCAGGGCGACGCCTCCCTGCATCGCCGGTTCGACGGCATCGGGCTCGGCCTGTCGATCGCCAAGTCGCTGGTCGAACAGCACGGCGGCCGGCTGGAGATCCGCTCGACCGAGGGTGCCGGCACCGCCGTGATGCTCCGACTGCCGCCCGAGCGCTTCGTCAGCGACTGGTAAGCCGGATTTCACGGGCCTATCTAATTTCCTGTCCCTCCCCCGGCCCCGCCGGGGGAGGGAAGCCCGCGAAGCGGGCAGGGTGGGGGCGACGCCTGCCCGAGAATCCTTGCCCCCACCCTCCCAAGCTGCGCTTGGGTCCCTCCCTCCCCCGCCGGAGGCGGGGGAGGGCCTGAATTCCCACCGGAGACCCGTTCCTCGTGCACGCGACCGATGCCCTTACCGACGAAGGCGCCCTCAAGCGGATCGCCGGGCGCCTCGCGGCGCTGACCGGCTGGCGCCGGCTGGCCGTGGCGTTCGCCTTCGGCGGGCTCGCCACCTTCGCCCTGCCGCCGGCCCACGCGGTGCCGGTGCTGTTCGCCGCCTTCCCGGCGCTGCTGTGGCTGCTGGACGGCGTGGACCGGCCGCGCACCGCCTTCGCGGTGGGGTGGTTCTTCGGCTTCGGGCACCATCTGCTGGGCCTCTACTGGGTGACCTGGGCGCTGTTCACCGACATCGGCCAGTTCTGGTGGGCGCTGCCGCTGTCCACCACCGGGCTGCCGATGGGGCTGGCGCTGTTCACCGGTCTGGCGGCGCTGGCCGTGTGGGCGCTGCCGGCGCGCGGGCTGGCGCGCGTGCTGCTGTTCGCCGTGGTGTGGACCGCCGTGGAATGGCTGCGCGGCCACGCCTTCACCGGCTTCCCCTGGAACCTGATCGGCTACGCCTGGGTCGGTACGCTGCCGGTCCTGCAGATCGTCTCCGTCACCGGCGTGTACGGGCTGAGCCTGCTGACCGTGCTGGTCGCGGCGCTGCCGGCCGCCTTCGCCGACCCGGCGGAGCCGCCGCGCCGCGTCGCGCTGGCGCTGCTGGCCGGGCTGGCGCTGTTCGCCGGGATCGGCGTCTGGGGTGCGCTGCG
>DASWVP010000123.1:0-10686 GCA_036401175.1 Azospirillum sp. | reverse complement strand
GGGGCGGCGGGGGGTGCCGGGGAGGAGGCGGCAAGGCGACAGGCCCTGACGCATTGATGGCTGGGCCGACGACGGAGCCACGGGGCGACGGAGGAGGAGCAGACATCAAGGCGGAAGGGAATGGAGCATTTTGTAATTAGTTTTGCGCACTAACCGTTTGATGCGCCGAGGTATTTTCTCGTGTAACATTGGCGCCTGCTGAGCAGGCTAGCGGGCGCGCTGCCATGGCGGCCATCGACTACGAGCGGGAGGCCCTGCGCATGATGGGCCTGCCGCACCCGGCGGACGGCAATCGCATCGGATTTCATGAACTCGGCACGGCCGAGCTTCATGCCAGTCCCGATGCCTACCGCGCCGTCATCGCCCGCCGTTTGGAGCGGGTGCGGCAGGCGCTTGCCGCTGCGGCGGGCGCCGCCCCCGTCGTCCGCATCGCGATTGGGCGCGCCGACTTTCTCGCTTACGGCGAATACCTCAGCACCCTGAAGCGCATCATCGTCCTCCGCGAGCGCCTGCTGCGCCGCGCGTACGCGGCCCAGCACGACGCCGCCCTCCACGATCCTGTTCCGTCCGCCTATGCCGACCCCCTCCCGCCGTCACCGCTCGAAGCGCAGTTGGCCCGCCTCTTTGATCCGGAGCGCCACACGCCGGATTGGCCGGGCTATCTGGCGTACCTTGCGGCGGTGGCTCCACCCCTACATCAGTTTTTTTACCGCCGGCTCCCCGTCCTGCTGCCCGAGGACGCGCGGCGCCGGCACAGTTACATCACGGGGCAGAGCGGGGCCGGCAAGAGCGAACTCCTCAAGGTGCTCCTCAACGCCTACCTCCGGGCCGACGCGCCGGTTAGCCTGGTGCTGATCGACCCCCACGGCGACCTAGCCGAGCAGGTGGCGCGCCTGCCCGACGTGGCGGCATCCAACCGGCTCGTCTACCTGCACCCGGCGCTCGCGCCCGACAGCACGCCCACCATCAACCCCTTCGAGCTGGCGGACCAGTCCGAGACGGCCGTGCACGTCATGGCCGAGCAGATCGGGAGCGTCTTCAATGAGCTGATGCGCCGGGCCGGGCATACGAGCTTGTCCGGCTACATGGGGGCGCTCCTCACGCCGTGCGTCTCGACGCTGCTGCGCCGGCCGGGGGCGACCATCCGCGACCTGCAGACCTTCATGGACGACAAACGCAACCGGGACCTTTGGGAGGCCGGGTGCCGCGCGCCCGTGCCGGCGCACCGCGATTTCTTCGAGCACCAGTTCTTTGGAAAGCAGTTCGACAGCACCAAGGCCGCGCTCTACACCCGCATCCAAAGCCTCCTCAATTCGCCCGTCCTCTACCGCCTCCTCGTCGGCCCCTCCACGCTCGACCTGGAGGCGGCGGTGAACGCGGGGAAAATCATCATCTTTGCACTCCCGAAGGGCGGCATCGGCGCCGAGACGAGCCCCACCTTTGGCGCCTTCGTCCTGGCGATGCTCCAGGGGCTTGCCATCCGCCGCGAGCGGGTGCCCGAACACGCGCGGGTGCCCATCCACGTCTTCGTGGACGAATGCCAAAACTTCCTCACCCCGAGCGTCCAGACCATCCTGACCGAAAGCCGCAAGTACGGGCTGCACCTGACGCTCGCGCAGCAGACCTTTGCGCAGGATATGGACCGCGACCTTGCCGCCGCCGTGGTGGGCAACACGGCGGTGAAGGTGTGCGGCATGAACGACATCAAGACCCTCAAACCCATGGACGAACGCATGGGCGTGGGGCTGGAGGCGCTCCAGCGGCTCAGTGTCGGCCAATTCTTCGTGAAGGTGTCGGGGAGTACGCCGGCTTTTAAGCTCCTCGTCCCCCGCATCGGGGCGCGCATCGGCGCGTCCGCGTGGGCAGCGGTGAAGGCGGCGCAGGTGCGCGCCTACTACCGGCCCAACGCCGCGCCGCCCGTAGACGCCCCAGAGCCGCCCGCTACGGCCGATAGGGCGGGCGACGGCACCCACCCCGCCGCCGCGCCCATAACGCCCGCCAGAACGCCCCCGGCGGCGCCAGAGAGCCCGCCTGCGCGCCGGGCGCCGCCGAAGCCCCGTAAGATTGATTTCGTATGACGGTCACGACCCTCTCCGACACGGCCTTTGGCGTGCTCGATGCGCTGCGGGTGTACCGCTACCTCACGGCCGAGCAAATGCTGCGCCTGCGGATCGCGGCGCAGCCGTCCTACCTTTACGGCGTGCTGCGGGACATGGCCGGCCGCACGCGCCCGCTCGTGGGGAAGATCGACCACGGGGCCATGCCGGGCGTGGGCCGTATCCCGACCGCCCACTATCTGACCGAGCACGGCGCGCGGGTGCTCGCCGACGCCCTGGGATTCGAGCGCGCCGCCGTGCCGTACCCGAAAGGCGTGGTGCTCGTGCGCCACGGCTTCCGGCACCGGCTGCATACCATCGACTGCGAGATTGCCGTGCGGCAGTGGGCGGCATCCCACGGGCACGCGGTGGACTTCATGGCGTCCTACTTCGATGTCTCGGGCGCGAATCGGAGCGCCACGAAGCCGCGCCGCCGGGCGCTGACCAAGATCGACCTTGCGGACGGGAGCGGCATCATCCCGGACAGCGTGTTTCACCTGACCGACCCGGACGGCACGCCCCGCCTCTTCGTGCTGGAGATGTACAACCAGCACCGCACGAAGCGGATGAGCGACAAGCTGGCCGAATACCGCTACGCCATCGGGGAGCACGCCATCGAGCGCCAATTTGACTACCCGCACAGTCCGCGTATCCTGGCCGTCTTCGAGGATGAGAAGGCGCTCATGCTGACGCAGCAGCGCCTCTCCCTGCGGCCGGATTTTGGGGCGGAGTTTCGGCCGTTCTTCTTTTTTCAGACGTTGGCGGGCTTCATGGCAGATATAAGCAGTGGGTGGCGGCAAATTGGGGATACGCGAATGTTCCGCCTTTTCTAGGAACTTATCGGGAAAAAGTGTTAAGCCGGTTAGCTTTGGAGGAAAAATTGCAAGATTACAAGGTAAGCGTTATCACTTCTGTCGCATCAGTTATTATTCTCGCCTTGCTATCATGGATTGGCCAGCAATGGCTTTCCAGTGATTTGGAATACAAAACGTTATCACGGGACGCATATCTTTCGGCGCCTCTTGGGCAGCAAGGGCTAACCATGTACCACAAAGACAAGAAGCTAGATAATGTCAGTGTTGTTGATTTTGGAATTTTTAACAGAACATCAAAGCAGTTCAATGACGTTGAGGTTGCATTCTCAATCGGAGATCCGAAATATTACGACTCTCTTGTTTCTGTCGGGATTATCACGCCCAACGGAACCCAAAGCAGTGAGTTCGCCTACGAACTGCCTTCTAAAGACAAGGGGATAAAAAAATTTATGATTAAGGTGGTGCCAAAAAATCTCGGCAAAAAATATTTTCACATCGCATTTGTGTTTGATGGCGATAAAGCGCCGCCGATGTCCGTAGTGAGCATGACAAAGGATATAGCAATAGATCCGCATTCAGAATGGCAGGATGTTGTAATAATATTCGCCGTAATGGCTGCGTTGATTGTTGTCGCATCTAGCATTTTTTTTCTGATAGCAGATTTCGCGGAATATATTTTGCAACCAAGACGACATAAAAAGCTTGTATCGAAGTTTCGAGCGCACGCACAAAGCTGCGCAGCGCAAAGCGATGCGGCGCTTAATGAAAAATCTGTTGAAGACGCGGTCTTGGTTTATTCATCTTTTCTCAAACCGAAGCACACAAAGCTTTGGGTAAAGGTATTTGGCGAACGACGGTCGCTAATATAGCCGAAAAATGGGCGATAGTTTGGTGTAATAAAAAGGGCTGGCTGAGGTGCGCACTCAACCAGCCCCGCCCCTCAGAAAGGGAGGTGTCGGCGTCAACGGGATACATCACGGCGAGTGATGCGCTCGCTTACCCATGCGTCCACCTCGGACAGCAGCCACGCGACGCGATTGGGGCCAAGCTGGACCCGCTTGGGGAATTGGCCGGCCGCTTCGAGTCGCGCAATGTGCTGCGGGGTGTAGGGGATGCCGCAGACAGTCCTCAGCTCCTTCTTCGATACGAGCCGCTTGTCGTACTGAGCCATCGGATGCTCCCTCATGGGAGGCATCGCGATGCCCCAGTGGAAAAGCCGCACCGGTAGGCGGTCTCAGGCTACCGCTCTTCTCGCGCGTGTGTCGAGCGCTCGAAAGCTGCATGGGCCACGCAATGCGGATACCGTGGCAGTGCTCTGATGCGGTTCAGGGTCATAGCAATTTTCCAATCAACCCGATGATGCCGCTCGCAATGAGATTTCCAGCTGCTCCCTCGCAGGTTGTACGGATCGATGCTAGAGCTGAATGGAGTTTGGATGAGCTTGGGGCGGGCTGCTGAAGCTCGGCTTTGATGTACCGAATTGCCTCGTCCACGCTTCCGCGGATGTCGCCGCTGAGTTGAGGCAGTGCGGCATCAATTTGCTCAACAACACTGCGAATTTCAGAGAGTTGGTTTGCAGTATACGTCACTGATTGGTGTGTTGAGATGCTTGAATGAGCTACGTCCCCAAGTACGCCGACATTCTGAATGTTATAAGTATTTCCGCTTGATATGGCTTTTGCTACCTCTTTTTCTCTTCCGCTGAAAGTCATGCCTTCGCCGGTAATGCCTGCTTTTTCCAGGGAAATTGACCAGTCAAGAACGCGATTCCGCACTGCGTCAAGAATCCCGCTTGCATTGGACGCATCAAAATGGAGCTGATACTCCGTATTGAAACCGGTCCATCGGGCAAGAATCTGTTGGGCAGCCCCAGGGAGTGGGAATGCCAAAAACCCAGCATCCTTCTTACTTCGTTCGATGACGTCTTCAAGGGCGCCGATCGCTTGCCCAACTTCACAGGACGAAACGGTTTGCTCAACGTCATGATCTTCAATGATGATGGGTACCCAGATGCCGCGCGGGTGGCGGGCTTTTACACGGGCGTGAACTCTCCGATACTCTGGAATATCGGAACGCCCCGCGTAACCATTTAGTTCATGTTCGATCCACTCGCGGAATTCCGCGAGATCGAGCTTTGCTGCAACCACCTTTGCCTTTCTGAGGAGATCGGCAATTCCTACGTCCGGGTCGAGGGCATCGGCCTGCAACTGGAGTACAAGTGGGGTCATACCAAGGCTGCCCTGTTTCCGTGTGAATAGGGTGAATCTAGCATCATCACGCGGCGGCATCCGCCAAAATTCGCGCCAGCGGAGAGCGCTTGCGCTCCAGGCGCACCATCACGGCCATGTGCTGCACCAAAACGGGGGACAGATGGGGGACAAACCGCCAAACAAAAACCCGGCCGAAGCCGGGTCTGTGTCGTGAAACCGTTGGTGCCCCAGGCCGGACTCGAACCAGCACTCCCTTGCGGGAAACAGATTTTGAGTCTGTCGCGTCTACCAATTTCGCCACTGGGGCAACGGGTGCAAATTGGTGGGGCGATCATACATGCCGGCCCAGCCCGGTCAATCGTAAACGAAGCCGCAACGCCCTTCGCACGCCGCGCCGGTGGCCGCTGGCCTTGCGGCGCGGGGCGCGCTATATGTCGCGGCATGCCGCACCGCCTCGTCCTCGTCGATCCGCGCCTGCCCGCACTGCTTCTGGCGCTTGCCAGCGCCGGGGTGCTCGCGGCCGCTCTCGTGTTCCAGTACGGCTTCGGCTACCAGCCGTGCGTGCTCTGCATCTGGCAGCGCTGGCCTTACGTGGCGGTCGTCGTCTTCGCCGCCGTCACGCTGATGTTCCCGCGCATGCGCGGCGTCGGCGACGCGCTGCTGGTCGCCAGCGGCTTCGCCCTGCTCGCCAACGCCGGCATCGCCGCTTATCACGTGGGGGTCGAGCAGCAATGGTGGGCCGGCACGTCCGGCTGCGGCGCGCCCGCCGCCGCCGCCTCGATCGAGGAGCTGCGCGCGCGCATCCTTGCCGCGCCCGTGGTCCGGTGCGACGAGGTGCAGTGGTCGCTATTCGGCGTCTCCATGGCCGGCTACAATGTGGTGCTGTCGCTGGCGATGGCGGCCTTCGCCTTCGCCTCGGCCCGCGTCGCCTACACCCGCAACCCTGCCTCCGGCCTGCCATGACCCCGCTCGACGACCGCACCCGCCCCGCGACGCCGTCCCCACTGCCCGAGTCGGCCGCCTCCCGGCCGAAGCCGCGCGGCGCCCTGCCGGGCGATCCCGCCCCGCGGGAGCGGCTGGCCCGCATCTGCCGCGTCGACCACGCCGGCGAATACGGCGCCAAGCGCATCTACGAGGGGCAGATTGCCGTCCTGGGCAAGGGCCGGCACGGCGACACGCTGCGCCACATGGCCCAGCAGGAACTGGAACACCTGCGCTATTTCGAGGGGCAGCTCGCCAAACGCCACGTCCGCCCCACGGCGCTGCAGCCGTTCTGGCACGTCGCCGGCTTCCTGCTGGGCGCCGGCACGGCGCTGCTGGGCGAGCGCGCCGCCATGGCCTGCACGGTGGCGGTGGAGGAGGTGATCGACGGGCACTACGCCGCCCAGTTGCCGCACCTCGGGCCGGAGGAGGCGGAGCTGCGTGACTCGATCCTCCGCTTCCAGGCCGAGGAGGTCGAGCACCGCGACATCGGCCTCGCCAACGGTGCCGAGCAGGCGCCCGGCTATGGCATGCTGAAGACCGCCATCAAGGCCGGCACGCGCGCCGCCATCTGGGTGGCGGAGCGGGTCTGAACGGCGATCAGCCCAGCCATCAACCCGGTTCCAGCTCGCTGTCCCAGTAAAGAAAATCCCGCCAGCTCCGATGAAGGAAGTTTGGCGGGAAGGCACGTCCGTTCTCTTGCAGCAGGTGGGCGGTCGGCTGGAAGGGCGGACTGAGAGGGATCATGCCGCAGACGTGCGGCAGCCGGTTGCCCTTCAGCAGGTTGCACGCCGAGCAGGAGGTGACGACGTTCTCCCACGTCGTGCGCCCCCCGCGCGAGCGCGGGATCACGTGGTCGAAGGTCAGCTCCTGCGTGGGGAACGGCTTGCCGCAGTACTGGCAGGCGAAGCGGTCGCGCAGGAACACGTTGAATCGGGTGAAGGCCGGCCGGCGCGTCGCCGGGATGTACTCCTTCAACGAAATCACGCTGGGCAGGCGGATCTCGAAGCTGGGGGAGCGCACCACGCGGTCGTATTCGGAGATAATGTTGACCCGATCGAGGAACACCGCCTTGACGGCTTCCTGCCAGGACCAGAGCGACAGCGGGAAATAGCTGAGCGGACGGAAATCCGCATTCAGCACCAGAGCCGGACAGTGATCGGGTGGTGGAGCCAATGGCCACTCCCTTCGTCTCGTTCCGTCTCGCAGAGACCGGAAGGCTCCGCGCACCAGATACATAAGCGATCGGGGTGCGGTTCTCAACATCTCGCGTTCGGGTGCGACGCTGCGGCGCACAAAGTTCTTCGTTCCGTAACCCTTTCGATGCATGGACGGCGGCCGGATTCTTGGCGTTTGGGCCGGATGGGCGTGTCCTTGTGACAAAGGACGTCCCCGCGCCGCCGCCGGCCTTGCCGGTTACCGGGTGTTAACCAAAACGGCCCATGGTCCGCGCAGGGAACGTCAGGGGAATCGCCATGACCGCCATGATCATCGACCTCGCCGAGAAGCGCCGCGAACGCGAGGAGCGCGACCGCCAGCAGCGCATCGACGCCTTCGACCAGGAACTGCGCCGCCGCCTCGCGCTCTACCTCGACGGCGAGGATATCCCGGTCGAGCCGATCCGCGACAACCCGTACTTCTGACGATCCGATTCCGTCGGGGGGCGGCGTTCGGCTATAGAAAGCGGCATGACGATCGTCACCCGCTTCGCCCCCAGCCCGACCGGGCACCTGCACCTGGGGCACGCGCATTCGGCGCTGTTCGGCTGGCGCGCCGCCGGGGCGGCCGGCGGCCGGTTCCTGCTGCGCATCGAGGACATCGACCCGCAGCGCTGCCGGCCGGAGTTCGAGCGCGACCTGATGGAGGATCTGGCGTGGCTGGGCCTCGACTGGGAAACCCCGGTGCGCCGCCAGTCCGACCATCTCGACGATTACCGCGCCGCGCTGGAACGGCTCCAGGGGATGGGGGTGATCTACCCCTGCTTCTGCACGCGCAAGGACATCGCCGCCGAGATCGCCCGCGCCGGCCACGCCCCGCACGGGCCGGACGGGCCGCTCTACCCCGGCACCTGCCGCCATCTCGCCGACGCCGAGCGGGCGGCGCGCGTCGGCTCCGGCGCCGCCTATGCGCTGCGTCTGGACGTGGCGCGCGCCAAGGGCCTGACGGGGCCGTTGCGCTGGCACGACCGCGTCCGGGGCTGGCAGGCGGCGACGCCGGAGATCCTCGGCGACGTCGTGCTGGCCCGCAAGGACACGCCGACCAGCTATCACCTGAGTGTCACCACCGACGACCACCTCCAGGGGGTCACGCTGGTGACGCGCGGCGAGGATCTGTTCTTCGCCACGCACCTGCACCGGCTGCTGCAGGCGCTGCTGGGCTACGACGTGCCGGACTGGCACCACCACGGCCTGCTGACCAACGAGCGCGGCGAGCGGCTGGCCAAGCGCGACAAGGCGCGGACGCTGCGCGCGCTGCGCGACGCCGGCCGCACCCCCGCCGAGGTGCGCGCCCTGGCCGAAGGTCGTACGTTCGGGTGAGAGTTCCCTTCTCTCCCACCCCCTGCGGAGCAGGGGGAGGGGATCAATCACCACACCCGCCGCAGGCCCAGCACGAGGTCCAGGTATTCGGGGTGTTCGGGCGTCAACTGGCCGTGGCGGATCAGGAAATCGATGACCACGAGGTTCACGTTGAACTTCCAGCGGTCGGTGGTGCGCACGGACAAGGCCACCTCCTCCAGCGGCCAGCGCTCGTACGCCTCGACCTCGCCGTCGGTGTTGCGCGGCTCGAAGTCGGGGTCGAGTTCCAGGTCGTAGAGGAACAGCGTGTCGGGCTTCAATCCGGGCGCGGAGTCCATCAGATAGGTGACGGCGCCCACCGGCGTGGCGCGGGCGATCAGGTCGGGGCCGATGCCGGCCTCCTCGTGCGCCTCCTTGATCAGGTTCTCGGCCAGCGTCAGGCCGATGGGCTGGCCGCCGGCAACGAGGTTGTCCAACTGGCCGGGCGCCACCGATCGGTCCCGCGCGCGCCGGCCGACCCACAGGTCGATGCCGCCGTCGGCGCGCCGCACGAAGCCGTTGACGTGCAGCCCGTAGGCGGCGACGCCGAACGGCGCCACCGCGGCGCGGTCGACGCGCATCAGCGGCTCGTCGCCCCACTTCGGCAGCACCGGGTAGAACTCGCCCCGCAGCTTGGGCAGGGTGCCGCGCTCCACGAGGTATTCGGCCGCGTGCGCCATGACCGCCGAGCGCGCCTCGAAGTCGCCCACCTCCGGCGCCAGGGTCAGCCGGTCGGGTGTCGCCACGAAGCCGGGATCGACGCCCGGCAGTTCCTGCGCCAGCGCGTGGCGGACCCAGCCGACGCGCACCCCCGCGACCACGAACGGACGGTAGGCGGAGAGGTCGTGCGCGTTGCACGCGCGGATGTGACGAAGATAAGACATGCCAGCGATGTAGCCGGGACCGGCGTGCGCGGCAAGACATTGTGCGGCATGGCGCGCCCGGAGCTTTCGCCCGCCCTGTCCTTCGTGTTACCCCATTTTCGGGCGGAGCGGGGGCGATGGCGGCAATGGGCGGGCTGCGGGGCGGGCTGGCGCGTGCGATCGTTGGGGCGGCTCTGCTGCTGACGGGGGCGGCGGCACCGGCGCTGGCGGCGCGCGCCACGCTGGTGGTGGAGGCCGAGGGCGGGCGGGTCCTGCACGCCGAGAACGCCAACCTGCGCAGCTTCCCCGCCTCGACCACCAAGATGATGACTGCCTACCTCGCCTTCGAGGCGCTGGCGCGCGGCGAGCTGAAGCTCGACGAGGAGCTACCGGTGTCGGCGCACGCGTCGGGGCAGGGCGGGCAGTCGCTGGAACTGGCGCCCGGAACCACCATCAAAGCGCGCGACGCGCTGCTGGGCATGCTGGTGGAATCGGCCAACGACGCCGCCGTCGTGCTGGCCGAACGGCTGGGCGGCGGCGAGGCCGCCTTCGCCGAGCGCATGACCGCCAAGGCGCGCGAGCTGGGCATGGGGCGCACGCGCTTCCGCAACGCGTCCGGCCTCAACCACCCGGAGCAGGTGGTGACGGCGCGCGATATGGCGGTGCTGGCGCTGGCGCTGCTGCGCGACTTCCCCGACCGCTACGGCCTGTTCGCCACGCGCGGCTTCGCGCACAAGGGCGCGTCCTACACCACCGTCAACGGGTTCCTGGTCAACTACCCCGGCGCCGACGGCATCAAGACCGGCTTCACCTGCGCCGCCGGCTACAACCTCGTGGCGTCGGCGGTGCGCGGCGGGCGGCGGCTGGTCGCCATCGTGCTGGGCGAGACCAGCCGGGGCGAACGCGCCGGCATGGTGGCCGAGCTGATGAACGCCGGCTACGCCCGCCCGGCGCCCGAGCCGGCGCGCACCCTGGCCGACATCGATCCCGACACGACCGGTGAGCCCGATCCGCCGCCGCAGGGCGTGATCGCCGAGTCCTGCGCCTCCATCATCGCCACGCCGGGCGCCCCCAGCGCCGGTCTGGCCGCCCTTGGCGCGGCGGGGGCGCGGGGCGCCGGCTGGAGCGTCGAGGTGGCCGGCGCCTTCGCCGACCGGGCCAAGATC